>DASRYK010000101.1:0-48795 GCA_035687205.1 Methylocella sp. | reverse complement strand
TTATTGCCATGCCGATGTGCTCGATCTGCCCATTCCGCCCGAGACGACGGATTACGATAGCGATCTCACGCCAGTCGTCGAGGCCTGGACGAGGCTTTATGCCGCAACGGGCGATGTCCATGACGAGGAAAGGTTCGAGCGCGAGACCCCCCCTGGAAAGCGCATCGCAACACGCGGCATCGAGGTTGGGCAAGTGTTTTACTTCGGTGACAAATACTCGCGGCCCATGCGGGCCATGATCACCGGCCACGACGGCGTCGAAAGGCCGTTCCAGGGGGGATCCTATGGGGTTGGCGTCTCGCGCCTCGTGGGCGCCGTCATTGAGGCAAGCCATGATGATAATGGCATCATCTGGCCAGAGGCGGTTGCGCCCTTCAAGGTTGGAATCGCCAATCTCAAGCCCGGCGATAAAGCAACCGATGAAGCCTGCGAGGGCCTCTATGGAGCGCTCCTCAAGGCTGGCGCCGAAGCGCTCTATGACGATACGGATGAGCGGCCGGGCGCCAAATTCGCAAGGCTTGATCTCATCGGGCTGCCCTATCAGGTCATCGTGGGCCCGAAGGGGCTCGCCGAAGGCGCGGTCGAGCTAAAGACAAGGGCCACAGGCGCGCGCGAGAATCTCACCCCGGCCGAGGCCGCTGCACGGCTTGCAGGCGCATGATGGAAATCTCGAAAAGCACACGCCCCTTTGCGCCCTTCGAATGGATGATTGCGCTGCGCTATCTGCGCGCGCGGCGCAAGACGAGCTTCGTCTCGGTCATCGCGCTTTTCTCCTTTCTCGGCATCATGCTTGGCGTTGCGACCTTGATCGTCGTCATGTCGGTGATGAATGGCTTTCACAAGGAGCTTCTCGAAAAAATCGTGGGCATCAACGGGCACATCTTTCTTCAGGCGGCCGATACGCAATTCACCGATTACGATGCGGTGGTGAAAGAGGTCGCAGCTGTGCCTGGCGTCGAGCTTGCCGTTCCGATGATCGAAAGCCCGGCCGCAGCCTCGACATCCAATATGGCCTTCGCCCTTGTCCGCGGCGTCAGAGAGGCCGATATCAAGCGGCTTCCGGGCATTGCAAGCAACATACGGCTCGGCACGCTTGATGGTTTTGATGTCGCCGGAGGCGTCGCCATCGGCCAAAGGCTTGCTGAGAATCTCGGCCTCAGGATTGGCGATAAGGTGAAAATTTTGACAGCGCAGGGCGCGCAAACCCCCTTCGGCGTCACCCCGCGCAGCAAGGTTTATCCCGTCGTCGCAATCTTTCAGATCGGCATGGCGGAGTTTGACAATCTCTTCGTGTTCATGCCTTTCCCCGAGGCGCAGGCCTTCTTCAACAAGGACAATGAAGCAAGCGTTCTCGAGCTTTTTGTCGCAAGGCCGGAGGATATTGACGCCGTCAAGGCGGGCCTCGAGCGGGCCGTAACGCGGCCGATGCTCATGACCGATTGGCGCGAGCGCAACAAGACGTTCTTCGATGCTTTGAATGTCGAGCGCAATGTGATGTTCATCATCCTGACACTGATCGTGCTTGTTGCTGCGCTCAACATCGTCTCAGGGCTCATTATGCTCGTCAAGGACAAGGGACGGGATATCGCGATTTTGCGCACAATGGGGGCAACGCAGGGCGGCGTTATGCGGATTTTCCTCATTACTGGCGCCTCGATTGGCGTTGCGGGGACGCTTGCCGGCTGCATTCTCGGTGTGATCCTCGCAAGCAATGTCGAGACGCTGCGCCAAGCTCTGAACCGCCTTCTCAACGCGAATATTTTTCCTGCAGAGCTCTATTTCCTCTCGCGCTTGCCATCGGTCGTGGATGCGGGCGACGTCGCCGCCGTCGTTGGCATGACGCTCACGATCTCCCTTCTTGCAACGCTTTACCCGTCCTGGCGAGCGGCAAGGCTCGATCCCGTCGAAGCTCTGCGGTACGAATAGCCATGGCGGCACCCGCCCTTCGTCTTGCCAAGATCGAACGCCGTTATGCCCAGGGCGGCGCACCGCTTGAGGTTCTGCGCGGCGCGGACTTCTCGCTCTGGGCTGGGCAATCTGTCGCGCTCGTTGCACCGTCGGGAGCGGGAAAATCCACCCTTCTGCATATCGCCGGGCTTCTGGAGAGGCCCGATGCCGGCGAAGTCTTTGTGTCTGGCGAGGCTACGCTTGCCATGCCCGACGATGCCCGGACAGCGCTCCGGCGCAGCGAGATTGGCTTTGTCTATCAATTTCATCATCTGCTGCCGGAGTTCTCGGCGCTCGAAAACATCATGCTCCCGCAGATGATCGCGGGGCTTGCACGCAACGAGGCGCGGGAGCGCGCCCGGCAGCTGCTGCACTATCTGGGGCTCTTGGGCCGGGAGGATCACAGGCCTTCGGAGCTTTCGGGCGGCGAGCAGCAGCGGGTTGCAATTGCCCGCGCCGTTGCAAATGGCCCGGGCATCCTGCTCGCCGACGAGCCGACCGGAAATCTAGACCCCAAGACGGCGCATCATGTGTTCGAAGCGCTCGACTCCCTCGTCCGGGCAACGGGGCTTGCTACCCTCGTGGCGACGCACAACATGGAGCTTGCCGCCCGCATGGACCGGCGGGTGACGCTTCACGAAGGGCGGGTTGTGGAGATGGAGTAGGGCTTCAAAGCCCGCAGGCAAGGGCAAGACCGCTTGTGGCTTGCTGAGGCGGGCGCCTTTTTGCTGCAAACCGCAGGCAGAGTGGAAACTCTGAGCGCGCAAACCAGCAGCATGTTCCGGCCAGGAGACAGCGTAAAATGGCAGGGTTTGAAGAGCTTACTGAAGAACTCGACTCGCGCTATTGTCTTGGGCCCAAAGCGGGCGTGCTTGTGCAGGAAGCATTTGCGCTCCTAGGATTACCGGGCAGCGCCGATGCTTTGCTTGAGAAATTCAGGGCCGGAGGTTTTTCCGTCGAGGTTGCTTCCTGGCTGAGCGGGCAGGATCCTGTGCCGCTTACAGGGCAGGAAGCCGGACAGATGATCGGGCCAGCCGGGATTGAGAAGATCGCGGAGAAAACCGGCCTAAGCCAGAGCTTCGTTAAATCGATTTTGGGTTTCGCGATCCCCAAGATCGTCATGCTTGCGCGGACCGGAGCGGCCCTGCCAGAAATTCCCGCAACGGACTCCGTTTCAACCGGGCGGTTTGATGCCGTCACGCTCCTTCCCTCCGCCGAGCCCTCGCAAGAGGACAGAAAGCAAGCCGCGTCTGAGGCCGGGAGAGCTAACACAGCGCCGCAAAGGGCAGCATTGCTTGGGCCGTTTACCGCCCATGGCTCCCGCGCGGCGCTTGCTGTTGCGGTTCTTGGTCTTGCATTTGCCGCAGGCTGGCGCGGCTCCGGGCATTGGAGTGCCCTGCCCCAAATGGCTGAGGACATCAAAGCGTTGAAGGCAGGCGTCGAAACCCTACGCGCCGGGCAAATCGAGTCCCAGAAAAATGCTGCCGCTCTCCAAGATGTCATGGCGCGGCTCGATGCGCTGCAGTCCGAGGCCGCAGCGGCGGCCGCGAGCAGCACTGGCAAGATCGAGCAGGTGCAACGTGAGCTGGATGCGAAGCTGTCGCAAGCGGCCGCCCGGCTTGACCGCATCGAACGGCAGGCCAGCCTGCCGGCCACAGCGACGCCCCTTAGCGCCTCGCCATCATCAGGAGATCATGGCATCCAGAGATCAGCCCGTAATGCGGTCCCGCAGACCAAGCGGCCGCTCGAAGATGCGCCCGGCATGAATGCCATGGCCGGGCGTGCGGACGCGTTGGGCCCGGCCCAAATTCCTGCGGCCCCTGGCTTCCAGCGGGGCTTGCCGCAATTGATAACGAACTGGGTTGTCCGCGGTGTTTATGGCGGTATCGCTCTCGTCGAGAGCCCGCATGGCACCATTGAGGTTGCGCCGGGAGGGATTATTCCGGGCGCAGGCCGGGTGCTATCAATCGAAAGACGCGGCAGAGGCTGGATCGTTATCACGAGCCGCGGCGTCGTCGATTCTGCTCCTGGATATCTTCCGCCCCTCGCCCCGCCGCGCTTCTAACGGCATGGGCGCTGATCATTTTTCTGGCGAAGGCGGCCGCCGCTCAATTGAGACGGGCGACAACAGCAAGCCTCTTGATCTCGCCGTTTTGATACGCCTGCAAGAATGCGTTGTAGTTCTTGAACGACACGCATCCGTTGGAGTCGCCGTTCGGCCCCAGCATGTACGTGTGCGCAAGAAGGCCTGTGCGCCCATAAAGCTCGCCGTTGCCGATGGGAATAAGCCTGAGCGCAGGCACGCCGTGGAAGAGCGCTTCTCTCGGCCGGAGCTCATAGATATTGGGCGGCGTCGCCCCGCGCATGCGCTCATGCACATAGCGCGGATCGTCCATCCGGCTGCCTAGCCCTGAATGCGCTTCGAGGCGTGTTCCATTGGGAAGGTAAACCGTATGGGCCGAGACATCGTAAACAGCGGTCCAGCGGTCATAGCGCGAGGATGGATTCGACGTGAGGCTCCGCTTGCCGGTGATGACACTGCTCTCGGGCGCGGCATAAGCGAGCGCAGGAGCTGCAGGCTGATTGAGGCCAAAAAGCTTTTCGAAGAACGAGCGGTTGTCTGGCGCCGCCGCCGGGGGGGCTGCCCTGCGGTCTTGTTGCGCAAGGCGGCGGCTTAACGCTGGATTCACTCCCCGCGCTTCCATCTTCTTAAGTTCTGGCGGTCGCGCTACTGGCAAGGGCACATTCTCTGCCAGCTGCGGTGTGGCCGCCACTCCAGTGCCCGCATTCTCTGCTTCCGCGCTTGCCATTGATGGCGCTTGAGACGCAGGCTCAGGGCTTGCTTCAAGCGCAAAGGCTTCTCCCGGCGGAATGAGTGGCGAATCCGACACGAAACGCGGATCGAACAGCGCGCCATAGGGGCTGCTCTGCGCAGGATTTTGTGTTGCGGCGCTCTTTGGGTTTACGGCAGCTGTCTTAACAGGATTCATCCCTGGCGATTGAACGGCCTGCGGTGGAATAGGAGGGCGCGTGTAAAGCGTCCAGAAGCCAAACAATCCGCTCAAGGCGAGAGTCACGGCGCCTGGGATTGTGTAGGAAAAAACCTTCCGGGCTAGGCCGCCGCGCTCCGGTGAAATAATGTTATCTTGCGTATCGATCCACTGTGTCATTCGCCGCGCTCTCGAAATAATTTCGTTTTGCGACACCTTCCGGTTGCCGGCGTGCTTTGCAAAGAAAGGGCACAGTCAACACCCCATGGAATTGTTTGGCCGCCTTTCTCTGCGCCTCTCTGCGCCGCTTTCTCTGCGCAGCTTTCAATGCCGCGCGATGGGCTTTGCATTCTTGCTGAAGCGCGATTGAGGCGATTTTTGGTTGAACGGAAGAGAAAGAATTTTTTGCCGCGAAAGAACACGAAAGAAGGTGTAAGGCCGTGCAGCTTATCCTATTGGATCTTGCTGCGTTTTATGCTGAGTGTGATCCGCGCGGCACACCATGAAATTTCATTTCGAATTCATTAACGCGAGGCACTCATGTGCCCGCGCTGAGTTGCGGGCTGCAAGATTCTCTTGCTGCGCGGTTAATGGACTCGAAGCGTTTCCGGAAGCAGAAGGAATCAATCGTGACAAGCTAGCGGCAAAATTGCGCTTAAGCGCGCATGGTTCTGCCAAAGATTTGCTCGAATGTTTCGCGCAGAGCCTGATCAACCTCGCTCATGCGCGCCGGAACACCAAGATCGCGAAGGCTCGTCACGCCCAAATGCGGGGCTGAAATCCCGCAAGGCACAATGCCGGAAAAATGCGTGAGATCGGGTGTGACGTTCAGAGCGATCCCGTGGAAGGAGACCCAGCGCCGGACGCGGATTCCAATCGCGGCAATCTTATCCTCGGCAGTCTCGCCGCAAAGGCCGCGCGGCTTTCGCGGCTGCGTCACCCACACCCCGGTGCGGCCTTCCCGTCGCTCCCCTTTGACCCCAAAACGGTTTAACGCTGTAATGATCCAGGTTTCGAGCGCACAGACAAAGGCGCGCAGATCGGGCTTGCGCCGGTTGAGATCGAGCATCACATAAATGATCCTCTGGCCCGGGCCGTGATAGGTGAATTGCCCGCCGCGGCCAGCCCGGTGGACGGGAAAGCGCGCGTCGAGAAGATCTTCCGCCCGCGCAGATGTGCCTGCCGTGTAAAGCGGCGGATGCTCAAGGAGCCAGATGCACTCAGGCGCTTTGCCGGCGGCAATGGCTTCCACCCGCTCTTCCATGAAAGCAAGGGCTTCAGCATAGGGCACAAGCGCCTCCGAGACGCGCCATTCCGCCAAGGAAGCGCTAAGGCAGGGACGAGGGTCCGTTGCGCCAGGAAGCATGCGCCATCATAGCGCCGGACGCGAAGTTTGCACTTCTCGCGCGGGCGGCAGAGGCCGGACAGCGCCTTGCCTCCCGGGCGCCGATTTGTTAGACGACGCGCTCGCGCATGAGGCGCCTGCGCCTCTTGGGGCGCGCAGCTGCGGCCATGGCGGAATTGGTAGACGCGCTAGCTTGAGGTGCTAGTTGGGCAACCAGTGGAGGTTCGAGTCCTCTTGGCCGCACCATTTTGTTTCGCTGTTTTTTAACTTTATTTCGCTGTTTTTTAACATTGTGATTTTTCAGGGCTTGGGGGCGCTTGGCTTCTGGCTTTCTCCCTCGCCCTCCGCTGGCGCCGCGGGAGCTTGGCTTTCTTGCGCTTGAGCCTTGGCAGCTCTTGCTCTCTTGGCAAAGACCTCGGCAATGATCCTTTCCGTTTCCGAGGTCCAGCCTTCTGGGGCTTCGCGCAAAGACGGGGGCGCCTTCCCAGGAACAATATGAACAACCTTGTATCCGCGCGCCTTAAGCGCGGCGAGAAGACCAGGAACCATCGCGGCCGTCTGCTGCTTGGTGTCGTGAAATAAGAGGATCCCCCGCCCCTCTTTCTCAAGACGCTTGAGGACGAGTTCGAGCTGCGCCTGCGCCGTCATCAAGGACCAGTCCGAGGCCCAAAGATCGGTGCCGAACACCGCGATATTATGCGCCGAAAGCCAGTCCAGAAGCTCAGGCGTATCGGCAAAGCCCGGAAAGCGGAAAAACGGGACCCTGGGCGCGCCCTTGGCCGTGCCATAGGCGGCAAGGTCGTCTGCCGCCATGCCATGGATAATGTCTGCCTGGGCTGCGCTTGCGGTCAAACCGCGCAGCGTCGCGTCTGGATGGGAGAATGTATGATGCGCGACGGTGTGGCCCTCAGCTGCCTCCCGCTTGACGAGAGAAGGCAATGCCTCGGCATTCCGGCCGACGAGGAAGAACGTCGCCTTCACGCACTCCTTGGCAAGCGCGTCGAGGATAGCGGCGGTCGTTCCTTCGGCAGGCCCGTCATCAAAAGTGAGAACGATCTCATGATCGGAAAGGGCGAGCGTGTGCGGATAGGTCTTGAGACCGACCTGCAAGCCTCCCGCCGTCCCGATTTCGATGGTGCGGCTGACACCGAGCGCCTCGGGAGGACAGGGTGCCGCCTGCGCCGGGGCAAGAAGCAGCGCGGCGCTGGCAAGCAGAGAAATCGTCATAGAGCGCAAAGAATACCGCCTCCCGGCTTGCCCCGTGTCGAAATCATTCTATGACCGTTTAACCCCCACGCAACAGGCGAAAAGCGCGCATGCCCGAAATTGAAGAGCGCTCCGGAACGGCACTGCTCGATTCCGTGCGGCCCTCCCGCGAGGAGCCGCGGATCTACGATGAAAACGGCGCGATTGAGCCCGATTTTCTCCGCAGCGTGACCGAGGCCGTCGAGGAGGGCGATGCCGGACGGGTGCGCGCGCTCGCGGGGCGCCTGCATGAGGCCGACCTTGGCCTGCTAACAGCCTCGCTCGAGCCGGAGCTGCGGCCAAGGCTCGTCGAGATGATGGGCGAGGAATTCGATTTTGCCGCCCTCACCGAGATGGACGACCATATCCGCGAGGAGATCCTTGCTGAGCTGCCGAACGAGACCGTTGCGGAGGGCGTGCGCGACCTCGAAAGCGACGATGCCGTTAGCATCCTCGAGGACCTTGAGCCTGAGGACCAAGCTGAAATTTTGGAGGCCCTCCCGGCTGCCGAGCGGATCCAGATCGAGCGCTCGCTCGAATATCCCGAGCACTCGGCAGGCCGGCTCATGCAGACGAGTTTCGTCACTGCCCCTCCTTTCTGGACAGCGGGGCAGGCGATCGATGTCATGCGCGCGGCGAGTGAGGAAAATCTGCCTGAATCCTTCTTCGAGATTTTCATTGTCGATCCCGCGCATAGGCTGCTCGGCAATGTGTTTCTTGACACGCTTTTGCGCGCGAAAAGCTCAGCCAGGCTCGAGGACATCATGTGCGCTGACCGGCGCCGGGTCTCGGTTATGGAAGAGCGCGACGAGGTGGCACGGCTTTTTCAGCGCTATAACCTCGTCTCGGTGCCCGTCGTGGACGAAGCCGAGCGCCTCGTGGGGGTAATCACCATCGACGATATCGTCGATGTCATTCAGGAGGAAGCCGATGCGGAAGTGAAGGCGCTCGGCGGCGTTTCGGAGCAGGAAGAGCTTTCGGACACCGTATGGTGGACGGCGAAGAGCCGGTTCGTCTGGCTTCTGGTCAATCTCTTCACAGCCTTCATTGCCGCCTCTGTGCTCGACCTTTTTGAAGACTCTCTGCAGAAGATGGTGGCGCTCGCTGTGCTCGCGCCCATCGTCGCGAGCCAGGGCGGCAATGCCGCGACTCAAACCATGACGGTAGCGGTCCGCGCGCTGGCGACGCGGGAGCTCTCCCGCGCCAACGCTGCGCGGGTGATCTTACGCGAAATCATGGTCGGCGCGCTCAACGGCGCGGCCTTCGGGATGATCACGGGAGTCATTGCGGCCATCTGGTTTGGGGCCGCAGGAGTCGGCGTCGTCATCGCGCTCGCCATGCTGACCAATCTCGTTGCCGGGGCGCTCGGCGGGATTCTGATCCCCCAGCTTTTGCACCGCCTGCACATCGACCCCGCCGTGTCGTCGAGCCCGTTCGTGACGACGGTCACGGATGTGGTTGGTTTTGCGTCCTTTCTAGGAATCGCGACGCTGTGGTTCGGGCTGCGGTAGCCTGCGGCGCGATTTTGTCCGGTCCAGCGGCATTTCCTTACAAAAATGTTTCACGTGAAACAATTTTGTAAGGTTTCACGGCATGGCTCCAGAAGGGAGGGGCGAGCGGGCCTGAATGCCAGCCTGAGAAAGACGCTTTGCCGCCGCCATAGGGGCGCATTCGATACCCTTTGGGCGTGCGGCCTGGATCACAGCACCAGCGCCAGCCCGCCCTTCCCCAGGCAGCCAATTGCGCACCGCGATCTGACGCCGCAGCGATTCTAGCGTCAGCATTGGAAATTGCGCTGAAGCTCAGTGAGCGCAGCATGGCGCACATCCGGCTCGCCAGAGAGCAAAAGCCGCACGGCGGCCACCGGACCAGCGCGCTTACTTTGCTTGCAAGAACTCCGTCAGATCACGAAAAGCATCTTCACTTAGTTTCGCGCTGGGGGACTGCGCAATGGCTTCATAGATCTTTGGGACGAGCGCGACGGCCCGGTCGAGTTCGGCATCATTGCCAGGCCGGTAACCGCCCATGAGCCGCAAATCCCGGGTATCCTCGAACCGGGCGATAAGAGCGCGCAGCATGCTAATGACATTCTGCTGCTCGCTGGTCCAGGAATATTGGGCAAGGCGCGAGACGGAGCGCATAACGTTGACTGCCGGAAAACGCCCCTGGCTTGCGATCTCGCGGTCGAGCACGATATGCCCGTCGAGCGTTCCGCGGATAGCGTCAGCAACGGGATCGTTGTGGTCGTCTCCATCCACGAGAACCGAGAAAATGCCGGTGATCGAGCCAGTTCCCTCCTCGCCCGGCCCTGCCCTTTCGAGCAGTTTCGGCAGATCAGCGAAAACGCTCGGCGCATAGCCCCGCGCAACCGGAAGCTCGCCCGCGGCGAGCGCGACTTCCCTTGCAGCGTGAGCAAAGCGGGTAATCGAATCGACGATGAGAAGAACGGATGCCCCTTCGTCGCGGAAAGATTCCGCCACCGTCATCGCAGATTTCGGGGCAAGCCGCCGCATGGCTGGGCTTTCGTCGCTGGTTGCCACGACAGTGACAGCGAGGGCGCGGTTCGAGCCAAGCGCATCATCGAGAAACTCGCGCACTTCCCGGCCCCGCTCGCCGGTAAGTGCAATCACAATGGCATCAAAGTCCCGTGACCCGGCGAGCATGGCAAGGAGCGTCGACTTCCCAACGCCTGACCCCGCAAAGATGCCAATACGCTGGCCGGCGCAAAGCGGCGTGAAAAGGTCAATGACCCTGATTCCGGTTTTTAACGGCTTTAGCACCCGGGCGCGCCTCAGTGCGGACGGAGGCGGCGCCTCGATTGGCATGGCGCGTCCGAGGGGAAGCGGCCCTGCTCCATCGATGGGGGCGCCAAGAGCATTGATCACACGGCCCTTCCAGCCAGGATGAGGTGAAATGCTCAAAGGGCCAGCACGATAGGCCCTGTCACCAAGGCTGACCCGGACGCCTGTGTCGAATGTCTTGACAATTGCGCCTTGCTCATCCAGGCGCACGACCTCCCCGAGCTGGCTAAGGCCTCCCGGAAAGAAGGAAACACAGTCCCCGAGCCTGACGAAGCGGGATAGCCCCAGGACTCGTACAAAGGCCGGCGTAACTTCACTGACCGTGCCGGAAACGCGGGCGTAAGCCAGCTCCGCCTGCGCCTGCAGCACGCAAGCCTCCAGCCGGTCAAGCGCATTTGCCATCAGATCAACCCGCCAAGTATCCTTATTGCATCCTTAAGCGACGATTCCGAGATTTCGATAGCAGCAGAAATGCTTTCGAACGTGCGCGAAAGCGAAATCAGTTTCTCGATCTCAAGCACCGGATTGACATTTGCGCCCTCGACATAGCCTTGGGTCACGCTATTTCTCGTAAAGTCGAGAACCGGTGTTGCAGGTTTGCTGGATATGACACTCGAATTGTCAAAACGCCGCAAGGTTGCGCTTTCATCGATGCGGAAAAGACCGATCGCGCCCATTTGGCGGCCGCCTTGGGAAATCATGCCGTCCGGCGCAATGGTGACTGGGCCGGCGTTTGGATCAAGCGTAACCGGGCTGCTTCCTGCGTCAAGCACAGGATAACCGTTCACGCTCTGCAGATCACCGCTTTGCGCCATGCGCATACGCCCATCACGCGTGTAAACGACCCCGGACGGCGTGCGCAAGGCAAGCCAGCAATCACCTTGCAGCGCGACATCAAGCGGATCACCGGTCTTATAGGGGACACCTGGCCGGCGTGAAATATAAGTTTCGCCCGGCGCAACATATGCTACCTGCGTGTTTCCAGACCGCGAGAGGACGGTCTTGAAATCCACTTGCTCAGCTCGGTATCCCGGCGTGCTCTGGTTCGCGACATTCGCAGCAAGAGTGGCAAGCCGCCGGTCGATAGCCGCCTGAGCGGAGAGCGTAACGTAAAAACTCGATTGCATCCGTCAGGCCCCCCCGAGTTTTAATTTTGCGAGGCTTAAGAGCAAATCAGGCCCGATGCCAGGTAAAACGGCAAAAATCGCCGGATTGGCCGGTGATGCCGCCGTTCCGCTGATTTTCGAGTCATAAACGGCTGTGAACCGTTCAATGAATTTTTGCAGCTTGGCTGAATCATGAAGATCAGCGATCTTCAGCTGTTTCGTGATCATCCTGGCTTGCGTGTCAACCGGCTGCAACGACATCGAAGGGGAAAGCCCGAGAGCCGTCTGGGCAACCTTAAGGAGCGTCCTGTCGGCAAGAATGCCATAGGCGCTTGTGATCTTGGGCGCCATTCGCCGGAAATAAAGCGCCATCCGTGCGCCTTCATTTTGCTTGCCAGCATTAGCTTCAAGCGTTTGCTCAATATAATTGTCCACAACGGCCTTCTGGAGGCTTAGCGAGCCCGTCGTCTCCGCCCCTGCGGCAGCAAAATTGAAAACCGTGGCGAGCGCCTTGTAGCGGGGATCGTTCAAGGTGTTCGCCAGGCTTCTGGGACTGGCAATTCCTTCCTCGAGTATCTTCCGTATGAGCGCTTTTGCAAAGGCCATGTCGCTGAGGCCGAAAGACTTCAACACATATGCGTAAAGCCTGCTGTTGCTGATGAGATCCCCAGGAGTTTTCACCTTGCTGATATTTGCAAGGAAATATTCCGTTTCCCGCGCGGCGGCAGGCTCTGCTGCTGCAGCGGCCATGGATTTTGAATAATCCCTCATAATTACGTTGAAAGTTACGGTGGCTGAAAGCATCGAGCTGCCCCGGATCAAACCTTCTCAACATTCGCAGATCTATATTGCACGAACCTTGCTTAAACGCCTTCAATCCGGAACATTCCCGCCTGCGCGGGAGCGCGGCAGGCCAGGATGGCGAAGCCCGCCTGACAGCCTTGCCTTTTCATGGGAGCATCTGTGCCACTTGGTTCAATTGAAGCCTCTCAGTTAAGTTTGGAGCAAGGAGCGGCAGTTAACGATTTGCACATTCAGCCAGAGAGGAGGCAGCTGGATGGGATTTGCAATCGGGCTTGCAGTCGCTGTTGGCTGTATTCTTGGCGGCTTTGCCGCGATGGGAGGCCATATATCGGTGATCTGGCAGCCTTGGGAGTTTGTCATCATTCTTGGAGCCTCCCTTGGCACATTCATCGTCGCTAATCCCTTACCGGCCATCAAGGATACAGGCTTGGCGCTCACAGAGGCGATCCTCGACCGGGCGCCGGGCCAGCGCAATTATCTTGACGTGCTTGGCGTCCTCTACACGCTGATGCGGGAATTGCGGGGCAAAGCCCGCAACGAAGTCGAGCAGCATGTCGACAATCCGGACGAATCCGCGATCTTCAAGAGCTTCCCGCGCGTTCTAGCCGACCGCGACTTGACCGTTTTCATCTGCGATTACTGCCGCTTGATCATTATCGGAAATGCGCGCAGCCACGAGATCGAGGCGCTCATGGACGAGGAGATTCAAACGGTCATCCGCGACAGGCTCAAGCCGTACAATGCGCTGACTTCCATCGGAGAAGGCCTTCCAGCGCTTGGAATTATCGCCGCAGTTCTAGGGGTCATCAAGGCAATGGGCGCGCTTGACGAAGCTCCGGAAATTCTTGGCCATCTCATAGGAGCCGCACTCGTTGGCACCTTTGCGGGAATCTTCATCTCTTACGGAGTGGTTCAGCCGCTAGCGCTCAAAATCAAGACAACGCGTGAGCAGCGCTGCCGGCTTTACATAATCGTCAAACAGACGCTCCTTGCTTTCATGAATGGCGCTATGCCGCAAATCGCGCTTGAGCATGGCCGCAAGACGATCTCATCGCATGACCGCCCGTCCATTGACATGGTTGAGAATGAAACGGTGTCAGGAGGGAGAACCGATGAAGCGCAAGCCGCATGATGGAAGCTTCCTGCTATGAGCCATCGCATTTCGAAGCTGAAGGATGCTCCGGAGCGGCTGCTTGACGGCGCCCGCGTCTCAGTTGACCGCATGCCAATGCTGCATGTCATTTTTGAGCGCATGGCATCGCAATGCTCGGACGCACTGCGGCAATTGTCGCCGTCCCCTGCGCTATTTTCCGTCGATTCGATTGCCTCCGAAAGGATCGGCGACGTGCTTGACAGCTTCGATGGGAGCGTTGTTACCGGCATTATTTATGTGCAAGCTTGGGATTCCCGGCTCCTTATTGCGCTCGATCACGGATTTGTTTTCTCGCTGTCGGAGGCGCTGTTTGGGGGCGACGGGACCGAGGCGCCTGTGACCGAAAAACGCCAGCTATCAAATATCGAGCTCCGCTTAGGGGAGAAGGCTATCGACCTTTGCGCAAAGGCGCTGCAAAGCGCTTTCTCAACAGCCTGCGAAGCAGGCTTTAAATTGGACCGCATCGAAACAAGAGTTGATTTCGTTGTCATAGCGCCCCGCACAGCCTTCGGCGTCAGGGCAAAGTTAAAAGTCCGGATTCTCGGCCGGGACAGCACTGTCTTCATTCTTATCCCCCAAGCCGCGCTCAATTCTGTGAGGCAGGATTTGGCGAGAGACCTATCAGCCGAAATGTCGGTCCGGGATCCCCGCTGGACGAAACAGATCCATAGTGAAATCGGAAGGACCGAGGTTGCGCTTCGCGGAATCATCGAGGAGCGGCAGTTTGTCCTCGAGGACGTGGCGAGCCTTGCACCCGGCCAAATCCTTCCTCTCCAGGCGACGGCTAAGACACGCGTCAAGCTCGAGTGCAATGCCGAGCCGCTATTTTGGTGCGATCTCGGTCAAGCGGAGGGATTTTACACTTTGCGCATCAGTGAGCCTGTGGACCAGGAGCAGGAATTCATCGATGACCTTCTCTTGCGCTAACCGCGCGCCGTTAAGAAGGGCTTTGGAGACCCGCCGGCGAAATCAACGCCCGGATAGAGGTCTCCCGCGGGCCTTATTGAATTCACGGCCCTTGTTTGGCGAAACGCTGACCCCCAGCGCTAGAATTCACCGGCACCCTCCTGGGATACGGCCCGGCCGGATGACCGGAAGCATACATCTTCGTTTCCGCTTTAATCCGGCGCCCCCCTGCGTATTGGCTGCATCTTCCTGTTGCTGCCCTATTTGAAGGAGCATGAAGTTTATGGAATCGAGTGAAGCGATGAGCAGCGCCGCTGGAGATGCCAGCGAGGAGCCCGGCACGCCCTTGCGCAGCCGGAATCTCGATACGGTCCTGAGGATCCCTGTGACCGTTCAGGTCGTTCTGGGCGCAGCAAGCATGCCCGTATCCAGCCTCCTCAAGCTGGGGAGAGGCGCAGTTGTCTCACTGGATCACCGGGTTGGCGAGCCGGTGGATGTTGTTGTGAACGGCCGGGTCATTGCCCGCGGCGAGATTGTCGTTTTGGAGGATGACAACTCCCGCTTTGGCGTCTCGCTCACAGAGATTGTCGGGCCATCGAGAATGGGGGAATAAGGCATGGCTGCGCTTGCTCCGGCCGCCGCAAATACCCGGCCCAAGATCTTGCGGGGCCCTGAGAAGGCTGCCGCCTTGCTGCTTTACATGGGTAAGCCGCTTGCAGCCCGCCTTTTGAAGCAATTTGATGCCGGTGAGCTGAAGCAGATTACGAGGTCGATCGCAGAGCTCGGCACGGTTCCGGCGCAAACGCTCGAAGGGCTTGTCGAGGAATTTGCCAGCCAGTTCGTTAACGGCGCCGATCTCCAGGGTTCGGCAGATGAAGTTGAGCAAATGCTCGATGGTGTTCTGCCGCCTGAGCAGATTGCCGACGTGATGTCGGATGTGACAGGAAATTCGAACCATGTGGTGTGGGACCGCCTGTCACAAGTTCCGGAAACCGTTTTTGCTAGCTATCTTGCCAAGGAGCATCCGCAAACGGCAGCGTTCGTGGTCTCGAAGATCAATCCTTCCTACGCTGCCAAAGTCGCCGGGAAGCTGCCCCGCGACCTTCGCAATGAGATTATGCGGCGGATGTTGAGCATTGCCCCCGTGACCGAGTGGGCCGTCAGGATCATCCAGTCACAGCTGCAGGAGGATCTTCTTTCGAATGTATCGAGGCAAACGGGCAGCGGGCAGCATGCCCGCATGGCGGACATCATCAACAAGATGGAGCGCGAGAAGATGGATGATGTCATGCAGAGCCTGGCAGCGGCACGCCCAAAGGCCGCCGAGATCCTGCGCAAGCTCATGTTCACCTTCGACGACATCATAAGGCTCAGCCCAAGGGCCCGCACTGTGCTTTTTGACAAAATCCCCGCCGAGCTCGTGGTGCTTGCTCTCAAGGGAACCGATGCAGCATTCCGCGACGCAATCCTGTCCTCCCTCGCAGCCAGAGCGCGGCGCATCGTCGAAAGCGAGCTTGCAAATGGCGGGCCTGCCTCGCAGCGCGACGTCCTCAAAGCTCGGCGGACGGTCGCCGATGCTGCGCTTGAGCTCGCAAGCTCCGGAGAGATCGAGCTTCATTCATCAGATGATGACGATGAGCTCTTCGACTGAAGGCGCAGCAGGATAGCCGCTTGCCATGCCCGGACAGGAAGACAGCGAAAGCAAGACAGAAGAGCCGACAGAAAAGAAAATTCACGATGAATTTGAAAAGGGCAACGTCCCCATTTCACGGGAAGCGTCTCTATTTGCTTCAACCGCTGCCACGCTTATCATCGCTGTCTTCCTGGAAGGCAGCTTGCAAAAGTCCATTTCTTTCACTCTCCAGCAGCTTGCGAGCGACCCGGCTGGCTGGCCGCTGCAAAACTTAGCCGATGCTGTTGCCCTTTTCAGCGCAATCGCATGGGAGATAGGCTGTCCCCTCCTCACCATAGCCGCCATCCTCATCGCGGCCGGCTTTGCCGCAGGATCGCTGCAGCATGCCCCCCGGCTTGTGTTTGAGAGGATCAAGCCCGACCCGCGCCGTCTATCTTTGATCAATGGCTGGCGCCGTATATTCAGCGCACGCGGTCAGGCCGAGTTCTTGAAAAGCGTAATCAAATTGTTTTCAGTCACCTTTGTCCTCTGCGCCGTGCTGCGCTCTCAAAGCACAGCTTTGACCGGTGCCATGCTCCTTGATCCGGCCGCGCTGCCCGATCTCATCCATTCAATGGCCGTCCGGCTCTTAATAGCTGTCTGCGTTGTGACGGTTATGCTGCTTGCCGCCGACCTTCTCTGGGTGCGGGCGCATTGGCGCAAGGACATCCGCATGACGCGGCAGGAGCTTAAGGACGAGATCAAGGACGCGGATGGCAATCCTTTGCGGAAAGCGCGGCTCCGCTCGCTGGCACTCGACCGGAGGCGTAACAGCATGATCGCAGCGGTTCCGCGAGCAACCTTGGTCATCGCCAATCCCACGCATTTTGCCATCGCCCTTCGCTATGTCCGGGAGGAGGGCGGCGCTCCCATGGTGCTCGCGAAAGGAAAGGATTTTATCGCTCTAAAAATAAAGGAGCTCGCCGGGCAGCATGCGATTCCGGTCATCGAGGACAAGCCGCTCGCGCAGTCCATGTATGATGCCGTCGTAGTCGACCAGCCGATTCCACCCGAATTTTACAAAGCCGTTGCTGCATTGATTCACCTTCTTTACGTCAAAAATTCTCGCAAAGAGGCAGCCAGATGAAAGCCCCAGCAAAGGTGAAAATTGGCCGCGCCTTTCCTGCCGGCTTTGCAAGCGGCCCAGAGGATGACGAGACCGTCTTTCTCACACAGGAAGCCGCTTGCGCCGCTCTGCCGCCATTAATACCTTCTGGACTGGCTTCATAGCCCCTGTTTATCGATCCTAACTAATGATAAAGAATATCAAGGGCCTGCCAGCGCTGCCCAGCGGGGCACTACGCTTGCGTAAAGCTGGTGCTTGCCGCGCTTGGCTGGCTGAGAGGGAAGAGGGAGGCATGTCGAAAGCGCTCGAATACATCAAATCTGCTCTCCAAATTGCCTTCAGCCTCGTCCTTCTTGCCATCGTTCTTCTGAATTTTCAGCCGCTTTATCTAGCCGCGCGGAAATTTCTCGAACGGTCGGCATCCCTCAGCTCCATCAAGCTGCTTGGCATCGAGGTCAGCCTCAATCAGGCAAGTGTAGACAAAGCACTCTTCCAGGCGGATTACTTAACAGGCGCAGACAAAAGCCGCATTCTGGGGCTGGTCCGCGGTCTCACTGCGAGCGAATTCTCGCGGCTCATGTATGTCGGCCAGCTCAAGAATCTTTGCGAGTTCGAAAATCCATCGACATCAATGCGCAGCGACGTCGCCGTCGATTACATTCTGCGCGACAAGGGGCTGACAAAAATCGAGATCAAGCCAAGCATCCTCGAAGCGGTCCGGGCGGAACTCGCAAGGCTCGCCGCAGAGGGGAAGACGCTCGATAACGGCTATCCGCTCAAATGCTATGAGATGACGCTCACGGACGATGGATACAATGTCAAGACTGTGCTCATTGATAATTTGAGCGATGCATTCGGGGGGCGCAGCCCTCCCCCGTGATCTCAGTTCCATAAGTCTGGCGGGGAATTTGATCTGTCTCAAACGGCCGCGCCCGCCCGCGCTGCTAAACATTCAGTTAGTGATTCTGCCCGCGCGTAAGGCTGCCATGAAGTTATCCCGCCGGAGGTTTGCCTGACCATGACTCGAGCTGGAGCCATCGACCGGAAATCCGAAGCCCGCGCCTGGTTTGAGCAGCTCCAGAAGGAGGTGATCGCGGCATGCGAAGTTCTCGAAGGGGAAGCTCAAGGCCCATTCGCAAGGCCCCTGATGGAGCCGGGCCGTTTCGTCTGCAAGCCATGGACAAGAGTGGATCAATCAGGCGCTGAAGGCGGCGGCGGGCTAACAGCGCAGCTCTCGGGCCGCGTGTTCGAGAAAATGGCGGTGCACACCTCAACGGTTTACGGATCCTTTCCCCCCGAATTTGCAGCACAGATCCCCGGCGCCGAAACCGATCCGCGATTTTGGGCCTCGGGCATATCGCTGATTGCGCATCCGTGGAATCCGAATGTTCCCACCGTCCATATGAACACGCGCCTTGTCGAAACATCAAAGACCTGGTTTGGAGGCGGCGCCGATCTCACGCCCATGCTTGATGCGAGACGCCTGCAAACTGACCCCGACACGCGCGATTTCCATGCCGCCATGAAATCGGCCTGTGACGGCCATGGGAAGGTCGCGAACTACGAGAAATTCAAGCAATGGTGCGATGAATATTTCTACCTTAAGCACCGCAGCGAGCCGCGCGGGACGGGCGGCATCTTTTACGACTATCTCTACTGCCCTGAGAGCGATGAAGCGCTGTTCGATGAAACCTTCGCCTTCACCCGCGATGTGGGCAAGAGCTTTCTTGCGATTTACCCGGAAATCGTGCGCAGGAATTTTTCGCTTTCCTGGACAGATGCTCAGCGCGACGAGCAGCTCGTCCGGCGCGGCCGCTATGCTGAATTTAACCTGCTGTACGACCGGGGGACCGTTTTTGGCCTAAAGACCGGCGGAAATGTCGAAGCCATCCTCTCGTCTCTGCCGCCCCTTGCCCGCTGGCCGTGAGGGCGCCTCCGGAAAGGCGTCAAGCTCCCCCGGAGATGCGGAAGGGGGAAAAGTCCAAAGCCGGTGCGCCGTGAAGTTACAGACCAGCACGATCCCCGTCGTCACAAGCTGCGCCAGAAGATAAGGGAGGCCTGCGCCCTCGGCGAGGAGTGACATGAAGAGATAGGTCAGCGCAAACCCTGCCGCGGCGACCATGAGAAAACGGATGGCCGCCTCCTCATGCGGCACATCGGACCGGAAAACATGCCGGCGGGTCAGCAGATAGGAAACAAGGCCGCCCCCTGTATACCCTGTTAAGGCCGCCCCAGCCGGGGGGACGCCTGCGCATTCGACGAGCCCCGCCAGAAGCCCGTAATGGACGGCGGTGGCGATGAAACCCACTGCGGTGAAGGACGAAAATTGCCGGAGGATCTGCCGCACGCTGGCGCTGGAATTCTTGAGATTTAGCTATTCCGAATCTAACGGGCGGGAGTATAAACTACAATCCCTATGGGGAATAAGTCCGGCCCTAAGGAGTGATATTCATGGAACATTTGCTTTACCCGCAAAGACGGCCTTTCTCCAGAACGCTGCGGCTCGCCGCCGCAATGCTCGGCCTCACCGGCATCCCGGCCTTTGCCGGGCCTGTGCAAACGGGCGTGCTTGCTTGCTCGGTTGCGCCGGGCATCGGCATCGTCATCGGATCGAGCAAATCCCTTTCTTGCGTTTATCATCCCGTGCGGGGCAAGCCTGAGCGCTATGCCGGAACCATCAGCCGCATTGGCCTCGATATCGGCGCGACGGGCGCTGGCCAATTCACTTGGAGCGTGATTGCGCCCGGCCCAACGCCCCGCTACGCCCTCGCCGGCGAATATTCCGGGCCGGGCATAGGGGTTGCCATCGGCGCGGGCGCGCATGGCAATGCGCTCGTTGGCGGCTACGGCAACTCGATCAGCTTGCAGCCGCTTTCGGGCGACTCCCCGGGCCTTAATCTTTCGGCGGGGATTGGCGCTTTGACGCTGCAGCCCGTTGCTGGCGCGCCAGCCCGCCGTCCGCGGCACGGCTAGCCGCGCCTTCTTGCCGCCAGACCCCCCTGCCCGCAGGCCGCCTCTAAACGGCGTCAGACTGCTTTCACGGCCCGGCGCAGCCAAAGGTTTGCGGTCTGGAAAGGGGGATTTATATTTTGAGCTTCGAGGCTTGGCAGAAGGTCAAGCCTCTAAGTCAATGGGCCGCTCATGCCAGAAGCTTCGCAGCCTAGCGAGACGAAATCGAAGGTCGCCATCATCGGATCCGGCCCGGCAGGCTATACGGCCGCTATTTACGCCGCGCGCGCTTTGCTGGAGCCGGTGCTCATCTCGGGAGCAGAGCCGGGCGGCCAGCTCATGGTGACCACGGAGGTGGAGAATTTCCCGGGCTTTGCCACGCCGGTTCAGGGCCCTTGGCTCATGGAGCAGATGAGGGCCCAGGCCGCGAATGTGGGCGCCCGCTTGGTGGACGATCACATTGCAGCAGCGGACCTTGGCCGGAGGCCCTTCCGGCTCCAAGGCGACAGCGGAACAAGCTATCTATGCGACTCGCTTATCATCGCGACTGGGGCAAAAGCGCGATGGCTCGGCATTCCCTCCGAGGCGAAGTTCAAAGGCTTTGGCGTCTCGGCCTGTGCGACGTGCGATGGCTTTTTCTTCCGCGGCAAGCCGGTCGCCGTGGTCGGCGGCGGCAACACCGCTGTCGAGGAGGCCTTGTATTTAAGCCATATCGCCTCCAAGGTGACCCTCGTGCACCGGCGCGATGCGCTGCGCGCCGAGCGCATTCTGCAGGAGCGGCTGTTCAATAGGCCGAACATCGGCGTCATGTTCGATCATGTGGTGGAGGAGATCTTGGGCGGAGGCACGCCTTTGGGCGTCACGCATGTCCGCGTGAAGAACGTAAAGACCGGGGTGTCGAGCGTAATCGCTGTGGAAGGCGTTTTCATTGCAATCGGGCACGACCCGGCCTCCGGCCTCTTCAAAGGCCAGCTCGCGATCAAGCCCAATGGCTCTATTAAGACGGCGCCTTTTTCTACGGAGACGAGCATTCCTGGCGTTTTCGCGGCGGGCGATGTTGCCGATGATATTTTCCGCCAGGCCGTGACTGCCGCCGGGCAGGGCTGCATGGCGGCTATGGAGGCCGAGCGCTGGCTTGCCCAGCAAGCGGATTCTCTGGCCTTGACTCAATAAGCAAAACGCAAACGATCAAACAAAAAGCAAACCATCCGGTCACGCGGGAGTCGAGGGAGTGGACTGGGATAAGCTTCGGACCTTCAGCGCGGCGGCAGCGACGGGGTCCTTCACCCAGGCAGGCGAAGCTTTGGGACTAAGCCAGTCGGCGGTGAGCCGCCAGGTGAGCGCGCTCGAACAAGATTTGAAAGTTCCGCTTTTTCATCGCCATGCGCGCGGCCTCGTTCTGACGGAGCAGGGCGAGCTTTTGCTGCGCACGGCCCGCGAGGTCATGGCGAAGCTTGATGCGGCCGAGATGGCCTTGAGCGAGAACCGAGAGAAGCCCCATGGGGAGCTCAAGGTCACGACGACCTTCGGCATTGGCATGGGCTGGCTCACGCCGCGGCTTGGCGCCTTTCTCGACCTTTATCCCGACATCAAGGTCGATGTTATCCTTGCCGACGAGGAGCTTGATCTTGCGATGCGCGAGGCTGATGTGGCTCTCCGCTTGCGCGAGCCCTCGCAGCCCGATCTTATCCGGCGGCATCTTTTTGCCGTGCATTATCATCTTTATGCCTCGCCGGACTACTTGCGCCGGCATGGCCAGCCGCATTCGCTCGATGATCTCCCGGGCCACCGGCTTCTCTCCTATGCCGCAACGCCGGGGAGTTTCTTGAACGATCTCAATGCGCCCGTTTTTGCCGCCCGCAACGGCCAGCCCCCCGCTGCCGCAATGTCGGTCAATAACATCCCTGCCCTGCAGCGCGCCGTTGAGAGCGGCGTTGGAATTGGCGTGCTGCCCGACTATCTGAACAAACCGGGGTCAGGCCTCATCAAAGTCTTGGCCGATCTCGTGACGCCGGTGCTCGATTGTTATTTCGTCTATCCGGAATCCATGAGAAATGTTGCCCGCGTGCGGGCCTTCCGCGACTTTCTCGTCGCTAGCGCGCAACGATGGCAGTATTGATTCCCCGGAGCCGGCTTCGAGCCGGGCTCGCCCGGAGAAACGGCAATAGCTCCGCCTCCCCGTAACAACGCGGCAACAATCCGCCGCTAAAGCGAGGCGCCTGGCACCCTCTTGGGGCACCTCAACGTGCTCGGCCCTTGATGAGCCCGCAGCGCTGAGGGCATAACGCCGCTGAACCGAGATTGGAAGGACCTCGCATGTTTCCGAAGCCCGTGGCGCAACTCAAGACCAACACCTATGCCTACGAAAGCTCGCCCATGGTCAAGCCGACGGGCTTTCGCGAATATGACGCGCGCTGGCTCTTTGAGAAGGAAATCAACCTGATGGGCGTGCAGGCCCTTGGGCTTGGCTTTGGCACGCTCATCCATGAAATGGGGGTCAAGCCCGAGGTCATCACGGGCCATGACTTCCGTTCCTACTCGGCGTCGATCAAGCTTGCGCTGACCACTGGCCTCATGGCCTCGGGGATGAAGGTGCATGATATCGGGCTCGCGCTTTCGCCGATGGCCTATTTTGCGCAATTCGATCTCGATGTTGCAGCGGTCGCCATGGTCACCGCTTCACACAATGATAATGGGTGGACAGGCGTCAAGATGGGCGCGCAAAGGCCTGTGACCTTTGGCCCAGACGAAATGAGCCGGCTCAAAGAGATCGTCCTTGAGGGGAAATTCCGCTATGCGGATGGGGGCTCTTACCGTTTCGTCGAGGATTTTCCTGCCCGCTATATGGCCGATCTGACCAATAGGCCGAAGATCAAGCGCAAATTGAAGGTCGTCGCAGCTTGCGGCAATGGCACTGCAGGCGCCTTCGCGCCCAAAGTCCTGGAGGCGATCGGCTGCGAGGTTATCCCGCTCGACACTGAGCTCGATTTCACCTTCCCGCGCTACAACCCCAATCCCGAAGATTTGCATATGCTGCACGCTATGGCGGATAAGGTCCGGGAGACACGCGCCGATGTCGCGCTTGGCTTTGACGGCGATGGGGACCGCTGCGGCGTTGTCGATAATCTCGGCGAGGAGATTTTCGCCGATAAGATCGGCGTCATGCTGGCGCGCGATCTCTCAAAACTCTATCCAGGATCGACCTTTGTCGTCGATGTCAAATCCACTGGGCTCTTTGCCACCGATCCTCAGCTTCTCGCGCAAGGCGTCAAGGCGGATTACTGGAAGACGGGCCACTCCTATATCAAGCGGCGGGTGAGCGATCTCAAGGCGCTCGCGGGCTTTGAAAAGTCGGGGCATTATTTCTTCAATGCCCCTGTCGGGCGCGGCTATGACGATGGGATCCTTACCGCAATCCAAATCATCGAGATGCTCGACCGCAACCCGGATAAGTCGATGGCCGACCTCTACGCCGGGCTTCCGAAGACCTGGGGGTCGCCAACCATGTCGCCGCATTGCGACGATGAGAAGAAATATGCTGTCGTCGATAAAGTGACTGCGCGCTTTCAAGCCATGCAGGCAAATGGCGAACTCCTGACCGGCCAGAAGATCCGCGATCTTGTCACCGTCAATGGCGTGCGTGTCGTGTCGGAAGATGGCACATGGGGGCTTGTCCGCGCCTCATCGAACAAGCCTGAGCTTGTCGTCGTCGTCGAAAGCCCCGTCTCCGAGGCGAGGATGCGGGAGATGTTCCATGCCGTCGATAAGGTCTTGCGCGAGAATCCTGAGGTCGGGGCCTATAATCAGACGATTTGACCGGGTCAGAAATCCTGCGACCGCGGCCCTAATTGAGCGAAGCCGCCGGCTGCCAGCCTGTCCACCCTTTTTGCCAGGCTGGCAAAGCCTTCAAAGCCCCCTCTCGCTCCGCCCTTGCCATTTAATGGTCACTCAACATATAAAGGCGGTATTTTCTGAGCTGGGGGGTGGAGGCAAGCAGGCATTGCTGCCAATTCTGGCTCATGAAATATTCATGAATGTCAAATCTTATCATTTGATGGAGAAGTTTCATGGACATGAGGCAATTATATTCTTCCTGGAAAATGGCAGCGCTTTTGGCTGTTGCGCCATTGTCTCTAGCCGCAACACCTGCCTTCGCCTTAGGCCGCGTCCCGCATGGCGTTCCTGGCCCCGTCGCTGGAGCGGGGCTTGCCTATGCCGCCGCCGCAGGGGGATATTATCTTTTCCGCCGCTGGCGTAAAAAGAAATCCGGCCAATAAGCGTTAAGGAAGCCCGGAAGTCACTGCCTCCAACATAGGGCGCGCCTGCCCCGGCTGGGCATGCGCAAGACGATGACCTATGGCTAGAGCCTTGGATTGCCCCCCTGCTTCCTCTGCTTACGCGAGCGCGCGCGGCGCCGCGGCGCGCTCTTTTTTGAGCGCCTGGCGCGGTGTCCGGCGCGGCGAGTTCTTTGCCGGCCTTTTCATCCTTTGCTTTGCCAATGGGATCTTCGAAAAAATTACTTTTTCGATCGCGCAAGACACGTTCTGGGGTGCTCTTTCGGACACATTCGGCATCAGCATCCTTGTTTGGGCAGCCTCTTTTATTGCTGTGCGTCTCCTTTTGCGCCTGACTGACGAGCCCCTCACCCGTAGCGATGCCCTGGCTGGAGCCGCTGCCGCTCTGGCTGCGCTTCTTCCATCTGCCTATGCAAGCTTAATCGCTCTGACCGGCCTTGGTCTCTATCTTCGGTACACCTCCGTGCCTGGCTCGCCCGGCCGCCGCGCCGCGCTGGTCATCCTCGCCGTCACGGTTCCGCTCTTTTGGAGCCGCCTCGTCTTCGCCATGCTGAGCGATCCCATCCTTCAGGCTGATGCCATTCTGGTGAGCGGGTTGACGGGGACGGCGCGCGCCGGCAACACGCTCCAGTTAGCTGGCGGCGAGGGCTATCTTTACATTGGCCCGCCCTGCTCCTCGCTTGCCAATCTTTCGCTTGCGGTTTTGGGATGGGCTCTTTTCACGCAGGCCCTTGCCCGGCCGCCCGCCATGCGGGATTATCTGTGGTGCGCCTTGTCCTGCGCCGCCGTCGCGGGGATCAATGTGACCCGCATTGCGCTCATTGCGCTTTATCCAGAGCATTTCGAGATGCTCCATACGGGCGCGGGAGCAAGCGCGGCAGGTTTTCTTACTCTCGCAGCAATCATCGGCATTAATTGGATCAGGGTTCGCGGTGAACGCCTCGCGCGCCCTTAAGCTCGCCTTTGGCGCACTCCTCATTCTCACCCTTGGATTGAAGCTCTGGAGCCGGATGAGCGAGCCCGTGCCGGAGCAAGCCGCGATGGTGCGCAAAGAGATGGCCGCGTTTCTGGCTGAGCAGGGATTCAAGCCGGAACCCGCCGCGGAGGATGAAAACCCCGTCTCGGTTTCCGGCACGTCGGATGCCTGCACATTGCGGATCGTGGACATCGCGCCGCAGGGCTGGCACCGGGATATGCTGCGCCAGATCGCCTCCCCCGGCGACCGGGTGGTCTTTGTCTACCGCGGCAGCATCTATGAGGATCAGCCGGTCTGGACGACACGGCTTTCGGCCTATTGGGCCAAAGCCCTCCGCAGCCTGGGGCTCGGCGCGCGCGTCGAGCCTGTGCTTGGGATCACGGCATCGCCCGCCTGCCATCTCTGCGGCCTTCCATGGGCCCTGCTTGCCGAGAAGATTGCCGCCATTGAGCGGTAAGAAATGCCGGCGCCAGATCCCTCGAGCTTTCTTATTTTGCCCAGAGCGGAGCTTCGTGGAAGCCCTTGTAAGATTTTCCCTGCCAACCGGTCAAAATTGCTTCACGTGAAAACATTTTGTCCGCTTGCGCCCCGAAACCGGACAAAATGCCCTATTCTTCCCCGGCCTCTTGTTGGGAAAAGAGCGCCAGCTGGGTCTTATCCCGCGCGGGCTCGGGCAAGCCGAGGTGACGGAAGGCATGCGGAGTCAGCAGCCGCCCGCGCGGGGTGCGCTGAATAAAGCCGCGCTGAATCAAGAAGGGCTCGATGATGTCCTCGATGGCGTCGCGCGGCTCGGAGAGCGCCGCGGCGATGGTCTCGATTCCTGCGGGCCCGCCGCCGAAGGAGCGCGCAACCGTTTCGAGATAGCGCCGGTCGATCGTGTCGAGCCCGGCCGCATCCACATCGAGAAGGCGCAGCGCCCTATCGGCAACTTCCCTCGTGATCTGCGGCTCTTTGCCGACCGCCGCAAAATCGCGCACCCGCCGCAGCAGCCTTCCCGCGATGCGCGGCGTGCCGCGCGCGCGCCGCGCGATCTCATTGGCGCCGTCGGCGGAAATCGCAACGGCGAGCAGCCGCGCATTGCGGTGCACGATCTTTTCCAGCTCCTCGACGGAATAGAATTCGAGCCGGAGAGGTATGCCGAACCGGTCGCGCAGCGGCGTCGTCAAGAGCCCGGCGCGGGTCGTCGCGCCGATCAGCGTGAAGCGCTTGAGCGGCAGCTTGACAGAGCGCGCCCCTGGGCCTTCGCCAATGATGAGATCAAGCTCATAGTCCTCCATCGCGGGATAGAGAATCTCCTCGACGGCCGGATTGAGACGGTGGATTTCGTCAATGAAAAGCACATCGCGCTCATCAAGCCCGGTGAGCTGGGCGGCGAGGTCGCCGGCCTTTGCGATTACAGGTCCCGAAGTGGAATGAAACGCGACGCCAAGCTCGCGGGCCACGATCTGCGCTAGAGTCGTTTTGCCGAGCCCAGGCGGGCCAACAAAGAGCACATGATCGAGCGCCTCGCGCCTGGCTCTTGCCGCCTCGATGAAGACCTTGAGATTGCGCCTCAGCGCCTCCTGGCCTGTGAAGTCGGAGAGCGCGAGCGGCCGCAGCGATTTTTCGGAATCATCCTCGCGGAGATCTGGCGAAAGGAGGCGGGGCTTAGCGGGCAATGGACTGGTCCAAGCTTCGAGCCGCCCCCGCCGGGTCCGGCTTGCTTTAAGCCGTGGTTGCGGGAATCGCGGCCCATGTCCCGGACAGCGTTGTGATTGCCAGCATTCTGTCAAGCCCCGGCGCGCAGGCCAAGCAATTTCCTGTCAGGCGCAACGGTCTTGCCTGCCCGCTAGCGTTTGATCAGGCTCTTGAGCTTCCGCCATGCATCGATGGCTGCAGGCGGCGTCACATATTTGATGGCGGCAGCAACCTTTTGCGCGGGCGTGAGCGGCCCCGGCGTTGCAAAGATGGTGGTGTGGTAAGTCGTCCTGCCAGCCGCCAAGCCGCCATTAGAATAGAAATAGGCGGCAAGCGACCGCCGCGAGCGCCCGTCCGGCGCATTCACCGGATCCGGATGCCCGTGGAAGCTTCTATCCGTATGCGCAAAGAGCACGGACCGGCCAAAAGCGGGCACAACCTTGACTTCGCACTGACGCGGCTCCGCTCTCCAGAGTTCAAGAGTCCCGCCATATTCTGGCAGCCAGTCTTTGTTGAGATAAGTGATGAACACAAGCCGGTTATCGAGCATTGTGACCCAATGCTTGTTGAAGTCGATATGCACGCCGAACTTGCCGCCAGTCGGAATGTCATGCATGCCGGCATTGTTCAACGTCACGTCCGGAATGAGACCTTCGATCCCGCTCACCTTCTGAATGAAGTTCACGAACTTGCTCGAATGGATAATGCTGAAATAAAGCTCGGTGGCATGGCCAAAGCGCGTATTCGGCCGCGAGCCGCGCTTGACCTCATTCACGGTGTTGAGGCGCCGCCAATCCTTGCTGTTCAGATCGTCGAATTCGTCATAAATCAGCTCGAGCAGAGCGGGCGAAAATAAGTTTTCGAACACCAGATGCGGAAACGGCTGGTTGTTCCGGAAAGCCTCGGCGAGCTCGCTTACTTTTTCTGGGGCGAAGAAGGATTCGTCCACAAGCTCATCAAAGGCAAGCGTCCGGCCTTTGATGACGGCATAATCGGTTTGATGCTGGCTTGAAACGGCTGCAGCTGCTGGCAACATGATCTGACACCTGTTAAATATCTTTAAATCTTCTATTCTACTTATAGAGCGGCATCAGCCGCTTAAGCCGGCCATAGCTTGCCCAATTTACCGGACAGGTTTTTTCTTTTCTATCGCATCCCCCCGCATCCAGGCAATGGCCTTTCACCGTTGCGCGCCGGAATCCCATGGGGCTTGATGCCGCATTTAAGCCTGACTCCCCAATGCCGGGCGCGCGGCTGCTGGAGAAGCGGTCATAGCTAAAAGAGGTCGCGGTTCAAGGCGATATGCGTAAGAATGCTGCCCGCGTAGCCAAGCGCGACGGCAGGCATCCAGCGCAGATGCGCGGAAAAAGTGTAGACCCCCCGCGCCTGCCCCATGAGCGCAACGCCGGCGGCCGAGCCAATGGAAAGTAGGCTGCCGCCAACCCCGGCGGTGAGCGTCACAAGCAGCCACTGCCCGAGCGGCATATCGGGTTGAATGGTGAGCACTGAGAACATGAGCGGAATATTGTCAAGCACTGCCGACAAAACCCCAATCAAGACATTCGCCGCCGTGGCTCCGAGGCCGCCATAAAGGAGTTGTGAGACAAGAGACAAATAGCCGAGAAGGCCAAGCGCTCCAATGCACATCATCACTCCATAGAAGAAAAGCAGCGTGTCCCATTCGACGCGCTCGATCCTGCGGAAAATATCGAGAGCGAAGTCGCCCGGCGTGCCGGAACGGTACTTCCGCTGAAGGTAGTAGCCGAAGAATTGAAGATAGCCGAGACCTGTCATCATCCCAAGGACCGGCGGCAGGTGAAAGAACATATGTACCGCGACCGCCGTTGCGATGGTGAGGAGAAACAAGGCGGCGACCCGCCGTCCGCCTGCTTTGATTGTGACCCGCTCGTCCCGCGCTTCAGGCGCGCCGCGGGGAACGGCAGCATGCATCAGCGCAGCGGGTATGAGGAAATTCGCTGCCGAGGGAAAAAACAAGCGGAAGAATTGCTCGAACGCCACGACCCCTTTCTGCCAGACCATCAGAGTCGTGATGTCGCCAAACGGGCTAAAGGCTCCTCCGGCATTTGCTGCAACAACCACATTGATGCAGGATAAAGCGACAAATCGCGGCGCAGCGGCTCCAACTGCCATGACAACAGCACACAACACAAGGGCCGTCGTCAGATTGTCGGCAAGAGGCGACATAAGGAACGCCAACACGCCGGTGAGCCAGAAAAGCTGCCGGTAGCTCAGCCCCGAGCGGACAAGGCGCGCGCGCAAATGATCAAAAACGCGCCGCTCTTCCAGAGTGTTCACATAGGTCATGGCCACAAGAAGGAAAAGAAGAAGCTCGGCATATTCCAAGAGGACGTTGCGCAAGGCCTTTTCCACTTCCTCAGTCGCGCCAAGGCTTGAATAAACGAAGGAAATGAGCCCCCACAGCAGCCCCGCGGCAATCACGGCAGGCTTCGACTTGCGCAGATGCGTCATTTCCTCCGTCATGACCAGCACATAAGCCACGGCAAAAATCGCAAGCGCCGTGAGGCCAGCCCAATGGGTGGTCAGAGGCGGAAGCGGCTTGGCGGCTTCTTCCGGGGCCAAAGGCGCAGCCGGTAAAGGAGCCGCTGGCGGGGGAGCGGCGCGCTCCGCTATGAGCTTGTTGATCTCTTCAAGCGCTTTACGCGCCCCGGCAAGCTGCGGGTTGAGTTTCAGCGCCGCATCGAGGTCCTCCCGCGCGCGTTCAAGTTCATTTTTCTGGCGGTAGGCGCTCGCCCGTTTCATGAGGACCCCCGCCAATTCAGAGTTAAGCGCAACCGATTCGCTGAAATCGGCGATCGCTTCATCGAAAGCGCCTTTGGCGGCCCATGCCTGGCCCCGATCCTCATAATAGGAAGCGTTTGACGGATCGCGCTTGATGGCTTCGCTGTAATCGTCGATCGCCTCGCCGAACTCGCCCTTCGCATGGCGGATCGCGCCGCGTTCCGCGTAAAACACGGCTTGCTCTGGGCTGCGCTTGACCGCTTCGCCGAGATCGGCTGCGGCCTTATCGAGATCACCCTTGTCCCGGTATGCCCTGGCGCGGCCGGCATAGGCCGCAGCCAGATTCTTGTTGATACGCAGGGCTGCGTCATAGTCCTTGATGGCGCGGCCGAGGTCGCCCCTCTCGAGATAAAGAGCGCCGCGCTCGATGCGGGCCTCTGCCAAGCGGGGATTAAGGCGGAGCGCCCTGCCGAGATCCTCAATCGCGCGGCTTAGATCCCCTTTGGCGCGGTAGGCGGCTGCCCGGCTCATATGCGCCGCCGCGCGGCTGACGCGGCTTTCCTTCGTCCCGCGCGCGATGATGCTTGTGCAGGCTGCGATGCGCGCCTCAGGCTCGCCGCTGCGGCAGGCTTCGAGGCGGCTGGCCTGAGCATCGGCCTGAGCAGCAAGCAGAAAGCAAAGGGCGGCAGCCAGCGCAAGGCCCCGGGCAAGAAGCGGCCTGTGCTTTACCGGATAGCCGCCGAGCGAAAAATCCGCCATATGAATTCCCTCGCGCGATGGACGCTGCGGCAGCGCCCCCGGCCGGGCTGGGGCTGGATGGCGGCACAGCTCCCAATAGAGGGCGGCCAAGGCCGCGCCGCCACGGCGCCTGCTCCCTCCGTCACGCCGCTGCTGAGGCTGAGCATTCTTCCGCCGCCGATAGCACGCCCGCAGCTTTTGCACTATACCGTTGCGGGAGCTTTTGCCGCGAGGCAGGCGCCGGGCAGGAAAGGTGCAGCCATGCAGATCGGGATCATCGGCCTTGGCCGCATGGGAGCCAATATTGCGCGGCGCCTTCACCGCGCCGGTCATCACTGCGTCGTCTATAACCGCACAGAAAAGCCCGTCGCCGAGCTTGCGGCGGAAGGGATGACACCCGCTTACGGCATTGCAGATTTGGTGCAAAAGCTTGATACGCCGCGCGCTGTCTGGCTCATGCTTCCGGCCGGGTCCATCACCGAGGGGATGGTGAGCGCCGTGAGCGCAGTGCTGAGCAGGGGAGACATTCTCATCGATGGCGGAAACACCTTTTTCAAAGATGACATCCGCCGCGCGAAGACTCTCGGGGCCATGGGCATCGCTTATGTCGATGTCGGCACCTCCGGCGGCATCTGGGGCTTGGAGCGCGGCTATTGCATGATGATCGGTGGGCCGAAGGCCGCCGTCGATCATCTCGACCCGGTTTTCAATGCCTTGGCGCCCGGCTACGGCACGATTGCCCGCACGCCCGCCCGCGGGAGGGGAGACCCAAGGCCTGAGAAAGGCTATATCCACGCAGGGCCTGCGGGCGCCGGGCATTTTGTCAAAATGGTCCACAATGGAATCGAGTATGGGCTGATGCAGGCCTATGCTGAGGGCTTCGATATCCTGCGCGGGCGGGCAGATGAAAAGCTCCCCGAGTCTGAGCGGTACAGCCTGGATATTGCGGACATTGCTGAGGTCTGGCGGCGCGGCAGCGTGATCTCCTCCTGGCTGCTCGATCTTACGGCTATTGCGCTTGCCGAAGACCCCGGTCTTGACCGTTTTACGGGCGAGGTCGAGGATTCGGGCGAGGGGCGCTGGACGGTCGAGGCGGCCATTGAGGAAGCCGTCCCAGCCAATGTCCTGGCCGCGTCCCTCTTTGCGCGCTTCCGTTCGCGCAAGGCGCACACATTCGGCGACAAGCTGCTCTCAGCGATGCGTTTCAAGTTCGGCGGCCATGCCGAGCATCCCGCCGCTGCCCCTCCCAAGGGTTGACAAGCGGGCGTTGCGCGCGGCAAGTCAAAGCCGCGTTGCGGCATTTTGCAGAGGCGCCCCGTGACCGGCGCTGTCTTCCCGGCGGTCTTTTCCGGCTTCGTCTGCGGCTATCTCGCAGCTAGCCTGTGCGAGTCGCTTTTTCATAGGATCATAGGGCACGCAAGCCCGGCATTAAGACGGCTTTACAGGAAAGCGGGCCCGCCCGGCCAAGCCATGATCGTGTCCTGGCACGCGCACCATGCCGTGCACCACATTCTGACTTTCCGCGCGGATCACGTCACCCAATTCATGAGCGGGAGCGAACAAGCGAGGCTGGATGCGCATCTGAAAAAGCGGCATGCAGGCGGCGTCATTGCGTGCGGATACGGCCTCATGATCGGCCGCCGGCCGGAAAGCTTTGCGAAGTTCATGGCTCCGTCGCTGCCGGTTTTTCTCGCCTTAAGCTTGCTCGGCGGATGCTGGTTTGCCTTGGGAGCTTTCGCGCCTTTTTGCGCGATGCCGGTCTTCTCCCAATTCGTCCATCCTTATCTCCATATGCGGCACGAGCTCGTTCTGAAGCAGGGGCCGGCTCTGATCCGGCTCTTCGCGAGAACGCGTTACTTCAAGTATCTGGCGCGCCACCATTGGCTGCACCACCGGTACATGGGCTGCAATTACAATCTTCTCCTCGGCGGCGACGTTCTTTTGGGTGTTCACAGGAGAGCCGCCCTGCAGGATTTGGATGCGATGCGCGCCATTGGCCTATGGACCTGAGCTGCGCGATAAGCCATCCTTCTTGGCGGTTTCGCGCCTTTACGCTCGCTCGCTTGTGAACGGCCATGACACCCTCACCGCTCATCGAGACTTCAGGCAACCCAGAAGCCTTGGCATCTCATGCGGCGGCGTTCATCGCCCAGCGCATCTCGCAAGCCCCCGGGCGCTTTGCCTTGTGCCTCTCCGGCGGCTCGACGCCCAGGCCCGTCTATGAGCGGCTCGGCGCAGAGGGGACTCTTGCCCCGCAGGACTGGGAGAAGGTGCATCTCTTCTGGGGCGATGAGCGGTATGTGCCGCAGGACCATCGCGACAGCAATTTCCGGATGGCCAGGGAGGCGCTGATTGGCCGTGTGGCCATCCCCCCTGCGCAGATCCATCCTGTGCCCACGGATTGCGCCACGCCGCAGGAGGCCGCAGCTTCTTATGAGGCGGCTCTGCAGAGATTCTATGGCGCGAACATTCTCGATCCAGCACGGTTTTTGTTCGATATGACGCTGCTTGGCCTTGGCGAGGACGGCCACATCGCCTCGCTCTTCCCAGGCACGGCCGCGCTCGGCGAGCGCCGGGCCTGGGTGACGGCGGTCATTGGGGCTAGGCCCGAGCCGCGAATCACGCTCACCTTTCCGGCCATCGAATCAAGCCGGGAGATTGTCTTTCTCGTCTCCGGAGCAGGAAAAAGAGACATTCTCGCGCGCGTTCTCGCGGACGGCGCTGCCTTGCCTGCCGCGCTGCTTCACGCGCAAGGAGCAATCCGGATCTTCGTTGACCGCGCAGCGCTGCCCGGATGAGTGAGAGCCGCATGCGGATTCACATTGATTTTGCTCTTTTAAACATCATAAATTGACTTTTTGCCAGGAATAATTAGAGTATCGTCATAATTTTCGATGGCGATTCCATCTCGCGCACGGCCAGACATTGCTCACAGCTGCTCAGCTCCGGGCCGCCAGGGCCCTTCTTGGCATGGACCAAAAGGCGCTCGCTGAACTTTCTGGCCTCTCGGTGCCGACGATCCAGCGCATGGAAGCGAGCGAGGACATGATTCGCGGCAATGTAGATTCTCTGATGAAGCTCGTCTCAGCTCTCGACGCCGCGGGCATCGAGTTGATCGGCGAAGGGGCGGCTAGCTTTTCGGGCGGCCGGGGCGTCAGGCTCAAGAGCGGCACAAAGGGGCGCGCATGACCGGCGCCCTCCCCTTGGCTTTGGGGCTTGCCGCCGCATTACTGGCAATGGCCCTGCCCGGCGCGGTGCTGGCCCGGACCAGCGCGGGAACGCCTGCGGTCTATGGAGCCGTGCTCGCACTGTCGGCCGCTCTTCTGGCCGTGGCGGTGCTGCAGCTTGCGGGCGGCGCCTCTCCAGCCCCGTCTCTGACGCTGCCGCTGGGACTGCCATGGCTTGGCGCCCATTTCCGTTTCGATGCGCTTTCCGCCTTTTTCCTGGCGGTGATCAATCTTGGAGGCGCAGCGGCGAGTGCTTACGGCTTGGGCTATGGCCGTCATGAGACCGGGCCGCAGCGCGTGCTGCCTTTTTACCCTTTGTTCCTTGGCGGCATGAGCCTCGTGGTGCTGGCGGACGACGCCTTCTCCTTCCTGTTCGCTTGGGAATTCATGTCGCTTGCCTCCTGGGCGCTGGTGATGGCGCATCACCGGGATGAGGGCAACGCAAGGGCAGGCCTTGTTTATATTGTGATGGCGGCCTTCAGCACGCTCGCTCTCCTTCTCGCCTTTGGCCTCCTCGCCGGAACAGCGGGGGACTATTCCTTCGAGGCGATCCGCGCCCGTCCGGCCCTTCCCTATGAGGCAGCTCTCGTCCTGGGCCTTGCCCTGCTCGGCGCCGGGTCAAAGGCGGGGATCGTGCCGCTCCATGTCTGGCTGCCGCTCGCTCACCCGGCTGCGCCGAGCCATGTCTCGGCGCTTATGAGCGGCGTGATGACGAAGGTGGCTATTTACGGATTCGTGCGCATCGTTTTTGATCTTCTCGGCCCGCCGGGCTGGTGGTGGAGCATCCCGGTTCTCGCGGCTGGCGGAGGAACCGCCGTGATGGGCGTGCTTTACGCGCTGATGCAGCACGATCTCAAACGGCTCCTCGCCTATCACACGGTCGAGAATATCGGAATTATCTTCATAGGGCTTGGCCTAGCCCTGGCCTTCCGCTCATCCGGCATGCTCCCCGCCGCCGCTCTCGCCATCACGGCCGGCCTCCTTCACGTCTTCAATCATTCCCTTTTCAAAAGCCTTTTATTCTTTGGCGCGGGCACAGTGCTCACGGCAACGGGCACAAGGGAGCTTGATCATTTGGGCGGCCTCATCCACCGCATGCCTTGGACGGCGTTTTATTTTCTTGTTGGCTGCGCCGCCATCTCCGCCCTTCCGCCGTTCAACGGATTCGTTTCGGAATGGCTCACCTTCCAGGCGATTCTCTTGAGCCCCGGCCTGCCTTCATGGGGATTGAAGCTTCTTGTACCGACGGTTGGCGCGCTTTTGGCCCTTTCGGCTGCGCTTGCCGCGGCTTGTTTCGTCAAGGCATTCGGCATCGCCTTTCTTGGGCGCCCGCGCACGGAGCAGGCCAAAGGGGCGCATGAAACGGGCCTTGCGCCCCTTGGAGCGATGTCGGTTCTCGCGGCGTTGTGCTTGATTGCGGGCATTGTGCCGGGGATTTTCATTGATGCGCTGGGGCCCGCCGCCTTAGAAATCACTGGCCAGCGCATGCCGCGCCAGTTCGGCATGCCGTGGCTCTCAATTGTGCCCGCCGCGGAAAGCAGCAGCTCCTACAATGGCCTTTTGGTCTTTTTCTTCATCGCCGCTTCGGCGTCTCTCACAGCCTTTATCATCCATCGCTTTGCCTCCCGCGCCATGCGGCGCGGCCCGGCATGGGGCTGCGGCTTTCCTCATCTTGGCCCAAGCGCGCAATATTCGGCGGGGAGCTTCGCTCAGCCTCTGCGGCGTGTCTTCGGCACCTATGTGTTCCGCGCGCGCGAGCAGATTGGCATGCCCCCGCCCGGCGATCTCGCCCCAGCCCGCTTTCATGTTGATCTGCATGATCTTGCCTGGGATCTGATTTACACGCCCGTCACTGGCGCCGTTTCGCTTGCCGCAACGCGGCTGAACCAGCTCCAGTTTCTGACGATCCGGCGCTATTTGAGCTTCGTTTTCCTGGCCCTCGTGTTTCTTCTTCTGGTGCTTGCGCTATGGAGCTGATTCCCGGCGCCATCGTTCAGGGCGCGCAGATGGCCCTTGTGCTTCTTCTCGCGCCTCTTTTCACGGGTTTTGTCCGCAAAGTGAAGGCGCGCCTCTTGCGCCGCGCGGGGCCGCCGCTCCTGCAGCCTTACCGCGATCTTCTGCGGCTTTTGCGCAAGGACGTGGTCCTTGCGGAGAATGCATCCTGGCTCTTCCGCGTGACCCCTTATCTTGTCTTCTCCGCGACATGGGTCGGAGCGGCCCTTGTGCCAACCTTCGCCGCAGGTCTCATGTTCAGCTGGACCGCCGATCTTATTGGCATCATCGCTCTGCTTGGCGCGGCACGCTTTTTCCGGGCGCTCGCCGGAATGGATGCGGGCACGAGCTTTGGCGGCATCGGGTCCTCCCGTGAAATGATGATTGCCTCGCTCGCCGAGCCCGCAATGATCATGTTCGTTTTCACGATCGCGCTTCTTGCAGGCTCAACCCAGCTCTCAAGCCTTGCCGGATTCATGGTGTCGCCCGCGGCTGGGCTTCGCGTCTCGGCAGGGCTTGCCCTCATCGCCCTCTTGATGGTCGCCATTGCGGAAAACGCGCGGATCCCGATCGACAATCCAGCAACCCATCTCGAACTCACCATGGTGCATGAAGCAATGCTTCTCGAATATTCGGGACGCCACCTTGCGGTCATCGAGCTTTCCGCTTCTCTGCAGCTCCTCCTCTATACGTCGCTTATTGCCTGCATCTTCGTGCCTTGGGGCCTGGCGCCCCCGGGGGCATCCGCCATGGACCAGCTTGCGGGCGTTGCGGCCTACATTGGAAAATTGGCGGCTGGCGGATTCCTGCTCGCTCTCTTCGAGACGTCGGTCGCCAAGATGCGCGTCTTCCGTGTTTCGGAATTCCTCGGCGCCGCACTCATGCTCGGCCTGCTCGGCACCCTCCTCCTTTTCGCGTCGCGGAGCCTCTAATGCACAGCCTTTCCTTCGACGTCGCGCATCTCTTTGCAGGCTCTCTCGTGCTGATGAGCTTCATGCTGCTTTATCAAGACAGGCTCTACGCGCTCCTCAATGTCATTGCTCTACAGGCGGGCGTGCTTTCTCTTTCCGTCGCCTGGCAGGCTTACATCCAAAACGCGCCGCATCTTTACATCACGGCCATGATCGCGCTGCTGTTCAAGGCGATTGTCATTCCCGTGGCGCTGCACCGGATCATTGTGCGCCTCGGCATCCACCGCGAGGTCGACACTGTCGTTGGCATTGGGCCGACAATGCTTGGCGGAATGGCCCTTGTTGCTTTGTCGATGGTTGTGATGCTGCGCGTGACAGCCGAAGCCGACTCGCTTGCCCGGGAAGATCTTGCCTTTGCTCTTTCCGTAGTGCTCCTAGGCCTTCTCATGATGGTCACGCGCGGCAACGCCGTCAGCATGGCTGTCGGCTTCCTTTCGCTTGAAAATGGATTGATCCTTGCCGCGACAGGCGCGAAGGGCATGCCTCTCGTTGTCGAGATTAGCGTCGCCTTTTCGGTCCTCGTGGCCTTCGTCGTCATCGGCATCTTCCTGTTCCGGATCCGCGAGCGCTTCGATACAGTCGATCTGCAAGCCCTCGACCGGTTCCGCGGCGACCAGTTCCGGGGTGAAGCCGGATGAACGCCATGGGCTTTGACAGCGTTCCTTTTCTCCTCGCCGTCCCAGCCATCGCTGCAGCCGCGCTCGCGGTCTTGCCGCACTACCGCCTTTCGGCTGCGCTGAATGTCGCGGCGTCCTTGTCAACTTTGCTCGCCGCCCTGGCGCTGCTTTTCGACAAGCCCGCGCCCGGCTCCTATATCGTCGTCGATGAGCTCAATATCGTTTTCATTATCCTGAATTGCTTCGTCGGCTTCACCACAAGCGTGTTCAGCGCTAGCTATATCGCCCATGAGCTTGAAACAGGCCGGCTCACCCCTATGCATCTGCGGTTCTATCATGCGATGTACCAGGGGCTCCTCTTTGCGATGAATCTCGCATTAGTGGCCAATAACATCGGCCTGATGTGGGTGGCTATCGAGCTTGCAACGCTCACCACCGTCATCATGGTTGGCATATACCGCACAGAGGAAGCGATCGAGGCCGCGTGGAAATATTTCATCCTGGGAAGCGTCGGCATTGCGCTTGCTCTCTTCGGCACGATCCTCGTCTATATGGCCGCGCGCCCCGTTGTCGGGGAAGGCATCGACGGCATGATCTGGACTGTCCTGATCGCGCATGTGTCCTCCTTCGATCCGGCGCTCTTGAACCTCGCCTTCGTTTTTCTCCTGCTCGGCTATGGCACGAAGGTTGGGCTTGCGCCGCTGCATGCCTGGCTGCCCGACGCCCATGCGGAAGGGCCAACGCCGATCTCGGCAGTGCTCTCGGGGCTTCTGCTCAATGTTGCGCTCTATGCTGTCCTGCGCTTCAAGCTCTTGCTCGCCGCCAATCCCGGGGCGATCGCGCCTGGCCCGCTGATGGCATCGATGGGCCTCCTCTCGCTCATTTTCGCAAGCCTCATGCTTTACCGCCGAAGCGACATCAAGCGCCTCTTCGGCTACTCGTCGATCGAGCACATGGGCCTCATCGTCTTTGCCTTCGGCATGGGCGGGCCGCTCGCCAATTTCGCAGGGCTCCTCCATATGACCATGCACAGCCTCACCAAATCTGCGATCTTTTTCACCGTCGGCCATATAGCCCAGGCCAAGGGAACACAGAAAATTGCCCTTATACGCGGCTTAACGGTTTCCCATCCGGCCCTCGGCTGGTTCCTTGTTCTTGGCATCATCGCCATCGCGGGAATGCCGCCCCTTGGGGTTTTCATGAGTGAATTTCTTGTGGTCAGCTCAACATTCGCGCGCGCGCCATTGCTGGCTGTGCTCCTTGTCTCCGGCCTTCTCATAGGCTTTGGCGCGCTGTTCCTGCGCATGCATGGAATTGCCTTTGGAGAGCCTAAGGGAAGCAATGCTCCGGTTAAGTCATCCTATCTGCCTGCCGCGAGCCATCTGAGCCTTGTGGCCGCAGCCGGGGTCTATCTGCCTGCGCCCCTGGTCACGTGGTTTCAGCACGTCGCGCAGCTCCTGGGCTAGGCTGTGAGGAATCAAAAATTCACGGCGCCGCCCGGCCCGCTTCTTTCCAGGGCGGCGCCTCCCCTGGACAGGGCCTCCTGGGCCTCGCTTCAAATCGAGGAAAGCATCCCGTGCCTGCGCTTGCCGAGCTGATTGCCCAAGGACGGCCAGCAGGGCCGCTCCGACCCTGGCCCCGCATTATCGCCGGCGAGAAGCTTTGGCAGCAGCTCATCGCACGGCTCGCTTCAGGCCGCGCTACCTTGCTCGGCCTCTGGGGAGAGGCAGCGGCCGTTCACATGGCTATTCTTGACGAAGGGGCAAGATACGCAGCCGTGGCAACATACGAATGCCCGGAGGGGCGCTATCCATCCGTAGGCCAGTCTCATCCGCCCGCAATCCGGCTCGAGCGGGCGCTGCGTGATCTCTATGGACTCGAGCCCTTAGGACTTTCCGATGGGCGGCCTTGGCTCGATCACGGCCAGTGGGGCATCAGCCAGCCCTTAGGCCGCAATCCCGCAGGCCCAGGCGAGGTTGAGCCCTATGCCTTTCTTCCTGCGGAAGGAGAGAGCTTGCACGAAATTCCCGTTGGCCCGGTCCATGCCGGGATCATCGAGCCCGGCCATTTCCGCTTCACGGCCAATGGCGAGGCCGTGGTCCGGCTCGAGGAGCGCCTCGGCTACAAACACAAGGGCATTGAATCGCTGATGCAGGGCGCGGCCCTGGACGAGGCAGCGCTGATCGCCGGGCGGGTTTCGGGCGACAGCACGGTTGCCTTTTCCTATGCCTTCGCCCGCGCCGTGGAAGCGGCGCTCGGCATTGAGATTCCTCCGCGCGCCACTTGGCTGCGCGCGATCATGGCCGAGCTTGAGCGCCTTGCCAACCATTTGGGAGACATCGGCGCTATCTGCAACGACGCTGCCTTTGCGCTGATGCATGCTTATTGCGGCGCCTTGCGCGAGCATGTCCTGCGCACTGCCGACGCATGCTTCGGCCACCGGCTGATGATGGACTGCATCGTGCCCGGCGGGGTTAGCGCCGATCTTTCATCGCGCGGCTTTGAAACGGTCAGGCAGCTCGTCGCCATGATTGGCAAGGAATTCCCGCCGCTTATCGAGCTTTATGACAACACCGCCTCGCTTCAGGACCGCACTGCTGGAACAGGCATCATCTCTCCGGCGCTTGTCCGGCAGTACGGCTGCGGTGGCACTATTGGGCGGGCATCAGGGCGCGCTTTTGATACGCGCGTCACGCTTGCCTATCCCCCCTATGACGCGCTGCTCTTCAATTACGATATCCCCCTGCTCACGGACGGCGACGTGAATGCGCGGGTCTGGATCCGGATCCGCGAGGTTGAGCAGAGCCTTGCGCTCATCGAGCGCATCCTGGCGCGCATGCCTGCCGGAGCAGCCATCAAGGCGCCCATCACGGCGGCCCGTGGCGGCGGCGAAGGAATTGCAATCGCCGAGGGTTTCCGCGGCGACGTTCTTGCCTGGGTCCGCATCGGCACGGATACGCGCATTGAGCGGTGCCATTTGCGCGATCCGTCCTGGTTTCAATGGCCTTTGCTGGAGGCGGCAATCGAAGGCAACATCGTTGCCGATTTCCCCCTCTGTAACAAGTCCTTCAACTGCTCCTACTCGGGCCACGATCTCTAACCAGCTATGCGAAAAACACTGCTCAAAGGTTTGCTGAATGCCCCGCTGACAGAGGGGCCGCCTCCAGACGCCGGATGCGCGGCCTATGCGGCGGAACTCAACAGGGCAGCGCGCATGCGGCTTGGCCGCAGCCTCTCAATCCGCCACATCGACGCCGGATCGTGCAACGGCTGCGAGCTCGAAATTCATGCCGTGGGAAATGTCTTCTACGATTTCGAACGGTTCGGATTGCGATTTGTTGCTTCGCCGAGGCACGCGGATGTTCTTTTGGTCACCGGCCCGGTCACGAAAAACATGAGGGAGGCCCTGCTGCGGACTTATGACGCAACCCCAGATCCGAAATGGGTTGTGGCGCTTGGCAGCTGCGCAAGGGACGGCGGATGTTTCGCGGGCAGCTATGCGGTCGCGGGCGGAGTGCCGGAAGTGCTCCCCGTCGATTTGCATATTCCCGGCTGCCCGCCGCCGCCTGCGGAAATTCTGCGCGGGCTCCTTGCGCTCTTAAAAGCTCCGCAGGAGACCCAAAGCAGCCCTTAACCGGCTGGGCGGATTTAAGCCCCGGGCCCAGAAAGCTCCCCTCAACGCCTGATCCACATGCCCCTGTTCCAGACCCAGCGGCCGTTCCACCACCGCCAATGGCCGCGGACCCAGACATATCCAGGCGCCGGAGCAACCGGCGCAACCTCGGCAATCGGGGCAGGCATAGCCGGGACAAATCCACGGGCGTAATGTCCTCTCACCCAGAACCAGGCTCCGCGGCGCCATACCCAATGGCCGGGAACCCATGCATACCCAGCCCGGGGAGGTGCCGGGACAACTTCAACGAGAGGGGCGGGCATCGGACGCTCCGCCACAGCTATCTGAGCCGCAGCGGGCCAGGCGCAGAGACAAGCAAGCAGCCCGGCGGAGGTAAGAGACATTGCCTTTGAGGGGGGTGTCAGCCTGAGCATGTCGCGTCCTTCCTTCTCCTGGCCGTGCCGCATTTCGGCTTACGGCAGCCGGGATAGGGCCATGCATCCATGGCAATGTGGTGAAAAAGCCGGGGCTAGAATAAGGCGCCAAGAGGCAGCCCCCAGACTAAACACCTAGGCCTGTGTGAGGGGAAAATCCTGTTTCGTCTGCATGGAACCGGGGATTGCAGCCGCTCAGGCCCGGGGAAGCTTCACGTCCTCGCCCTCTAGGCCGATTAGCCGCGCCCCGCGTTCATAGGTCAAATAGTTCCAGAGCCATGTAAAGGCGACAATGAAACGGTTGCGCACCCCAATGAGAAAATATATGTGAGCCACGGACCAGAAAAGCCATCCGGCGAGCCCCGTCAATTCCACCGCGCCGAGCTTGACAATGGCCGATCGTCTTCCGGCCGTCGCCAGCTCGCCGAAATGACGGTATTTGAACGGCGCCGGATTGGGCATTCCCATGGCATCCCGTGCGATAAGCCCGCCCACATAACGGCCCATTTGCTTGGCGGCGGGCGCCATGCCAGGAATTTGAGCTCCTGTGCTGTCCTTCACGCTGGCCGTGTCTCCAATGGCGAAGACATTGGCGAATCCTGGAACCGAGAGATCCGGGTTGACGATGATCCGCCCGTTGCTGTCTTGCGGAGCGCCAAGCCAGCGCGAGGCGGGGGAGGCCGTTACTCCCGCAGCCCAAATGACAATCGCCGCATTGATCCGCCCTTCAGCTGTAACGACTCCCCGATCATCGCAGCCCATGACCCGCGCTGAGGTTCTCACCTCCACCCCCATGCGCATGAGCGATTCCTTCGCGTAACGGCTTAGCTTTTCTGGAAAACCTGGCAGAATGCGCGGCCCAGCCTCGAGCAGAATGATCCGCGACTGGCAAGTATCGATCCGGCGGAAGTCGCCGCGCAGCGTTTGGCGGGCCATTTCGGCGATTGCGCCGGCCATTTCGATCCCCGTGGCGCCGCCGCCCACGATGACGAATGTCATAAGCTCCTGCTGGCGCGTTGCCTCATCGCTGAGCTCGGCCCGCTCGAAAGCCAGAAGAACCCGGTCCCTGATTCTGTTGGCATCGTTGATGTCTTTGAGGCCAGGCGCGAAGCGCTCCCAGCCCTCATGGCCGAAATAGAAATGCCTCGCCCCCGTCGCCAGAACGAGATAGTCGTAGGCGGCCAGAATGCAGTCCGTTTTGACGGTTTTCTACCCGGTGTCGATCGCTTCCACCTCGGCAAGAAGCACCCGGGCATTGCGCTGCTTGCGGAGGACCGCGCGGACGGGCCATGCAATATCGGCAGGCGAAAGAGCAGCGGTCGCGACCTGGTAAAGCAGCGGCTGGAAACAGTGATGATTGCGGCGGTCAATGACTGTGACTTCGACGGGAGCGCGGGCAAGCGCCTGCGCCGCAGCAAGCCCGCCAAAACCAGCGCCTATAATAACGACGCGTTTCATCGCTCGACCCTTTCGAAGCCCTGCAAATTCTGACCTGCGCAGCCTTCCCGGCTTTTGCGCGAAAGCGCAACCGGAGCTGACCCTGAAAGAAAATAGTTTAGCAGGCCGACTGATGAAGCCGCGGCAAAGAGAATGAGAATCCCTGACGTTCCACAGGCTGCTCCGGGGAGATTAAAGGGCTAACGCCAGCCTCGGGCGGGACACGCGCCCCGGCCCGCGTCCAGCATGTTGTTGCTTTCGGGCATTGATTTTGCCATATAGGCGAGCGGCGGCCAGCGAACGGCCAACGGCGTGGATGCGGGTGTAGCTCAGGGGTAGAGCACAACCTTGCCAAGGTTGGGGTCGAGGGTTCGAATCCCTTCGCCCGCTCCAGTTTCCCTTTGTCCGGCCAGGCCGATTTTCCTCCTCCTTGTCCGATAGTGATAGGGGAGGAGTTACGAAACCGGCACGGGCGGGTTTCGCCCACTTCAAAACCCCGGCTTGGCTGAATGCATCCAGCCCTGCTTTTCTGACCGGCGCACGCAGCTTTCAATTGCTTAGCTTTACTGCCCGCCGGGCAGGCCGCTTTTCTGCGCCCTATACTAACCGATGCCGCCCCCTGGGCTTCCAAAGCGTTTGAGTGAGCGGCGCGGCGGGACAATTGCTCTTTTCTTCACGGCAATCCAACATCGTCCTGCATCTGGCGCAATATCCTTCCGCATGCCTCGGCAGCGGCGCATTGCATCGCGCCAGACCTGATTGGCTTCGGCCAGTCCGGGAAGCCTCCCATAGGCTACCGCTTCGAAGATCACGTCCGCTATCTCGACAGCTTCATTGCAGCCTTTGGAATCGCCCCGGCTTATCTCGCCGCACAGGATTGGGGAACAGCCCTCGCCTTCCATTTGGCTGCCCGCAGGCCAGGCTTTGTCAGGGGCCTTGCCTTCATGGAATTCATCCGGCCCATACCGGTCAGGGATGATTTTCACCATCTGCCGGCTGCGCGTGAGATGTTCCGCAAGTTCCGGACGCCCGGCGAAGGCGAAGAGCTGATCTTGGAAGCCATTGCTTTCGTCGAGCGGGTGCTTCCCGGCTCGGTCAGACGCACGCTGAGCGAGGAGGAAATGGCCGTTTACCGCGCACCTTTTCCGACACCGCAATCGCGCATTCCAGTCTGGCGGTTTCCCAACGAATTGCCAATTGCCGGAGAGCCGGCCGATGTCTCTTTAGCTCAGGAGCATGCGCATTCTGCCCTTAGGGCCTCGGAATATCCCAAGCTTTTGTTCGTTGCCGAGCCAGGCGCTCTGATATCGCCTGCCTTCGCCGAGGTCTTTGCGGCGGGGCTCAAGAACTGCCGTCTGGTGCATCTCGGCACCGGCGCGCATTACCTTCAGGAAGACTATTCAGAGGCGATTGGACGGCAACTCGCGGCATGGGTCGCGGAGACCTCCGCTGCCGCAGAGGCCGCGCCCTTCCCGCCCATCGATGGGCTTCAATGAGGCCGAGGCGCATACGCCTCGGATGCAATGCGTCCAAGGTATTCGGCGAGGTCGGGCATCACGCGCTTCAATGAGGCCGAGGCGCATACGCCTCGGATGCATCATGACCGCCATCAAGGGAACGCACAATGAGTTAGCGCTTCAATGAGGCCGAGGCGCATACGCCTCGGATGCTATATTGCCGCGCAAGACGGTAAGCGAGCTTGCCGTAGCTTCAATGAGGCCGAGGCGCATACGCCTCGGATGCATAGGCGCCTGCGAGATGGCGCTTCCAACGCCACGGTCGCTTCAATGAGGCCGAGGCGCATACGCCTCGGATGCCTACCCGGCCGCGCCGCCAGTAGCAAACATAGGAGGTGCTTCAATGAGGCCGAGGCGCATACGCCTCGGATGCCATCTGCGGTCTGTTGCGGGCGGGCACGGCGGGCACGCTTCAATGAGGCCGAGGCGCATACGCCTCGGATGCCTGACATTGCCGGGGTTCATGTCCTCGCGGCTCTCGTGCTTCAATGAGGCCGAGGCGCATACGCCTCGGATGCGAATTGGCGCGGTAGTGTGAGCGTGCACGGCCCGGGCTTCAATGAGGCCGAGGCGCATACGCCTCGGATGCAAAGCGAATGGCCGCGCATGCACGGAGCATGACCCTGCTTCAATGAGGCCGAGGCGCATACGCCTCGGATGCGACATACCGGTTTTGCTGCTAGCGCCGATACCCCAGGCTTCAATGAGGCCGAGGCGCATACGCCTCGGATGCGGGTGAGCACGATCCGGTTATTTGCTGTATTGTCCGGCTTCAATGAGGCCGAGGCGCATACGCCTCGGATGCATCGCAAGTATGGCGGATCACAGAACCCTATGATTGCGCTTCAATGAGGCCGAGGCGCATACGCCTCGGATGCCGTGATTCGTTTGCGTGACGCAAGATGCCGCGCGCTGGCTTCAATGAGGCCGAGGCGCATACGCCTCGGATGCATCGGCTCCGCAGGGAGACTCGGGGTTATGGGAGCGTGCTTCAATGAGGCCGAGGCGCATACGCCTCGGATGCGCCTTGCTTCTCCGGCGCATGCAATGGCCGGTGCCGCCGCTTCAATGAGGCCGAGGCGCATACGCCTCGGATGCCGAAAATTCAAGAATTGCTTAAGGAGCATATATATGAGCTTCAATGAGGCCGAGGCGCATACGCCTCGGATGCAATGAGCGGCGACCTGATCGTGTGCGATCCTCCCCGCTTCAATGAGGCCGAGGCGCATACGCCTCGGATGCGCCCGCCTTGAAAGACGACCGCGACGGACGGTTGTGGCGCTTCAATGAGGCCGAGGCGCATACGCCTCGGATGCCGGTGAAGCTGGTGCGAGCTGATCCCCTTCTTTGAAGCTTCAATGAGGCCGAGGCGCATACGCCTCGGATGCGATGAGTCTCGCGGAAGATCTCAGGCGCCGCAGTAAAGCTTCAATGAGGCCGAGGCGCATACGCCTCGGATGCGCCTGCCGCGTCATAAAGAAATCCACGGTATTCCTCGATGCTTCAATGAGGCCGAGGCGCATACGCCTCGGATGCCAATCCCTTCCGCCAAAGCAAGCATAAGGGAGAATGAGCTTCAATGAGGCCGAGGCGCATACGCCTCGGATGCTGGCAGCACGATGGGCATGCGCGGGTTGCAGCAGCCTGCTTCAATGAGGCCGAGGCGCATACGCCTCGGATGCGAGCGATATGTTCTGAAGACCCTCAAGCGGCCTACCTCGCTTCAATGAGGCCGAGGCGCATACGCCTCGGATGCCCGGCCAATCCTCTATTCGGGAGTGCCGATTGGGTAATCGCTTCAATGAGGCCGAGGCGCATACGCCTCGGATGCTCTGGATCCATGCGAAGACGCTCGTCGTAACATTCACGCTTCAATGAGGCCGAGGCGCATACGCCTCGGATGCATCACGGGCACGCCTAGATTAGGCATGCAGGGATGTGGCTTCAATGAGGCCGAGGCGCATACGCCTCGGATGCCAGGTATCCTGACCGTGGCTGGATGGCTCAACCCGAAGCTTCAATGAGGCCGAGGCGCATACGCCTCGGATGCTTGATGAGGGTTATCTTGTTCCGGACCGGGAGGCTCTTAGCTTCAATGAGGCCGAGGCGCATACGCCTCGGATGCGGTACCTAAGACCGTCATTCCGACGGAGCCCGAGGGAGCAGCTTCAATGAGGCCGAGGCGCATACGCCTCGGATGCGGTGATATCGCGCCCCAAAGCAATCTTGGGGTAAACGCTTCAATGAGGCCGAGGCGCATACGCCTCGGATGCGATAGACGGCCATAACCGGATCCTGCGCGTTCGTCACGCTTCAATGAGGCCGAGGCGCATACGCCTCGGATGCAAGGGGGTGCTGACCATGATCGGATTACTGATCACCGGCTTCAATGAGGCCGAGGCGCATACGCCTCGGATGCCTGGCAACCCCCTGCCGGAAACCTTCAGCCATCGTGCTGGCTTCAATGAGGCCGAGGCGCATACGCCTCGGATGCGGGAAATTCGCGATAGACTATTGGAGAATTGAATGGTTGCTTCAATGAGGCCGAGGCGCATACGCCTCGGATGCCTTGTCCTAGTAATTTTAATCCAGCCGCCCTCCCCGTCGCTTCAATGAGGCCGAGGCGCATACGCCTCGGATGCTTTGGGGACGCGAAGCGATTTTGCTTGACATTTACAGGCTTCAATGAGGCCGAGGCGCATACGCCTCGGATGCTTTAAGCGCGCTTTGTTCGTCCGGGCATACGCTCAAGCTTCAATGAGGCCGAGGCGCATACGCCTCGGATGCAGAGCAATAAGCAAGCGTGTTGCGTTCAATCGTGTCGCTTCAATGAGGCCGAGGCGCATACGCCTCGGATGCAAAACCTTGCATTGGATCATGATGGCGCTTCCACGAGCTTCAATGAGGCCGAGGCGCATACGCCTCGGATGCAAACCAGAAAAAGCCGCCCTCACCCGTCAAATCATGCTTCAATGAGGCCGAGGCGCATACGCCTCGGATGCTTGCGATGGCTGGAATATATTCCGCTGGCCAAAACAGGCTTCAATGAGGCCGAGGCGCATACGCCTCGGATGCGCGCAGGCACAAGGCCCGCGATATAGGCCGCCTCGGTGCTTCAATGAGGCCGAGGCGCATACGCCTCGGATGCGCGGAAGTGGATTTGTAAGTCCTTGATTTTCTTGGCGGCTTCAATGAGGCCGAGGCGCATACGCCTCGGATGCTGGCGGGACGTTCGTGAGCGCGCCAATGAACTCAGCGGCTTCAATGAGGCCGAGGCGCATACGCCTCGGATGCGTCGCCGACAAGGCGAACGCAGATGATCCTGCAAAGCTTCAATGAGGCCGAGGCGCATACGCCTCGGATGCCTGCAGCGCCTCGATCGAGACGGGAATGGTCTTTGAGGGCTTCAATGAGGCCGAGGCGCATACGCCTCGGATGCCCATTGCAGGTCCATGCGCGCCTCATTCATGCATACAGCTTCAATGAGGCCGAGGCGCATACGCCTCGGATGCCGAATCTCTGACGGATCGCATCCCCAGCATAGGCGCGCTTCAATGAGGCCGAGGCGCATACGCCTCGGATGGCCCCTTACGCTGAGATTTGGGGGATTGGCATCGATGCTTCAATGAGGCCGAGGCGCATACGCCTCGGATGCGTCATCGCCGCGCACGTCGCCGATGACCCACACCGCGCTTCAATGAGGCCGAGGCGCATACGCCTCGGATGCAAATCGATCGACTTGCCGCAGCGCTGGATGCCCATGCTTCAATGAGGCCGAGGCGCATACGCCTCGGATGCTGAGCAGCGGCCGGATCGGCGTTCACGTCGGCGAGGACGCTTCAATGAGGCCGAGGCGCATACGCCTCGGATGCGATCGCATCTTGCGCGGCCTGCATCCTTTGCTTGACTGCTTCAATGAGGCCGAGGCGCATACGCCTCGGATGCTCCTCAGCCCATTCCGCCGCCATATCCACATAGGACGCTTCAATGAGGCCGAGGCGCATACGCCTCGGATGCGTGCAAGTGTGAGGCATCCCATACTGCGAGTCATTGGCTTCAATGAGGCCGAGGCGCATACGCCTCGGATGCTTCCGCGCCCTCCTTGACTTTCTCGCTCGCCTTGATCGCTTCAATGAGGCCGAGGCGCATACGCCTCGGATGCCTTGGATGCATCGTTGGCTGGCGTGGCACTGGGACTTGCTTCAATGAGGCCGAGGCGCATACGCCTCGGATGCGTCCGCACGGATGGGAATGATTCCAATGACGGCAGCGGCTTCAATGAGGCCGAGGCGCATACGCCTCGGATGCCCCTTCGCCAAGGTTGACAGGCGGCCCGGCGAACGCAGCTTCAATGAGGCCGAGGCGCATACGCCTCGGATGCCCGTGTGCTTGATTTGTGCTCTGCTTACATCGAATGGCTTCAATGAGGCCGAGGCGCATACGCCTCGGATGCTCATTCCAGGCCGTGACGCTCAGCCCAAACTTATCGGCTTCAATGAGGCCGAGGCGCATACGCCTCGGATGCTTGTACCGTTTTGCGGTCACGTCGATCATTAA
>DASRYK010000100.1:0-7088 GCA_035687205.1 Methylocella sp. | reverse complement strand
GCGCTGAGTCGTGGCATCGAGGTCTGAGCCAAATTGCGCAAAGGCGGCCATTTCGCGGTACTGCGCAAGCTCGCCCTTGATCCTGCCCGCGACTCTTTTCATCGCCTTGGTCTGGGCAGACGATCCCACGCGCGACACCGAAAGGCCGACGTTCACGGCGGGCCTGATTCCCTGATAGAAAAGATCGGTCTCAAGGAAGATCTGGCCGTCGGTGATCGAGATCACGTTCGTTGGGATATAGGCGGAGACGTCGTTTGCCTGCGTCTCGATTACAGGGAGGGCCGTCAGTGAGCCAGCGCCATTCTCGTCATTGAGCTTTGCCGCCCGCTCAAGCAGCCGCGAATGAAGATAAAAGACATCGCCCGGATAGGCTTCGCGGCCGGGCGGGCGCCGCAGCAGGAGAGACATCTGGCGGTAGGCCACGGCCTGCTTGGAAAGATCGTCGTAGACAATCAAGGCATGCATGCCGTTGTCACGGAAATACTCGCCCATGGCGCAGCCGGAAAAAGGCGCCAGGAATTGCATCGGCGCCGGATCGGATGCAGTTGCCGCTATGACAATCGAATAGGGCAGGGCTCCCTGCTCCTCCAGAACTTTCACGAATTGCGCGACGGTCGAGCGCTTCTGGCCGACGGCAACATAGACGCAATAGAGCTTGACGCTCTCGTCGCTGCCTTCGTTAAGCGCCTTCTGGTTCAAGATCGTATCGAGAGCCAGGGCGGTCTTGCCCGTCTGGCGGTCGCCAATGATCAGCTCGCGCTGGCCACGCCCGATCGGGATGAGGGCATCAATGGCCTTGAGTCCTGTCGCCATTGGCTCATGGACGGACTTCCGCGGGATGATGCCCGGCGCCTTGACGTCCACCCTGGCCCGCTTTTCGGCCTGAATCGGGCCCTTTCCATCGATCGGATTGCCAAGCGCATCGACAACCCGGCCGAGCAAGCCCTTGCCGGTCGGGACGTCGACAATGGCGCCCGTCCGCTTGACCGTCTGGCCTTCCTTGATGTCCCGGTCACTGCCGAAAATAACGACGCCAACATTGTCGATTTCAAGATTGAGGGCCATGCCGCGCACGCCATTCTCGAATTCGACCATTTCGCCGGCTTGAACATTGTCAAGGCCGTAAACCCGGGCAATGCCGTCGCCCACCGAAAGGACCTGCCCCACTTCCGTTACTTCGGCTTCACTGCCGAAACTGGCGATTTCCCTTTTTAGAATCGCGGAAATTTCCGCTGCGCGGATCTCCATCAGCCGGCCTCTTTCATGCGTGCGCGAATCGAATTGAGTTTGGTCTTAAGCGAGCTGTCAACCATGCGTGAGCCGAGCTGAACGATCAGGCCGCCAATAATCCCTGGATCGATTTTGATGGCGACATCAACTTCGGCCCCGCGGGACACATCCTTTAGAGCATTCCGCAAGGCATTGATATGCTCGGGCTTCAGCTCCTCTGCAACGGTGACATTAGCTTTGATGATGCCTTTCTTGGCGTCGTTCAAGGCATTGAAGCCGCGAATCATGTCGAGAACCGCAAAGAGCCTGCGTTTCGCTGCGGCAAGTTTGAGGAAATTGGCAGCAATGCCCCCGATTTCCGCCTGTGCCAGAAGGGCATCAAGCGCTTTCACCTGCTCTTCGGCAGAAAAAACGGGGCTGCGAATAAAGCGCATCAGATCGGCGCTTGATGCAGCCATATTACTGAAAACAGCAAGATCGGCAGCGACCTTCTCCGTCGTGCCGGTCTCTTCGGCGAGCGAGAACAAGGCCTGAGCATAACGCCCAGCCACGCCGGACATATGAATGTCTTCGGCCGCCAATGGAAAACCTCAAATCAAACAGCCAGCAGCGCCGCGCCCCGATGTCCCGCGCGTTGCAGCGGCAGCCACAAGCAGAAAGTGCGGACCGGAACTGGGAAACGGCGCCAAGGCCCCAGGATGCTGCCCCCGCCCCGAGGGCAGGCTCACCTAACATAGAGAATTGTGCGGCGCAACCCTGGACTGCAGAATTGTGCTACTCCGCCGCATTGGACAGGAGCGGCATTGCCGCCTAAATCTCTCTAAAAGCCAGCGCGTTCCGCTGCAGCCGGAGGGCTCGCTCACGATACCGGGCCCATGCGCGGAAGCCCGCGGGAGATCGTCATTTTGCCGGAAAGAACCCTGCCTGATCCCCCGGATTCCCCCGCCCCCGAAGGCGCTGATCCCATTGCGCTCGCCCGGCGGGATCTCAAGAAGAGGCGTCCAAAGCGCTTCTATCAAACGGCATGCGCTGAGTTTTGCGGCGGCGTCTATACGCTTCTACTCGATGGCCGTCCGGCCAGGACGCCGGGAGGAAACCTCCTCTCGCTTCCCACCGAGGCAGCAGGAAGGCTCCTCGCAGAGGAATGGCTTGCGCAGGAAGCGTTAATCGACCCCCTCGAAATGCCTCTGACCCGGATCGTCAACACGGCGGTCGACGGCGTAGCTGCAAAGCTCGATGCCGTGGTCGAGGATATTGCCAAATATGCCGAAGCGGACCTTGTGTGCTACCGGGCAGAAGGCCCAAGAGCGCTTGCCGAGGCGCAAGCCGCCGCCTGGGACAGAGTCCTTTCTTTCGCCCACGAAAAGCTTGGCGCGCGGTTTATTTGCTCGGCCGGCGTGACTTATGTCGAGCAGCCTGGCACTGCCCGGAAAGCGGTGCGGGACACCCTGAACCGTTTTGCTGGCTGCGGCGCGGCCGCCCCTTTTGCCATAGCCGCGCTTCATGTGATGACCACGCTCACGGGCTCGGTCTTGATTGTGCTCGGCACTGCCGATGGCGCTTGGAGTCTTGCCGAGGCTTGGGCCGCCGCCCATGTCGACGAGGATTTTCAGATCCAAGCCTGGGGTGAAGATCCGGAGGCTAGGGAGCGCCGGGCGCGGCAATGGCGCGAGTTCGAGGCGGCTGGGCGGCTCTTGCAGTGCTTGAAAATTTAAGCTCCGCTGGCCTGCTTCACCGGTGAATCCATCGCGATCTCTTGCGAGCTTGAGATAGGAGCGGCGGCTCGATCCTCCGCCCGCAAACCGCTGGCAGTTGACCAATCCCTCAGCCGCGGATCCGCAGCTCAGTAAGCCGCCGTGATATAAGTAGCTGCAGTGTTTCGCTATTCTGAGGGCTCTCCAGCAGGCCGGGCCATTTGTGGAAACAGCCGGCGCCATTGCCGGTTCGACCAGAGACGGAAGCGGTCGAGATAAAGATAAACAACTGGTGTCGTGTAAAGAGTGAGAAGCTGGCTCACGATAAGCCCCCCAATGATCGCTATGCCGAGAGGCCGCCTCATCTCACCGCCTTCCCCAAAGCTCAACGCCAAAGGGATTGCGCCGAAAATCGCCGCGAAGGTGGTCATCACAATCGGCCGGAAGCGCAATAGGCAGGCGCGGTAGATCGTTTCGCGCGGAGAAAGCTGCTGCACGCGCTCGGCTTCAAGCGCAAAGTCGACCATCAGAATTGCGTTCTTCTTGACAATGCCTATGAGCAGGATCACCCCTATCATGGCGATGATGCTAAATTCCGTGTGAAACAGCAAAAGGGCGAGCACCGCGCCGGCACCCGCAGAAAACAGAGTCGAAAGAATGGTAAGCGGGTGGATGAAGCTTTCGTAAAGAATGCCGAGAACGATATAGACTGAAGCGAGCGCGGCGATGATCAGAACGAGCTCGTTGGCCAAAGATTCCTGGAACACGCGTGCGGCTCCTTGGGCGCTGCCGCGGATGGTGGCAGGCGCTTGCAGGGCCTTCATCGTGTTCTCAATTTCTGGAATCGCATCGCTGAGAGAAGCGCCAGGCCGCAAATTGAAGGAGATTGTGCTTACGACGAAGGGGCCTTGATGGTTCACCGCTAAAGGCGTGTTGCCGGGCTTGAAATGGCTGAAGGCGGCTAATGGAATCATCGTCTCCCGGGCCGTGCTGATAGCCGAGCCAGACGAAGTGCTGCCCCGCCCCGTATTGGCCAAGGCATTTGTCAGCGCATTGCGGGCCTCGTTTCCAACAGTATTTGATGCTTCACGGGATCTCTGCGCGGCGAGCGCTGATGCAAACGGGTCAGCGATCCGGCTCACTGTTCCTGCCGCGGCATTGCTCATGGCCGTGCCGCTTGGGCTTGCGCCCGACCTGCTCACGTAAAGATTGTTCAGGATGGAGGGATCTTGCCAGTAGAGGGGGGCCACTTCCATTACCACATGATATTGGTTGATCGCGCTGTAGATGGTTGAGACCTGCCGCTGGCCGAACGCGTCATAAAGAGTATTGTCGATCTGACTCATGACGAGGCCGAGGCGGGAGGCCGTGTCGCGGTCGATGATGATACTGGTCTCAAGACCAGTCTGCTGCTGGTCCGATGTCACATCGGCAAGAACAGAGCTGTGCTGCAAGGCTTCGACGAGACGCGGCACAAATGCGTAAAGCTCGCCCGTGTTCTCGCCTTGAAGCGTGTATTGATACTGGCCATAGCCGGGCCGTCCGCCGACCTTGATATCCTGAACTGCTTGCAGATAGAGGCGTGCGCCAGGCACATTTGCGGCTTTATCGCGCAGCCGCGCAATCACCTCATCCGCTGACTCGCTCCGCCCGGATTTAGGCTTAAGATCGATAAAGAGCAGGCCGGAGTTGGTCTGGCCCGCGTTGACGCCCGTATACCCTTTGACGCTCTCGATCGCCGGATCGTTTTTCAAGATTTCTTGAAACTGGGCGAGCTTTTGCCGCATCGCCTGGAAGGAGGCCGCCTGATCGGCCTGGATTGTGCCGATGACGCGGCTGATATCCTGCTGGGGGAAAAAGCCCTTCGGGACAATCTTGAAAAGTGCGAAATTGAGGCAGACCGTCGCGAAGAGCGCCGCGATAACCAGGATTGACCGGCGCAGAGCCCAGCCCAGCGTTTGCTCATATCCGCGCAGAAGCCTGGTGAAAAAATCGAACTTGCCGTTCTCCGTTTCGCTGGCCGGGTAGGGGCTTAAGAACCGCGCGCACATCATCGGCGTGAGCGTCAAAGACAAAATGAGCGAGATAAGAATTGCGAGCGAGAGCGTTACGGCAAATTCGCGAAAAAGCCGGCCGACGATCCCGCCCATCAGCAGAATGGGGATAAAGACCGCGATGAGCGACAGGCTGATTGAGAGGACGGTGAAGCCAACCTCGCGGGAGCCCAAGAGCGCTGCTTCCTGCCTCTCCCTGCCTGCTTCGATGTGGCGCTTGATGTTTTCAAGGACGACTATGGCATCGTCCACCACGAAGCCGGTCGCAATTGTCAGGGCCATCAGCGACAAGTTGTTCAAGCTGAAACCAAGGAGATACATCGCGCCAAAGGTGCCGGTGATGGATACGGGCATGACTATGCCTGCTATGACCGCCGCGCGAATGTCGCGAAGGAAAAAAAACACGATCAGCGACACGAGAAGAACCGCAATGACCAGGGTCTCCTCAGTATCATGCACAGAGGCGCGGATCGTGTTGCTGCGGTCGGCGGCGCGGGTGATCTTGATGTCGGAAGGCATGGCCGCTTGGAGCCGCGGCAGTTCCGCTTTCACTCGATCGACCGTGTCGATGATATTGGCGCCAGGCTGACGGAAAACGATCCCAAAGACAGCTGGCTCGTCTTCAGCCAAGCCGATATTGCGTATATCCTCCACCGAGTCCAAAACGCTGGCAACATCGGTGAGATGGACCGGAGCGCCATCGCGATAGGCAATAATGAGGGACTGGTAGTCTTTCGCCCTCGTTGCCTGATCGTTGCTGTAGATCTGGAATTGACGCTCACCGTCATCGATCGCGCCCTTCGGGCTGTTGGCATTCGCCGAGGCAAGCGCTGCCCTGACATCCTCGAGGGCGATGCCGTATTTAGTGAGCGCATGAGGGTTGATCTCGACCCGCACCGCGGGCAGGGCCGAACCCCAGACAAAGACTTGGCCCACCCCTTCAAGCTGGGAAAGCCGTTGCTGCAGGATATTGCTCGCATACTCAAACATCTGCCCGCGCGTCTTAGTTTTCGACGTGAGGGTTAGGACGAGAATGGGCGCATCTGCAGGGTTGATCTTTCTATAGGTAGGGTTGAGGGGCAGGTTCACCGGCAGATCGGCCCGCGCCGCATTGATAGCGGCCTGAACATCGCGCGCCGCACCGTCAATGTTGCGGCTCACATCGAACTGAAGGGTGATCCGGGTCATGCCGAGGCTGCTCGCCGAGGTCATTTCTGTAAGGCCCGAAATCTGGCCGAGCCTGCGCTCGAGAGGGCTTGCGAGGGTTGCAGCCACGGTCTCGGGGCTTGCCCCGGGAAGCGCCGCCTGGACCAGGATCGTTGGGAAATCGACCTGCGGCAAAGGCGCGACCGGCAGCTTCAGAAAGGCAAGGAGCCCAGAAAGCGCGATCCCAAAGGCAAGGAGCGTGGTGGCGACGGGCCGCGCGATGAAAGGGGCCGAAATATTCATGCCGGAAGCCCATCCGCGACGGCGGCCAGAAAGACGAAATAGGTCATCCGCCGCATTGACTATCACAAAGGCGCTTTGCCGGCGCATGGCGCCTCTTGCAAATTTCCGCTATCGCTCCCGGCAAGGCCGCGGCCGGGCGATCGAAGGCGCCCATTCGCGGCTGGCAAATAAAGGGAGCGGCAGATGACTGGGGAAAAGAGCGGCGAAAAAACAGAAACCATTGAAACTTTTGACATTCTGCGGCTCTTGAGCTCCCTCCCCCACCGCTATCCTTTTCTCATGGTCGACCGGGTGATCGAGGCGCGGGGCGATGAATTCGGAATTGGCATCAAGAATGTCAGCATCAACGAGCCGCAATTCCAGGGGCATTTCCCGGAGCGGCCGGTCATGCCTGGTGTTTTGCTGATCGAAGGCATGGCGCAAACCGCGGGGATCCTATGCGTCAACGCGCACCGGCCGGGGCAAAAGCCCCCGCTTGTCTATTTCATGAGCATCGACAAGGCAAAGTTCCGCAAGCCCGTTTTGCCCGGCGACCGGGTCGAGTTTCACATGACGAAGCTGAACCAGCGCCGCACCATGTGGTGGTACAAAGGCCGCGCTTTGGTCGATGGCGTGCTTGTCTGTGAGGCCGAGGTCGCGGCCATGCTGGCGGAGGAGAAAA
>DASRYK010000099.1:0-18746 GCA_035687205.1 Methylocella sp. | reverse complement strand
CAAGATCGCTGAGACGCTTCAGCCGCTCATCGATATCGAAAAATCCCGGCTGACCGCGCATCCCGCATCATCCCCCTGTCCTAACGAAGGCATTAAATCAAAATCTCGCTGAAATGGCGAGGTTTCTAGAACCGTCCAGCTGGATCACATTGATCCTGCTGCTCAGAGACGCCGCGCCAGAATGTCACGGCCTCCGCGCTGCCATGCGTCCCATTCAGGAATGGCGGGCGGAGCAGGATGAAAAGAAAAACAGAATGAATGAGAGGGCGGCCGAATGGCTTTGTAGCGGCTTCCCGCGCCAAACGCCTTCTTGAGGGCGTATGCGATGCGAAGGGCGCAGCTGCCACCGGTTATTCTGGCTGCCCGTAAGACGCCCAGGGATATTTGCCCTGCGGGCTTAGCTTCCCGGGACGGCCTTACCTGCAAAACGCCGCGCGCAAGAGCTCGATCTGGATCTTCACTGGGCTGGCCTCAGCTGCATCCCGGCTGCGGGCCTCGCGCGGCCTATAAAATAATAGGTCGAGATGAATGATCCGTGCCTGGAGGCGCAACGATACACCGATGAGCTCGCGCAAACGCGGGGGAAGGGCGGTTAAGACCTCGGGCCGCGAGACAGCGTCCTGCTCGGACAAGCGGATCCGGCGTTTTTCGGCTGCGGCTTCAGCGCGGCTCAGTTCGCCTTCGTTAACAGCCCGCTGAAGCAAAAGCCAGGATGCTATCTGCATAAGCCGTGTCGTCAAGCGCATGCTTTCGACCGCATAGGCGACGGCTGCGGCGCGCGGCAGGCGCTTCGCTTCCTCCCGGCCCTCGCCATCAAGATAAGCCGCGGCCCTGCTCACAAGGTCCATTCCTTCCTGAAAGAGAGCAAGAAACTTCTCCGATACGGCGAGCCTCTCACCAAAGGAAACAGTTTTGTTCTCTGAAGCTAACGTATGACCCATCATTTGCCTCCTGCGCCCGTGGCAGGCAACAATCAGCTCTCCGCTCTTGAAAACCGCGCGGAAAATCTCAACAGCAAAATCATAAAATAATTTAGCGGGCAGTGGTAACTCCCCGTTAATTAAGCTTAATACAGGAAATCCGAAGGGGTGGCGAGCACCCAAATGGGTTCGGCAATGTCCTTTTGCCTCCCCAGCAACCTTCCAACAAGATGCCTATACCAGGGGGGCGCGGGAACGGACGAGCGCCTCAGCGCACTCTGAATTGGCCGGAATTTAACGCGCGTGCCGCCAAACCCGCAGAGTCTGAACTGGCCCCCAGTCTTGGACGGAGCCTTTGCAGCTTACAGCCTCATTCAGGCAGAAACACCTGACGGCGCGGCTCGGCATGGCCGTGAGCCTTGTAATGATCATAGCCAATGCGCCAGGTCCTGTGACCTTTCAGGGCTATGGCCACGTCGGGATTGAACGCAAGATAGGCTTCTTCATCATAATTGTCTTTGGTGACCTGCAGAAACACCGGCCTGCAAGGGCGGCGCGATTCTGCAGGCCAGGAAATCTTACGGATGCGCTCGTAAAGGCGGAAGTCGTGGGCGTGATGCTCCGCCAGAAAGCTCTGGATTTCTTCGCTCTGAAATATGGCTGGGTCGAAGTGGTATTTGCTGGCTTCGTTTTCGCGCAGCGCACCCACCCGCTCAGGAAGCCGTGCAAACCCGAAGGCTGGATATAGGGACTCCAGATTCTCGTTGAGTGCGATGTAAGTATAGGCGGCAAGCCTGCGCTCTGTTTCGCTGCCGGAGATCTCGGAATAATCGGCGCCGAGAACCATGCGCGCTTGCAGATTGAGAAACCCCTTGAAGCGCTGGAGGAGGGCAATAATCGACTCAGCCTTGGAAAAGTCAGTACTGCGGACCTGCTCTGACATGAGCTGGATGATGCGGGGAAACCGGAAAAAATAAAGCGGGCCGCGGTAATATATTTCAAATTGAAAATTCAAATGCGAGACAAGCTGCGCGACGGGCTCCCGGACGGTTGCGAAATATTCGATGGGCCGGTCAAGCCCAGCAAGCGCATGAGAAAACCGGTTTCTCTCAATATGCCCGCTCAGCCAATCGCTGCTGCGCGCGATGCTTTCAAGTTTGAGGCCCGGGATAAGATGGCAGTCCTTGCGCCCTCGATGCGAGCAGGAGAGCAGCAGCTCATTCACGGTGCTGCCGCCCGTCTTCGGCACATGGACAAAAACGATCAACGGGTAACGCTCAACATCAAAGATTGGCCCCTCAGAATATACCAGCTTCTCAGTCCGCGCCGTCATTCTCTCATTCCATATTCTAAATCCATTTATCGATTCGATTTGCCGGGCAGCGTTCGCTCTAAGCATTAACTGAAAGCTTCGCTAGCGGTAAATCGCGGCTATCCCCGTCTCCTCAATGCGCAGCCGCAGAACGCAGCGGACCAATCTGGCCGCCTGGTCTTAAGATGCTTTCAAGCTAAGCCGGCCAAGCAGCTGCCTGGTCTTCTCGATCATTTTGTTCAGATAACTCGAGTTCTGCCGATCCGCTGAGATCTGTTTGCCATCGATGCGCCAGCTTCTTCCCTCCTCGCAGCCATGCTCAAGGAAATGCGTATAGGGGTTAACGCGCGCAAGCAGCAGATCGGGGTTGGCGATCAAATAGGCCGCAGCATCAAAGCCGGATGGGAATTGGGCGCCAAAGGGCTTTTTCGACTTGGCTGCTAGGGCGCGGGCTTGATCGAGATAGGTTTGAAGGCCGGTGTGCCGGTCAGGCCCAAGCTTTGCTAGCGCCCATTCGAACAAAAGCTCAGCGGGCGCGGTCGCTCTGGCCGTCTTGTCCGGCTTAGAAGGCATCGCGCCGGCGATCAGAAGCTTTTGCTGTCCTCCGAAATATCGCATGTTGATTGTCTTGACGTCCCTGCCGTGACGCCTTGTCAAAAGTTTGATGACCCGTGGGTTAAATGGTTGCGCGGCGCGCCGGTCAGGATCTCTCGAAATCAGAAGGTTAGGCAGCTCGCCAGGAAAATGAGCCGCGGGATATTTGTTGGCGATCCGCATCAATCGCAGCTCAGGAGCGTCAAGGGAGCGGTTGACGAGCCCCGCAGGAAACGCAAACTTTGCACGGTCAGCGCCGGGGCACACCGTTGCCAGAAAGTGCTCGCAGATATTTGCTTGCTCGGATTCGTAATGGGCCGCATGCACCCGCCCGGGGCCTGCTAACCTTGTGAGAAGATCAAGAACTCCTGCGCAATGAAATACGGAGCGCTGTCCGGCAAATTCCTCAAAAGTGCTGGTCAAGCCGTGATTCTTGACCAGCTGGTTGTAAGTCGAAAGGTATAACGGATAGACGTTCCGGACATAATAGACGAAGGATGGCTCGACATTTTGCGCTTGGCAGGCCCTCAAGATCGCCCGCCAGCAACCTTCCGGAAGGCTCGAAAGCATCTCGAAAGAGACGACCGCCCCAGGCTGTGTGTCAAAATATCCGCTGAGAAGGTTTTCGAGCTTTTGCGGATCCCTTTCGCCCTGCATGAAATACTGATAGAGGGGCACGCCGTTTCCAACAGTAGGCAGCTGTCCAAGGGGCGGCTCGCCGCGCAGATAATCCAAGCCGCAATCACGAAGCGGCCCAGTGTTCACCGCCAGGAACCGCTGAATTGCGCTTGTGCCGGTTTTTGCAGCTCCGATGTGAAAGATGAGCCGGCGCGGGTGAGACATTGAGCAGACAGCCCCCTATCAGAGATGCTTACGCGTCATTCTGACAAAATCGCCAGCGGATCATAATGATTCCAGGGCATTGCGCAAAGCCGGGAGCAAACTAGCGGAGGAGTTCGGGATTCAAATACGGTTCGATTACTAAGGCAAAGCCCGCAAGCACGCGCCGAGAAACGGGCTGCGCCGGGATCGAATCGAAGATCCTGCGCGTGGCGGCTTGAAGCCGCCACGGCGCCTCAAAGTATGGAACCGGCTAACGGAGATCGCGAAGCGCCCTGATGGGCTGGAGCTGACCCGCTCAAGCCTCGTCCAATTTCTCGCCGATGTCCGCGCCTCGCCGCTCAAAGGTGCCAAGCCCGACGCCTGAATAGGTAAAACCCTTCCTGGCCATCTCAGCAGGATCGTAAATATTGCGAAGGTCAACCATGATGGGAGCAGCCAGCGCAGACTTGATGCGATCGAGATCAAGCGCGCGGAAAGCGTCCCATTCTGTCACGATCACCAGCGCGTCAGCCTTCTCGCAGCAGGAATAAGGGTCGTAAAAGAAGGTGAGGCCGTCAAGAAAGTGACGCGCCTGGTCCATCCCTTCGGGGTCAAAGGCATGGATTCGCGCTCCGCCGTCCTGAAGCGCAGTAATAATCGAAATTGCCGGCGAATCGCGCATGTCGTCGGTGTTCGGCTTGAAGGTCAGGCCAAGGACAGCAACCGTCTTACCGCGCACCGATCCGCCGCAGGCTGCAATCACCTTACGCGCCATCGCGCGTTTGCGCTGATCGTTGATTCTCACCACCTCTTCCACGATTCGCACGGGCGACCCATGATCCTGGGCGGTCTTGATCAGGGCCTGCGTGTCTTTTGGAAAACAAGAGCCCCCGTATCCCGGCCCCGCATGCAAGAATTTGGAGCCGATGCGCTTATCGAGGCCTATCCCGCGGGCTACGTCCTGGACATTTGCGCCAGTCTGCTCGCAAAGGTCGGCCATCTCATTGATAAATGTGATTTTTGTCGCAAGAAACGCATTCGCCGCATATTTCGTGAGCTCGGCCGTCCGGCGCGTCGTGAACAAGAATGGCGCCTGATTGAGGTAAAGCGGCCTGTAGATTTCCCGCATGACGGGTTCGGCGCGGGGGTCTTCGAACCCAATCACGATCCGGTCCGGCCGTTTAAAATCGCCGATGGCTGCCCCTTCCCGGAGAAACTCTGGGTTGGAAACAACTGCAAAATCTGCATCTGGCCGGGTTTCGCGGATGATTCTCTCTACTTCGTCGCCAGTGCCGACGGGCACGGTGGATTTCGTCACAACAACGGTAAAGCCGGAAAGCCCGGCGGCAATCGCGCGGGCCGCCTGATAGACGAAGGAAAGATCGGCGTGGCCGTCGCCGCGGCGGGAAGGTGTTCCCACCGCAATGAAGACAGCCTGAGACTCCCTGACTGCCGAGGCGAGGTCGGTCGTGAACGACAGCCGCTGCTGCCGGACGTTATTTCCGACAAGCTCTTGCAGGCCAGGCTCGAAAATCGGCATTTTCCCTGCCTTGAGAAATTCGATTTTTTGCTCATCACTATCGACGCAGACAACCGAATGCCCGAAATCTGCAAGGCATGCCCCAGACACAAGCCCTACATAGCCAGAACCGATCATTGCAATATGCATTCTCTCATCCCTGCAAGATGGCGTCGGCGACGCCCTGCGCACCCCTTAGCATGATTGCGGCAGAGATAGGACATCCCCGTGCGCAAAGCAGGTCTGCAAGCGAGGAGGCGCGCTTGCAACGTCTGATGCGCCGCGGCGTTGCTATATGTTGCCATAAATTGCCGCAGCTTGTGGCGCCCCGGGCTTTCGCCGCGCAGAGGCCCGCCTTTTCTGGCTGGCCTCATTCCGGGCTCGAACCTCCGCCGCGCGAAAAGCGTGATAGGAACAAAATGATGCATCTCGATGAACGCTGAGCTGCAGCCAGAGCTTTGCATAATTGGCGGCGGACCGGGCGGGATTTCCCTGGCCTTGGGCGCGGCGGCCCACGGCCGATCCGTTGTTCTTGCCGAAAAATCTGCGCTCGGCGGGCGGAAGCTTGCCGACACCCTTCCTTTCCACGCGCTGCTGTCAGTAGCGCGGAAGGCCGGAGCGAGGGGGGAAGCTTGCAAGCCGGACTTTGCCTGCGCGCAGAAGCTTGCCGCCGAGCTGGCAAAGGCGATTGGCCCGAATTACGCGCCGGAGCGCCTTGCCGCAATGAACGTGACCGTTCTGCAAGGGGCAGCGCGCTTCACCTCGCCTGAGACCTGCGAAGTTTCAGGCCGGACAGTCCGGGCGCACCGTTTCGTTGTCGCCACCGGCACAGAGGAGCGGCGGCCAGCAATTCCAGGGCTTGAGCTTGTGCGGCCTGTCAATTGCGCGGCCCTTTGCGCCTTGGGCCTTCCCCCGCCCCATATTATCATCCTGGGGTCGAGCATCCATGGCCTATCGCTCGCCCAGGCCATGCGGCGGTTCGGAAGCAGCGTCACGGTTCTCGCCGAAGGCGAGCTTTTTGCGGGGGAGGACCCCGAGCTTGTCCAGCCGGTGCGGGCCGCTCTTGCCCGCGAAGGCCTTGCCGTCCATGAAAATGTGCGGTTTGCCAGGATCGAGCCAGCCGGAGACGGCGTAAAAGTTTTCCTCGGGGCTGGCGGTAAGGAAAAGCCCGTCAAGGGCTCGCACCTTTACCTTGCAACGGGGAGCTCTCCCGCTGTTGCGGGCCTAGGCCTTGAAGCGGCGGGGGTGCGTTACAATGAGCGCGGCATCGAGACGAATACCTATCTCGCGACCAGCAACCGCCGAATTTTCGCGATTGGCTCTGCCGTCTGCGGAACGCAACCTGCAAGCGGCGCCGCCGAGCATCACGCCGCCCTTGTCCTGCGCTCCCTCCTCGGCCTTCCCGGCGGGCAGCGGCGGCGGAAGAGCGAGCCGCGTGTCATCCCGGCGATGCCTCCCATAGCCGTCACCGGGCTCTCTGAGACAGAAGCCAAGGCATCCTGCCGCGAGATCCTCGTCCTTCGCTGGCCCTTTGCGGAGACAGAGCGGGCCCGCATCGAAAACGAGCTTCCTGGGCATGTGAAGCTCATTACAGACCGCGCGGGCAAGATCCTCGGCGCTGGCGCTGTGGGCCCGAGGGCGGAGGAATTGATCAGCCTGCTCACGCTCGCCATATGGAAAGACATGACCGTCAGCGAGATCGGCTCTATAATGATACCCTATCCAGCACTGGCGGAAGCGGTGCAAAAGGCAGCTTTGACGGTCTTTGACGTCAAACCCGGCGCCCCTCTTGGCGCCGCCCCATGGCACGGAGATGCTGGAGCAGGATTTCTTAGGCTTCTGCTGACAAGGGCGCGAAGTTTCGGGGAGAGCCAGCGGAGCCGGTTGCTAAGGATAATGGGCCCTTAGGGAACATGATGGAAACGAGCCATGGGGCGCGATCGGCCATGGAACGGGGACGGGGCCAAGTGAGAGAAGAAGATTAGATGGGCCGCCGCATCCCTTTGTCAGCAAGCCCGTCTGATGAACCCGGGGAGCGCGAGAGGCGCCGTCCGGAGCAGGGGTTTTGATGAGCGATATCGTGATCCCCCCCGGGAGACAGGTTGCGCCCAGCGGGGTCTTGGCGCATAAGCGCCGGCGAATCCGTTTTGGCCTTGCATCCCGCGTCCTGCTTCTTAACACCGCCTTCGTCATCGCGGCGGCGACCATCATTTATATTCCTGCGATAACGACGTTTCGTGACAATTGGCTGCGGAACAGGCTCAGCGCGGCCTATACGGCTGCGCTTGTGCTCGATGCCGCGCCCGAGTCGATGGTGCCGCATGAGCTCTCACTGCAACTGCTCGAAAGCGTCGGCGCCAGAATCATCGTTCTGAGCAAACACGGCACGAAACGCATTCTCGCCGCCTCGGACCTGCCCGAAGCCGTGGACGATGTCTACGATTTCCGCACCCCTGCTTTCCTGCCTCTGCCAGAAGCGATCACCACACTGACCGCGCCGCCCGGGCGCGTGATCACCGTCCTTGGCGAGGCGCCAAAGGGGAGCGAATCCATCGCCATAACCATGGACGAGGCGCCCCTCACCCGGGCCATGCGGAATTATTCGCTGCGGCTTTTGGCTGTGACACTTTTCATGTCCGCAATCGTTGCGACCCTTGCCACGATCGCAATCCAGTTCATGGTTCTCCGTCCCGTCCGCCGGCTCACAGACAACCTCATCGCATTCGGCGCCAACCCCGAGAATTCGGCCCGCCGCATCATCGTCCCTTCTGGAGCGAACCACGAGATCGCCGATGCCGAGGAGGAGCTTGCGATCATGCAGGGCGCTCTCGTCCGCGAGCTCAACGAGAAAAAACACCTCGCCGCCCTCGGCCTCGCCGTGGCAAAAATCAACCATGACATGCGTAATATGCTTACCGCCGCGCAGCTCTTGTCCGACCGTCTTGCCAATGTCGACGATCCCCTCGCACAGAGGCTTGCACCAAAGCTCGTGGCGACGCTCGACAGGGCGATCCGCTTCTGCCAGGCAACACTTGCCTATGGGCGCGACGTGACCGACGCGCCGAAGCTCGCGCGCTTTGCTTTGCGCGACCTCGTAAACGAAGCTGTGGAACTTGTCCGGCTCGAGGCGGAATGCAAAATAGAATTTGTCAATGCTGTCCCGCCGGGCTTCGAGATTACCGCCGACCGGGAGCAGATGTTCCGGGTCATCATGAATCTTGTCCGCAACGGCGTCCAGGCGCTTGACAGCGTGGATGCAGAGGACAGCCAGCCAAAGCGCATCACGGTCCGGGCGTGGCAGGAGAAGAAGATGGCGGTCCTTGAAGTCTCGGACACGGGGCCAGGCGTTCCGCCAGCCATGCGCGAGAGGCTCTTCACCCCGTTTAGCTCAAGCCGCGCTGGCGGCTCTGGGCTCGGCCTGGTGATCGCTGCCGATCTCGTGCATGCCCATGGCGGAACGATCAAGCTCATGCCTTCTTCTGAAGGTCAGGGACGGGGGGCAGTTTTCCAAGTCTCGCTCCCTGCCGAGCCATCCGCATCATAAAGGGATAAAGCGGGCAGCGAGCTGTCCTTCCGCCTCGCCCTATTGCTTTAAGCCCGCCCAGAGGCTAAGTCTGCCGCTAATCCGCACCCAGGATTCTCCGCCCGCAATACGCCGGGCGGCCCGGGCACAGCGGCGCCCGTAGCTCAGCTGGATAGAGCACTAGACTACGAATCTAGGGGTCGGGAGTTCGAATCTCTCCGGGCGCGCCATACTCAATTATTGCTAATTATTGCGAAACCCAGAAAATGGGGGCACTGCCTTCTGCCGCCTGGTGCTGCTGCTAAGACGAGGTCAAGCGGGAAACTCTCAAAAAGCCTCTAAGGCTGCCACCAATCTCCAGCAACCGTTAGCAGCACCTGGAGCCGGATCGTGTCTCCATAGTATCCCTGATTAAGGCCGTAATCTTTACCAGTGATCGAAGTCCACAGCCGGTTCATCCAGGCCTGACCGCCTTTGGCGCCAACCATAGCATTGACCGCGAACGGCGCCGTGAACGCAAGGTCGCTGTAATTCGAAAAGCTCTGGCCATTGACGCCGTTGCGCACAAAGTATCCAGCCCGGATATTGGAAGGCATCCCGCCCGTGCTGGTGATAATCCAGGCCGCCAGCTTCCTTAGAACTGCCAGCATGTCCGTTTTCCCTTCCAGGATATACGACATGGATAACCGCCAAGGCGTACGGCAGGCGTTGTAGTAAAAATCGCCATCATGGGGCGACTCGAGGTAGACGCCTGTGACAGGAAAGAAATTCGAGCCTGATAAGACCATAAAGTCAGGCATTAAACCCGTATTCTGGCTCCCATTCTGAAATTGATAGTTCACGATTTTCGACACGGAAGCGTAAATTTTGTTCCATTTATCCGCATTGATGGCGTCTGCTTTCGCAAATGCAAGAAGGTGCCCGCTCATAAAGTCGGACGGGCGGGTGTGGCTTGCGTGCACACCCGAAGCCCAGTCGCCTGGCGTGAGCGTCCAGGCCGCAGTGTTGACTTCATGCGCCAGAATGTCACGAAGGACCTTCACGGCCTCCGATTTGTAATTGATTGCGCCCCTGGAACCCCACTGAACATTCGCGAGGAGCAGGCTGTAGGCGATATCGAGATCGCCGTCGGTCGCCGAGTTGACCCCCTCAATGCTGGTCATCTGGCCATTTCTGAGCGTCTGCTTCCAGGCCATCAGATGAGGCGAAATACTGCTCGGATGCGCTTTGAAATAGCGGAACATAGAGTCAAAGACGGCCTTGTCGGCCATAAAGGCCGCAAGGACCATGCCGTATCCATGAGCCTCTGAGACCGTCGTATTGGTGTTGTTAAACTTGACCCAGAAATTACCGCCGCCGAGACTGCGCAGATAATTGGTCTTCCAAGCTTTATAGTGCCGCACAATGGCGGCATCCATTTGCGCCTGGGACACATTTGTGGGCTTGATGACGCCCGCAGGCAATGCGGCATGGTATGGAAATGGCCTTGCCGCCGCAAGAGCAGCCGGAAGCGAAGCCGTGAGCGCGGCGAAAAAGGCAGCAGCAGCGAAGACGGTCTTGGCCGGCCTCTTCGCCATTATCGTCTCCTGCGGCGCAGGCGAACCCTGCACCGGGATTCGCCGGATAATGGCCTCGGCCTAAGGCAAAATGCCGCCCGAAAGGAAATGGACGCTGCCATCCTTATGTACGTTGAATGCCACGTGAAAAAACTCCCCGGATTTTCCACGTGCCGGCAAGCATGCTCATGTGCCCTGACCAGCCGGATTGCCGTGCCGGATTTCAGTTCAGGAAAGACAATGCACTAAAATCAAAATGTTCCTGGTGGGCGCGACAGGGATTGAACCTGTGACCCCTCCCGTGTGAAGGGAGTGCTCTCCCGCTGAGCTACGCGCCCCCGCCTGCCCGGTCTTCGATCCTTTATGAAGGCAGGCTGCCGCAAGTCAAGGCGCTTTGGCTCTTGAAGATCCCGATCTCTTCGACCGCGGCCCATAATTCGTCATAATGGCCGATCACCCGGTCGGGCTTGAAAAGATTAACCGGCTCCTCTGTGTAGCCGAAGCTGACCGCGACCACGGGCACGCCCGCATTGCGGGCGGTTTCGATGTCCGTCTTGGAGTCGCCAATCATGACGGCGCGGCGAGGCTCGCCCCCCGCGCGGGCAATGGTCTGAAGCAAAGCTTGGCCATCGGGCTTATTGACCGCAAAGGTATCCTTTCCGCAGACCGCGCGGAATCGCTCATAGATGCCGAGCGCCTGCAGGAGGCGGATCGAGGCATGCTCGACCTTATTCGTGCAAACGGCAAAGCCAAAGCCCTCAGCCTCGAAACGGTCAAGCGCCCCGGTCACGCCCGGAAAGAGCACCGTTTTCTCTGCGATATGCGCTTCGTAGTGGGCAAGGAATGCGGCGAGTAACGCATCGAGCCGGGGTTCGTCTGGCACGATCTTATGGAAGGCGAGCGCCCGCCGGATGAGCGCCCTGGCGCCCCCTCCGACAAGCGGCCGCGCTTGCGCAAGGCTCACGCCCGGCAGGCCCTCGCGCGCAAAAATGACATTGAGCGTCCCGATCAAATCCTCCGCCGTGTCGGCGAGCGTCCCGTCGAGATCGAAAACAAGAAGGGGAAAGACGCTTTGCTGCATTGCGCAAGCGATAGGGCGCTCGCCCCCTCGGGTCAAGCGCGCATCAGCCAGGACGGCGCTTTCAGCCGCCAGGCGCGTAAACCAATCGTTAAGCATAAGCACTTAAGAGGGAAGGTCATCGGGCTCGTCCTTCCTGGAGCTGGCAATATGAGGTGTTCGCGTTACGTGATGTCGTGCCTCGCGGCCTTGACGGCGGCGGGAGCCGGAGCGCTTCCGGCACACACCGCAAGGGCCGCGAACTACGAGTTTCTCGCCGCGCCTGAGACCGATCTCAACCGGGTCTACCGGCTCGACCGGGCCACGGGCGAGATGGGCGCCTGCCAATATGGCTTGAAGGAAGCCTCGATCGGCACAACGCTCTGCTATCCGCCCGGAGAAGGCGCGGGCCCCCAGCAGCCCAGTGAATATTCCTTGATCGCTTCCCGCCACGAGCGCGAAGGCGGCGTTTTCCGGATCGACACGCGGACCGGCAAGATGTCGGTCTGTTATGTGCTGCATGAGGCCGTTGTCTGCACCCCGCCCGCCAAGTGACAAAAGCCTCCGGAATTTTGGCGCAACCGGACAAAATGTTTTCACGTGAAGCATCTTTGTCCGGTTGAAGCAGGAAATCCCGCCTCCCGCCCGCTTCATCTCCTTTTGCTCATGTAAAATTGGCGCAAAAATCTGTCCTTTTATGCAGTGTTCACGCTCTGCGGGCTTGCGCGGCAGGTTGCCCGCTCCTCCTCCAACGGGGACCGCTGCGCGGGGCTGGCCCCGCTCTTGCCATCCAGGAGCCAAAGCCTCCTTCTTTGCGCCTTTGTGTTGCGCGCCTGGGCTGAGGAAGGCTAGAAACCGGCTCCGGCAAGGGCCTGCAATGACTGCGCCTTACACCGTCCATGTCGCGCAATCCATGCACGAAATCGACCCCGTGCAATGGGATTCCTGCGCCAACCCGGATGCCAGCGCAGAGGCGCCCTGCTCGCCCCCGCCCGCTGCCTCGGCGGCATGCGGCCGCGCCGCTCCGCCGGGTGAAGGCGAGCGTTTCAATCCTTTTCTCACCCATGCCTTTCTCAAAGCTCTGGAGGACTCGAAATCCGTTGGAGAGCGGTCAGGCTGGATCAGTGCGCATGTTCTCGTCAAGGACTCAACCGGGCGCCTTGCCGCTGCTGCGCCCGCCTATGTCAAAACCCATTCCTTCGGAGAATATGTCTTCGATCATGGCTGGGCCGATGCCTATCACCGATCGGGGCTGCGCTACTATCCGAAGCTCCAGAGCGCCGTGCCCTTCACGCCCGTCACCGGGCGGCGGCTGCTTCTTGCACCCGGCCATGGGGAGGCCGCACGCGGCGCCTTGATCGAGGGGCTTTTCAGTTTGCGCGAGAAGCTCAAAGCCTCATCGCTCCACATTACTTTTTTGACGCGGGCGGAATGGGAAGCGCTAGGCGCTTGCGGCTTCCTGCTGCGCAAGGGTCAGCAATTTCATTTTTTCAATAGAGGGTATCATAACTTCGAGGATTTTTTGTCGGGTCTTACCGCGCGCAAGCGCAAGATGATCCGCCGCGAGCGCAAGGAGGCTCTGGCAAATGGAATCGAGATCGAGCTCTTGACGGGCAAGGAGATTTCGGAACGCCACTGGGATTCGTTTTACGAATTTTACATGAACACCGGCGCGCGCAAATGGGGAACGCCCTATCTCACCCGCGCTTTCTTTTCCCGGGCCGGTGAGGCCCTGAGCGGGCATATCCTGCTCGTGATGGCCAGGCGTAATGGGCGCTACATTGCAGGCGCCATCAATTTCATCGGCAAAGACGCGCTCTATGGCCGCCATTGGGGGGCGGTTGAGGAGCACCCCTTTCTGCATTTCGAGGTCTGCTATTATCAGGCGGTTGAATTTGCGATTGCCCGGGGCTTTTCCCGCGCCGAGGCTGGCGCGCAGGGCGAGCACAAGCTTGCCCGCGGCTATCTCCCGGCGGCGACCTATTCGGCGCATGAGATCAAGGACGCGCGCTTCGCCCAGGCGATCGGCGATTATCTCGCAGGGGAAAGGGTGCTTGTTGATGCGGCGCTTCGCGACTATGAGGAGCTTGCGCCTTTCAAGAAGGGCCCCTGAGGCCTGTTTGACAAGCGCCGGCCCGTGACATTCCTGCATGAGGTGCGCGATGTCCTCCGCCTATGACGAGAACAATATTTTTGCAAAGATCCTGCGCGGCGAGATGCCCTGCCACAAAGTGTACGAGGACGATGTGGCCTTCGCCATGATGGACATCATGCCGCGCGCCGACGGGCATGTTCTGGTGCTGCCCAAATCGCCCGCGCGCAATCTCCTCGACGTTGACCCCGGGGTGCTCGGCAAGCTCATCATCCGTGTGCAGAAAATCGCGCGCGCCGTGAAAGCTGCGCTCAATGCCGATGGTGTGATGATCGTTCAATACAACGAGCGCCCGGCGGGCCAGGTCATCTTCCACCTGCATTTCCATGTGCTTCCGCGCTGGGAAGGCGTGGAGCTGCGGCCTCACAGCAGCGTGCAGGAAAGGCCCGAGCGGCTGCGGGAGCTTGCCCAGAAGATCGCCGCCGCTGCCGCGGCGGGCTGATCCGCGCCTGGGCGGACACAGCCTTGCAGCAGCAAGAACAGCGCCCCCCGGGCGGAGCCGCAGCCCCCGGCCCCTTCAGGCCGGATCGCCAGGGCCGATCGTCTCCGGCTCGCTATCCGGCGCGCCGGGGCCAGGAGCATCTTCCTCCGGCTCCTCCTCGTCGTCCTCCCCCTCCTTCTGGCGGAGGGTTTTGGCGCGCCGCACCTCTGGCTCCGGCCGGACGCGCTTCTTACTTGCTTCGACGATGTCGCGCTCCGGGCGCGGCAGAACCGGCCCCTCTGGAAAGACGAAGCCGAGCTTCTTTGCGCCTTCCTCATCCGAGGTCACGACAACGCGCACCGTTCCGCCATTCTTGAGGCGGCCAAAGAGCACCTCATCGGCAAGCGGCGTTTTGATCTCCTGCTGGATGACTCGCGCCATGGGACGCGCGCCCATCTGCTCGTCATAGCCATGCTCGACGAGCCAGTTGCGCGCCTCATCGGTGAGCTCGATCGTCACATTGCGGTCGGCTAGCTGGGCGTCGAGCTGCATGATGAATTTGTCGACCACTTTGACAATGACTTCGCGCGGCAGATGCTTGAAGGTGACGACGGCATCGAGCCGGTTGCGGAACTCCGGCGTGAAGAGCCGCGTGATCGCCTCCATGTCCTCGCCTTCGCGCTTCGTGCGGGTGAAGCCATAGGCGGCGCGCTGCATGTCGGCGGCGCCCGCATTGGTCGTCATGATCAAGATGACATTACGGAAATCGACGGACTTGCCGCTGTGATCCGTGAGCTTGCCATGATCCATCACCTGCAGAAGGATATTGTAGAGATCAGGGTGGGCCTTTTCGATCTCGTCGAGGAGCAAAACGCAATAAGGATGCTGATCAATGGCGTCGGTTAGAAGCCCGCCCTGGTCGAAGCCGACGTAGCCGGGGGGCGCGCCAATGAGCCGCGAGACCGTATGCCGCTCCATATATTCCGACATGTCGAACCGGACGAGCTCGACGCCGAGGCTCACCGCGAGCTGGCGGGCAACCTCCGTCTTGCCGACGCCGGTCGGGCCCGAGAATAGATAGCACCCGATCGGCTTCTCGCCGTCGCGGAGCCCGGCGCGGGCAAGCTTGATAGCCGAGGTGAGCGCCAGGATCGCCTCGCTCTGGCCGTAAACGACGCGCTCAAGCGTCTCGGTCAGATGCTCAAGAACTTCGGCATCGTCCTTCGAGACGGTCTTGGGGGGAATCCGCGCCATCGTTGCAATGGTCGCTTCGACTTCCTTGATGCCGATTGTCTTTTTCCGCTTTGCTTCGGGCAGGAGCATCTGGCTCGCGCCGGTCTCGTCGATGACGTCGATGGCTTTGTCCGGAAGCTTGCGGTCGTTGATATAGCGCGCCGAAAGCTCCACGGCGGCCTTGATCGCCTCGTTGGTGTAGCGAAGCTTATGGAATTCCTCGAAGTAGGGCTTGAGCCCCTTCATGATTTCGATCGCATCGGCAACCGTGGGCTCGTTGACATCGATCTTCTGGAAACGGCGCACGAGAGCGCGGTCCTTTTCAAAGTACTGGCGGTACTCTTTATAGGTCGTAGAGCCGATGCAGCGCAGAACGCCCTGGGCAAGCGCAGGCTTCAAAAGATTCGAGGCATCCATCGCGCCGCCCGATGTGGCGCCCGCGCCAATGACGGTGTGGATTTCATCGATGAAAAGAATCGCTTTCTTGTGGTGCTCGATTTCCTTCATGACCTGCTTCAGGCGCTCCTCGAAATCGCCGCGGTAGCGCGTGCCGGCGAGCAGCGTCCCCATATCAAGCGCGAAAACCGTCGCATCGGCGAGGACTTCCGGCACCTCCCCCATGACGATCTTGCGGGCAAGCCCCTCGGCGATAGCCGTTTTGCCGACGCCCGGATCCCCGACGAGCAGTGGGTTATTCTTGTGGCGGCGGCAGAGCACCTGGATGGTGCGCTGCACTTCCGCTTCGCGGCCGATCAACGGATCGATGCGCCCGTCCCGCGCCTTCTTGTTGAGATTGACGCAATAGGCGTCAAGCGCGCCTTCCTTTTTCTTGGAGTCGCTGTCCTTGGCCTCTTTCGAATCGCGCGTGTCGGAATCCTCCTCTGTGCCGCGCGGGATCCGCCGCGTGTCAGAGAGGCCGGGCCTCTTCGCTATGCCATGGCTGATGTAATTGACGGCATCATAGCGCGTCATGTCCTGCTCTTGCAGGAAATAAGCGGCATGGCTTTCGCGCTCGGCGAAGATGGCAACGAGCACATTCGCGCCCGTCACTTCCTCACGCCCGGACGACTGGACATGAATAACCGCCCGCTGGATGACCCGCTGAAATCCCGCCGTCGGCTTTGCGTCCTCGCGGTCCTCAGTCACCAGATTGTCGAGCTCTTGATTTATATATTCGAGGAGGTTCCGCCTGAGCAGATCAAGATCGACCGAGCAGGCGCGCATCACAGCCGCGGCGTCTCCATCCTCCGTTAAACTCAAGAGCAAATGCTCAAGGGTGGCATATTCGTGATGCCGCTCATTGGCGATGGCCAAAGCCCGGTGCAGTGATTGCTCGAGATTACGCGAGAAGGACGGCATTGGCTGCAACCCCTTACTTTTTTTCCATGATGCATTGCAGAGGGTGTTGATGTTTGCGGGCGTGATCCATGACCTGCGTCACCTTCGTCTCGGCAATTTCATAGGTGTAGACACCGCACTCGCCCACGCCATGCTGATGCACATGGAGCATAATGCGCGTCGCTTCGTCCGTATCCTTGTTGAAATATTTTTTGAGCACTGCGACGACGAAATCCATCGGGGTGTAGTCGTCGTTCAAGAGCAAGACCCGGTACATGCTCGGATGGCGCGTCTGGAGCTTTGGGCGCGTAATGACAACCGTGCCCGCGCCTGGCCCTTCGGTTCCTTCGCGCTGCGGATCCTTGGCGGCCATAGGCGGAGTTGCCGCGGCCCGCAGCCCCTGACGCGCGAAAGCTGCACCATACCGCACCCCGGTGGCGATAAAGCCTTCAGCCGGCAATCGCGTTTGCCAACAAGCCTTAACCATTGCAGCCAAACCTCGTCTCGCTAAAACCTCGCTCTTTAAGCCCTCTCCCGGCTTCGCCTGCTGGCCGCGCGCCAAACCCCGGCAGCTAGCCGCAGCCTTCGCATGCCGGCCTTAAGCCGCAGCTCCTCCACAACGTTTCAATCTTAGCGCTGGTTCGCGATGGGAGCCATAAGACTTTTTTCGCATCCGGGATGATTTTCGCTTGCGCGCGGCTGCGCATGCCGGCGATTGCTAAAAAATAGGCAAGCGGGATAACTTTGGCCAAAGGTTGCGGATAAAAGGAACGCCGCTTTAGGCCGGTTGATAAGCGCGCAGCCGCCGCTCCGGCGCCTGCAAAGCCGTAGCAACCGCGGGCGGTGATGACGGCGGGGCCTCTGCCCCCAGCCTAGGAAGATTTTGGCGCGTGCCATAAGGTTTTCAAGGGCTCAAAGCCGGTTCTAGGCCTTTGCCTTTGCGGCTTCACTGCTCACGGGCATTTCTCCGCCCCGCATCATAATCCAGTAAAGCCCGCCCATTTTCCCGAAATATTCAAGGAGCCGCAGACAGCTCGCCATGACGAAATCGAGCTGGATTTTCATCGCATCAGGGAAGGATTTCGCCTGCAGCAGGTCACCTGCAAAAGCAGATCCCGCTTCGATCGATTCCAGCGAAAAACTCGCGGTCTCGCCGGCGAATTTACGAAAGCTCTCGGCCAAGGAGACCACGGCCGCTTCAGCGGCCTCAAGCTCTTCCTTGCCGAGCTCTTCAACCACTTCGATCTCGTCGCTCACGGCCGCTTCAAAGACCCCGGCGTCCGCAGAGGCCTCCTCGGCAAATTCCTCGATGGTCTCAGACACGAAACCCGCCGGAGCAGGCTCCTCCGGCTCTCGATCCGCTCCTTGCGCCGCGCTGCCCTCCGCAGCCTGTAAATCAGCAGCCGCTTGAGCCGCGCCGTTACCGCTCCCGCTCCTCGGCGCCCGTCTCTTGCGCCGCGGCTGCTCAGAGCTCTCCAAGGCTTCGCTCCCCTCGCCGTGCTCATCCGTGTCAGGTCTGTTGTCGGCCATGGAAGGATCCTCCGCGGTGATGCTCCGGTGCCAGAGGGCGCCCGGCAAGCGGTCCGCTCCTGATGATGGCAGAAGACGCTGCGGGCTCTGGCCTTGAGCGGCCGCGGCATGCAGCGCAACGGTCTTTATCAAGGGTCTTTATTGATGCGCCCAAATTGATTGATGCACCCAAATTGATGCGCCCAAATGGTCCAAGGGCAGAAGCCTTCTTTGTTCCAGACCCGGTAAGCCAGGGTTCATCGCGTGCCGCAGAAGGGATCGAGCGGCGCGCGGGATTGAAAAGGCCCGGCATGGGCCGAGCCCTTCAAAAGCATGCGAAGCGCGGCGCGGCCTCCGCGTACTAAACGCCAGCCTGCGCCTGATAGCCCTCTGCTCTCGAGCTTAGTTCTTGCTGCCCTGCACTTTTGAGAGGGCCGTCTCAATCGGCTTGAAGGCCTCCTTGGCAAGGTTTGAATAAAGCTCTCCGAGCTTTGTCGCCTGCGCAATGAAGCCGGCGTAGGAGTTTTTCCAATATTCGGAATGAATTTGAATTGCGCTATCGTAGGATTTCGCGCCGAGCAGCTTCTCGACGAAGGCGGTGCTGTTCTCAAAGGCCTTCTTGGAATAATCCCCTGTCTCGGCGGCAATTGCCTGGAGCGTCTTGGCGAAAGAGGTTGTCGCCGCGGCCGCAGCGTCGAATTGCTCCTTGCTGTATTTTTGGATGTCTTCAAACTCGTAGGCCATATGATCTTCCTTGAGTGTTTGCGCGCTGGCCCTCGCCGGGACGAGG
>DASRYK010000098.1:0-7194 GCA_035687205.1 Methylocella sp. | reverse complement strand
TGCGCCTCACGGTGGGCACTGGGGAGGCAAACCGCCTGGTCGCAGCAGCGCTGAGGGATTTCGTGGCGATGGAGAGTTCCGCGCGTGCCTGATGGCCTTGGGGCTCCTTTGCGCGAGCCCTTGTTCCGGCGCGTTGCGCTCATCGGCATAGGCCTAATCGGCTCCTCGCTCGCGCGCGTCTGCCGGCGTAAGGCGCTAGCAGGCGAGATCATCGCCGCCGATCACTCTGGCGAAGTCCGGGAAAGGGTGGCCAAGCTTGCGCTTGCAGACCGAGTTACGGAAAACGCTGCCGCAGCGGTTGTGGAGGCGGATCTCGTCATCCTTTGTGTTCCTGTCGGGGTCATGGGCCGCGTTGCCCAGGAGATCGGGCCTTATCTAATGCCCGGATCGATCCTGTCCGATGTTGGGTCGGTCAAGGCTGCAATTATCAAGGCGGTCTCGCCGCATGTGCCCGCTCAGGTCCATTTCGTTCCGGGCCATCCGGTGGCCGGAACGGAGCAATCAGGGCCTGATGCTGGCTTCGCGACGCTTTTTCTTAACCGCTGGAGTATTTTGACGCCGCTGGAGCGGACGGATCCGGAGGCCGTGGCTAAGCTGTCGGCTTTCTGGAGCGCGGCTGGAGCAAATGTCGAGCTCATGCCCGCGCAGCATCACGATCTCGTTCTGGCGATCACGAGCCATGTGCCGCACCTCATTGCTTATAACATTGTCGGCACGGCTGCCGATCTTGAGGAAGTCACGCAGTCTGAAGTGATCAAATTCTCGGCGGGGGGGTTTCGTGACTTTACCCGGATTGCCGCTTCCGATCCGGTGATGTGGCGCGATATTTTTCTGAATAACCGCGAGGCGGTGCTTGAAATGCTCGGCCGGTTCAATGAGGATTTGATTGCTCTTCAGCGCATGATCCGCAACGGCGACGGCGAGGGGCTCTTCAAGCTTTTCACCCGCACGCGTTCAATCCGGCGCGGCATCATCGAGCAGGGCCAGGAGACGGCGGCTCCGGACTTTGGCCGGCGGGCGGGCGAGACCTGACCCTGCCGCCGCACCCCGGCCGCCGCCAGTCAGTATAGCGGCGAGATCTGAACCGGCGTCGGAAGCGGGCCGATCCGCACAATGCCTTCCGAGAATATCACCGGAAGCTTGAGTTTCGAGGTGCTTCCAAGGAGCCCGGAGAGCGCCCGGCCAGCCGACAGCAGGGCAGGGTCGATCTGCAACTGGCGGAGGGCATTCTCAAAGCCCGTAAGCGTGGCATCGAGCTTGCCTTGCGGGCGATGCTCAGGATCGAGATTCAAGCTTCCCTTGGCCTCGAAAGTGACCGGGCCGCTTTCGAGCCAAGCCGTGACATCGGCGCGGCCGTTTGCCATCCGCCAGTGTTCGAGATTGGCGCTGAGCGAGCCATCCCCCGGCAGATTGACTTGTGAAATGGTGCTATCGAGCTGCGCCATGACTGGCGCCTTTGTATCCAAAAGGGCGGTAAGGGCTGGGATGTTGCCCTGGGTCAAGGTAATCCTGGCGTCATAGGCATGGTCCTGCCGCGCCTGCGAAGCAGAAAAAGTGCCGCTAATGCTCTCGGCCGTATTTTGCCCCGCATCCCGGCCGCCAACGATTCCATCCAGACGCAGCTCGCGGCCGACGAGAGAAAGCCTTTCGAGGGCGCCCGTCTCATAGTCCGATTCCACATAAAGGCCGTCCCATTGAACGTTCACGTCCAGCGCTCCGCTTGCCGCTTTAAGCTTAAGCGGGGGCTCGATCTTGGCCAGCACATTTCCTGGCCGCAAAAGCGGAGCGGTCGCACGCACGGCGCCGAAGGTTGCCGTCATCTTGCTGCCAAGAACCTCTCCCTGAAAGACCGCGCTCTCGCAGGAAATTTCAGCCGAGAATGGAAAGCCGCCGATCTTCTGGCCGCTGCATGACCAGATCCGTCCTGACCGGGCTTCGTTCGACATCCATTCCGTGAGCGCGGCAGCGGATTGGCGCGACATGAAAAACCAGAAGACCGACCATCCGGTGACAACCGCGGCCAGAACCGCAACCGGCGGCACGATCCATGCGTAGCTTCTTGCGCTTTGCTTTCGCTTCTGGGCGGTGGCTGGCATAAAGTCCTCCTTCTCAAGCAGGTGGCGGGCAGGCTTCTTATTGCGCGTGCTGGCTTGTGTGTCCATCTGCCCGGCGCTGACGCAGCCTTGGCCTCGCTGCGCGGCGTGCCAAGAGCCCGCGTTCTCCCCTTTCTTGCGTTGACGCAGCGCCGTGGTGCATGTTTTGCAGGCGCTGGAAGGCCCTTGGGCCATAGCGAGGATCTATGCGCCGGATTCGCCGCTTGCTCGTTGCCAACCGCTCCGAGATCACGATTCGGGTCTTCCGCGCAGCCGCGGAGCTCGGAATCGGCACGATAGCCGTTTATGCGGAGGAGGATAAGCTCTCGCTTCACCGCTTCAAGGCCGATGAAGCCTATCAGATTGGCGCGGGCAAGGGGCCTCTTGAAGCTTATCTTTCGATCGATGAGGTGATCCGCGTCGCAAAGGACGCCAAAGCCGATGCGATTCATCCTGGCTATGGCTTTCTCTCGGAGAGCCCGGAGTTTGCCGAGGCCTGCGCCGCCGCGGGGATCATTTTCATAGGGCCCGGCCCGCAGACAATGCGCGAGCTTGGCAACAAGGTCGCGGCGCGCAATCTTGCCATGTCTTGCGGCGTTCCGGTCATGCCAGCGACGCCGCCCCTGCCGGATGATCCTGAGGAGACGAAGCGCCTTGCCCGTGAAATTGGCTATCCTCTGATGCTCAAATCCTCTTGGGGCGGCGGCGGGCGAGGCATGCGGGTGGTCGAAAGCGAGGAGAAGCTGCTCAATGCCGTCTGGAGCGCCAGGCGGGAGGCGAAAAACGCCTTCGGCAAGGACGAGGTCTATCTCGAGAAGCTCGTGCAGCGCGCGCGCCATGTCGAGGTTCAGCTCCTTGGCGATCTTCATGGCAATCTCGTGCATCTCTTTGAGAGGGATTGCTCGATTCAGCGCCGCAACCAGAAGGTCATCGAACGGGCGCCCGCCCCGTTCCTCCGGCCGGAGGAGCGTGAACGGCTCTGCGAGGCGGCTTTGAAGCTCGGCCAAGCTGCGCGCTATGTTGGGGCTGGCACGGCCGAATTCCTTATGGATGCCAGCACGGGCGCATTTTATTTCATTGAGGTCAATCCGCGCATCCAAGTCGAGCATACGGTGACCGAGGCCGTCACCGGCCTCGACATCGTCAAGGCGCAGATCCGCATTGCCGAAGGCAAGCGGATTGGCGTTCTGGAAGAGACGGGCATCCCGCCGCAGGGCGAGATCCGCCTGTCGGGCCACGCTCTTCAGTGCCGGATTACGACCGAGAACCCCGAGAACAATTTCATCCCCGATTATGGCCGCATCACTGCCTATCGTGGCGCGATGGGTTTTGGTATCAGAATCGACGGCGGCACCGCCTATTCGGGCGCGGTTGTCACACGCTTTTATGATCCGCTGCTCGAAAAAATAACGGCCTGGGCGCTGACTTCAGAGGAAGCAGTGAGCCGCATGGACCGTGCGCTGCTCGAATACCGCATTCGCGGCGTTGCGACCAATCTCGCCTTTTTGCACAACATCATCAATCATCCGCGCTTCATAGCGAGCGATTACACGACGCGCTTTATCGATGAGACTCCTTCGCTGTTCGACTTCAAAAAGCGCAAGGACCGCGCAACGAAACTCCTGACCTGGATCGCCGATGTCACCGTGAACGGGCATCCCGAGACGAGAGGCCGCCCGCGCCCGCCCGCAACGGCGCGCGAGCCTCAGATGCCGAAGCTGCCGTCCGGCCAGATTCCAGAAGGAGCCCGCCAGCTTTTTGAAAAGTTTGGCGCACAGCGTTTCGCGGCGTGGATGCGCAGCGAGACGCGGCTCCTCATGACCGACACAACAATGCGGGATGCCCATCAATCGCTGCTCGCGACCCGCATGCGCACGAAGGACATTGTTGCTGCTGCCGGGTTTTATGCCAAGACCCTGCCGCAGCTCTTGTCGCTCGAATGCTGGGGCGGCGCGACCTTCGATGTCGCGATGCGTTTCCTTTCCGAAGACCCGTGGGAGCGGCTTGCGCTCATCCGCGAGCGGGCGCCGAACCTCCTCATGCAAATGCTGCTGCGCGGCGCGAATGGCGTTGGCTACACAAACTATCCCGACAATGTCGTGAAATATTTCGTGCGGCGCGCGGCCGCGGGCATCGACCTTTTCCGCATTTTCGATTGCCTCAACTGGGTCGAAAACATGCGGGTCGCGATCGATGCCGTCTGCGAGGCTGGCAAACTTGCCGAGGGCGCGATCTGCTACACGGGCGATATTCTCGATCCCAGCCGCGCGAAATATTCGCTCAATTACTACATTGGCGTTGCAAAGGAGCTCGAGCGGGCAGGATGCCATATCCTTGCAATCAAGGATATGGCGGGGCTGCTCAGGCCTGCGGGCGCCCGCGTTCTCGTGAAGGCTCTGCGCGAAGCTTGCGGCCTGCCGCTTCATTTGCACACCCATGACACATCGGGGATTGCCGCCGCAACGGTTCTCGCCGCGGCCGAAGCAGGCGTTGATGCTGCCGATGCCGCCATCGACACAATGTCTGGCACGACGTCGCAGCCCTGCCTTGGATCGATCGCCGAGGCTTTGCGCCACTCGGACCGTGACACGGGCCTCGATGCAGCGGCCATCCGCCAGCTCAGCGCCTACTGGGAGGCCGCGCGCAGCCAATATGCGGCCTTCGAAAGCGACCTCAAGACCGGGACGAGCGAGGTCTATCTGCATGAGATGCCGGGCGGCCAGTTCACCAATCTTAAAGAGCAGGCCCGCGCCTTAGGGCTCGACAAGCGCTGGGACAAGATCGCCGTGGCTTACCGCATGGCCAATGATCTCTTTGGTGATATCATCAAGGTGACGCCTTCCTCGAAAGTCGTCGGCGACATGGCCCTCATGATGGTCGCCCAGGATCTTACGCCTGATGATGTGCTCGATCCCAAGCGCGACATCGCTTTTCCTGCTTCGGTCGTCGAAATGCTGAGAGGCGACCTTGGCCAGCCGCCGGGAGGATGGCCGAAGGGCTTGCAGGCCAAAGCCCTCAAGGACGAGAAGCCCATCACCGTGCGGCCGGGCGCACTGCTTCCGCCCGCTGATCTCGATGCCGCGCGCGCGGCCGCCGAGAAAGCCTGCGGGCGGCAGATCAGCGGCGACGAGCTTGCCTCCTATCTCATGTATCCGAAGGTTTTCACGGAGTTCGCGGCAACCGTGCGCCGCTATGGGCCCGTCTCGGTTCTGCCGACTTCTGTCTTCTTCTACGGCATGCAGCCGGGCAATGAGATTCTGGTCGAGATCGAGCCCGGGAAGACTCTGGTCATCGTGTTGATGACGATCAGCGAGACGGACGATGAAGGCAAGGTCCGGGTTTTTTTCGAGCTCAACGGCCAGCCGCGGATCATCTGGATTCAGGACCGCTCTGCCGCCGTCAATGCCACGGCAAGGCGTAAAGCCGAGGAGGGAAACGAGTCGCATATTGGGGCGCCAATGCCAGGTTCAGTTTCGACCATCGCTGTGCGCTTGGGCCAGGAGGTGAAGGCGGGCGATGTGGTTGCCACTTTGGAGGCCATGAAAATGGAAACGGTGCTCCATGCCCCGCGCGATGGCAAGATTGTGGAAATTTTCGTCGCCCCGGGCCAGCATATTGATGCGAGGGATTTATTGATGCGGCTGGAATAATTCCCGCCCTTCGATCGAAGCCTTTGTTGCAAGCCAGCCCGGGCCCCGGCTGGCGGCGGCGTCAATCGGGCTTGACCGCCAAAGCCGCCGGGGCCGGGCCGCCCGGGGCTTACGTTCCGCGCCGGGCGTTCCGGCGGCCATTTGGGGGGATCTGCGCTGCCGGGACATATGCTGCGGCCCGGGTAGCGCAACCTCTCTTGTGAAATTGGCGCTCCTTATCGCTGCGGCTAGTCAATCCAGCTGCTTTGCGTCCAGCTTTGATTGGGATGAGACACGCATCCCCACATCCGCACGCCACCCCCGTTTACGGCAGCGCCATCGGTGTCGAGGCAATACTTACTTGCCATATTTACAAGCATTTTTGCCATTGATGACGCAGGCATCATTATAAATAAGAATACAAGAAAGAATGTGGTTTTCATATTTTCCTCCCATGATAAGATTTATAGTGTTCAGGATTTTATGAGGCCACGATAAGTGCTTTCGCCGGACGCATAATCAATTGGCAGTTTCGTGATAGGGATGAACTGCGCAAGGACAAATATCCCTCGTTTTCTGCCAGCGGGGCTCGACGTTGAAATGCCTCCGCGGCGCAAATTTCTCAGAAGCAGAGCGGACTTCTGCAGGGCTTACAAATTGGCCATTCTTTAATGCCCGCTCGAACGACCTAACCCTTTGCTTGATACCGCGCCTCGATGAGATCGTAGAGGAGCCGCGCGGCCTGGATTTCGGCGCCCTCCGGCCTCCCCGGCGCGTCCTGCGGCGTCCAGGCGTAAATGTCGAAATGCGCCCAGGACTTTGCCCGCTCGACGAAGCGGCGCAGAAACAAAGCCGCCGTGACCGAGCCCGCGAAAGGCGAGCTTGCGATGTTATTGACGTCGGCGATCTTGGAGTCGAGAAGCTTGTTGTAAGGCTCCCACAATGGCATGCGCCAGACCGGGTCCTGCGCGGCGGCTCCCGCCCGCGCGACGTCAGCGGCAAACTCTTCGTCCATGGTGTAGAAAGGGGGCACATCGGGGCCAAGCGCCACGCGCGCAGCGCCGGTGAGCGTGGCGAAATCAATAAGGAGCTCCGGCGCCTCCTCATCGGCAAGGGCAAGCGCATCGGCGAGAATGAGCCGTCCTTCCGCGTCGGTGTTCCCGATTTCGACCGTGAGCCCTTTGCGGCTCTTATAGATGTCGCCGGGCCGGAACGCGCTTCCCGAGACCGCATTTTCGACAATAGGAACGATGACCCGCAGGCGGACTGGAAGGTTCGCTTCCATGATCATGGAGGCGAGCGCCAAAGCCGCGGCCGCTCCGCCCATGTCTTTTTTCATAAGACGCATGGCAGACTCGGGTTTGATGTCGAGACCGCCCGAGTCGAAGCAGACGCCTTTGCCAATAAGCGTCACCTTTGGGCGGGTTTCGTCCCCAAAGCTGAATTCGGCGAGCCGCGGCGGAGCGGCGGCC
>DASRYK010000097.1:0-13187 GCA_035687205.1 Methylocella sp. | reverse complement strand
TTGTCGCCGCGGCCGCAGCGTCGAATTGCTCCTTGCTGTATTTTTGGATGTCTTCAAACTCGTAGGCCATATGATCTTCCTTGAGTGTTTGCGCGCTGGCCCTCGCCGGGACGAGGCGGCTGAAAATTGCGAGAAAATATTCCTCGCAGCCCGCAGAATTAGTGCATCGCACAAATCACGTCAAGGTGATGCTGCGATGCAAAATCCAGCGAAGATTAACTCCATCCCCACTGCGAACCTCCGCCTTAACAAAGAGGTAACCGCAAGTGGCTAGCGTCCCCGAGAGGAAAGCCCGGCGGCGGCGAAGACGCCTCTCAACCGGAAACCGGGGAAGCCGCAAATGCTGAACAAAACCGCGACAATTGGCCGCAATACGAAAATTGCCGCCAGCCTCATCCTGGCTTTTGCCACCGCTTGCCTCCACTGCCCGCCTGCAGAGGCCAGACATTGGCGAAGCCATCACCGCCATGCTTCAGCGCATGCGCATTCCGCCCTTCGCCACGAAAGATCCATCCGCTACCACGATGCAAGCCCCCGCAGAATGAGCCATATCGCGGCAATCGTCGTTGACGGCAACACCGGCGAGACACTCTATGCGCAAAATGAGAACCAGCAGCGTTTCCCGGCCTCGATCACCAAGGTGATGACGCTCTATCTGCTTTTTGAGCAGATAGAGCAAGGCCGCCTGCGTCTCGACAGCGAAATCCCTATCTCCCCTTACGCCGCTTCGCAAAAGCCGACGAAGCTCGGTCTCCGGCCGGGGCAGACAATCACGGTCGAGGACGCGATTAAGGCGGTTGTCACCCGCTCAGCGAATGACATTGCCGTCGCCATCGCCGAAACCATCGCTGGCAGTGAGGATAACTTTGCACGGCTCATGACGCAGAAGGCTCATGCGCTCGGCATGACGAGCACGCATTTCGCCAACGCCTCGGGGCTCCCCAATCCCGGGCAGCTCACGACGGCTCGCGACCTTGCCATCCTCGGCCGCGCGATCCAGGAGCGTTTCCCGCGTTACTACCATTATTTTGCAACCCGGACCTTCTACTATCATGGCGCAGCAATCGCGAACCATAACCACCTGCTTGGCCGCGTCGAAGGGATGGACGGGATCAAGACGGGCTACACCAATGCCTCGGGATTCAATCTGCTCACTTCTGTGAAGCGCGGCGGGCGCTATCTCGTTGCGGCCGTTCTGGGCGGCGCCAGCGCCCGCAGCCGTGATCAATTCATGGCAAATTTGATTGAGGAGCAGATCGGCAATGCCTCGGCCTTGCGCACCGCCTCGTCCGCTCTGGAGAACCGCGTCACTTCGCGCATAGCGGAGTCCGAGCCGCAGAATGAGGAAAACCAGAAGCCGCAGCCGCAAGCCGGAAATGAGGCAAGGCCCCGCCCTGCAAGCCCTGCTGAGCCCGCCGCGCGCGCCAGTTCGATCCGGGTTGCTTCACTCAGCAGCGATGTGCCGCCCGAGAGGCCGCGGCCGGCCTTCGTTCCCGGAGCCCCCAAGATCCTTCTCCGCGTGGAACAAGGTGAGCCAAAATTCAAGCCGGGGGTTCAGGACGGCTCGACAGCGCGCAAGACAGCCGGGCTCGGCGCTCAGGCCGCAACCGCAACGCCCGCCTCCTCGCCCCTCCCCTCCCCTCACCCGCGCGGCAAGCCCGACGCGATTGCTGCCGTAATTGAGGAGCTGCCCCGCTCTGGCACCGCAACGGCTGCGGGAGGAGAGCGCCCGCCATCAGCCCGGAGCGGCTGGATGATTCAGATCGGCGCGACAAACGATGCGGCGAAGGCTGCCGAGCTCCTTGCCCGGGCAAGGTCGGAAGGCCCCAAAACCCTCGTCAAAGCGCAAGCCTTCACGGAAAAGATCAAGAAGGGCCAGGAGACGCTTTACCGGGCGCGTTTCGCCGGCCTTGAGGAGGACAGCGCTGCGCTTGCCTGCAAGGCCCTCAAGCGCTCGGGATTTTCCTGCTTTGCAACGAGAGACTGAACAAAGCTTTACTGATGACGGCGCATCAGAACATCCTTGGCCTCGTTCACGCGGGCCGCAAGCCCCGTCGACCCCCCGTGATCAGGATGCAATTTCTTCATCAGCGCGCGATGCGAGCGAATGACTTCTTCCTCCGACGCGCCCTTCTGAAGCCCCAAAATCTCATACGCTTCTTCTTCGGTCATCGACCCAGGCCGGCGTCTCGCTTGTCCGCTCCGAGAGTCGCGATGGTCCTGCGCTGCCGAACGCCAGCCGGGAAAGCGGCGGTCGAGATAGGCTTCCATCAGGCGTGCGCCGTCGGGATCGTCGGCGCAGCAGAGGTCGTAGAGGGCCTCGCACTGCGGCCGGGTCATTGATTCGAGCGATTTGCCTTCATCAGGCCCCGCGAGCACCGTCCCCCGCATCTTTCCAGTGACGTGGTCAAGCTCCATCTCGATCATCGCCGACCTGACGCAGGAAACTTTCGGCTTCGTTCCGGCCGCCGTCTGAAAAATCCGCGGCAGCGATCCGCCGCGCATCCCAAGCAGCCAAGCCCCCAATCCGCCAAGCCCTAATGCCATGTCCAGCCGCCCTCGAAGCAATAAAATAGCGCCCGCAAGCAATGCCGCTCCTCCGCCGCCGCGCCTGATCATGCGCGCAAGCAGCGCGGGATCGGCCGCCGCAAAGGATTTAAGCGCCGATAGAAGGAGCACAACAAGCAGGAATCCGGCAAGAAGGTAGATCATTCCGCGCCGCCACCCGTTTGGCGCATTTGAGCCAAGAGATGCCCAGCCTCCAATGCCCCGCGCGCCCGCGCCTCGAATTCAAGCGCGCGATGGCCCCCGGCCGCATATGCCGCTGCCGCCGAAAGCAGCGCAATAAGGCGCTCCGGCGCAGACAGATCGAAAGTTGCATAAGCGCCGCAGGTCAGCATCGCGATTTTGCGGAAGGCCCGCTCAGCAATTTTGTCTCGCCCTTCCTGGAAAATAAACGCCTTGACGCCCAAAAGCCCAAGCTCGGCTGCCAATCCGCTCAGTACGTCGAGGCTCTCCTCCATCGCATCGCCCACGAAGACAAACGCCTGGACCGGAGTCCGCCGCGTTTCGTCGAGGACATGCCGCAGGACTTTTTCGATCTGGGTCTGGCCTGCCCCGACAGCGATCCGTGTCATCAGCGCGGCAAGGCTCTGACCGCCGGTGACGAAACGCGACGCCTTGCATTCGGAGAGGCCCCGGTAATAGACGAGCTGAACTTCGAGCCCGCCATGCGCGGCAGCCGTCGTAAACATGCGCCCTTGCACGGCCTGCGCCATGTCCCAGGTGGCTTGCCGGCTCATCGTCGCGTCGAGCGCGAAGATAAGCCGCCCTCGCCCCGGGACGGATGGGGCAGGCAGTTTCGCCGCCGCCTCGAGAAAGGCATCGATATCCGGCTTAGCGCTGGATTTCGGAACAACCGTGCCGCTCTTGCCGCCGGGCCAGCCCACTTTGTTTCCTCTTGCTTAAAGGGCGGAATTTTGCTGCTTCAATTTTTATAGATCGTGTCCGCGAGGCGCAACGGCAAGCGTTTCATTGCCGCCTCACGCGGCGGAAACCTATCCGGCAAAAAGAGGCGTCAAACCGCCTCTCCGAAGCCCTCAGGCAACCTCGTATTTGGCGATGGTCCACGGTTCCGCTTCGGCCCCTGCGCGCCACTCCTCCCACGCGGGGAGAGCCATGACAGCTTCCATATAGGCGCGCGTCACAGGGGTTACAGGCACGTCATACACATGGAGCCGGTTGACCACGGGCGCGAAGAACGCATCGGCCGCCGAGAAAGCGCCGAAGAGGAAATCTCCACCATGGCCAAACTCGCGGCGGGCTTCTTTAAACGCCGCGTCGATCCGGGCCGCATCGGCGCTCGCCTCTGGGCTCAGCTCGCGTCTTGCAGACTTGCGGCGCATGTTCATCGGTAAATGCCCGCGCAGCGCCGTAAATCCCGAATGCATTTCCGCGGCGAGCGACCGGGCCCCGGCGCGGGCTGCGGGCAGCTTTGGCCAGAGGGGCAGATCCGGGCGGGCTTCGGCGAGATATTCGACAATGGCAAGCGAGTCCCAAACCGCGATGCTCCCGTCCAGCAGGACGGGACATTTCCCAGAGGGGGAATAGCGCAATATCTCCGCCCGCGTGCTCTCCTGACCCAGCGGGATTACCACCTCGTCAAAGGAAATGCCAAAATGACGCATGAGGATCCAGGGGCGGAAGGACCATGACGAATAACACTTGTTCGCAATGACGAGCGTAAGGCTCATGAGAGCGGTCCTTTGCAGGAATCTTCTAGCGGCGGGGAGGATTACCGGAGGGGGAAGCAAAAACAAAGCGCAACTTCCCCGGCCGCTGAGCAAAGGCCAGGTCGGCGTCAGGGGGCAGGAAAGAGGGCATCCGTTTTTCCTGTGAGCCAGTAAGCAAAGAGCCCAATCCACTCGCGGACGGCGCATTCGAGCATCTGAGCGCGCTCGGCCGTTGACGGGAAGAGCAGAAAGTCCCGCGCATCGCCATAGGTGCGGTAGGCCACGGGATAGGGAACAACGGTGAAGCCTGCTCGCCGGAAGATACCTACCGAGCGCGGCATATGCCAGGCCGATGTCACGAGGAGCCAGGCTTCGCTATGCTTCGGCTTGACGAGATTCCGCGTAAAGACCGCGTTTTCCCAAGTGTTGCGGGACTTATCCTCAAAGGTCATGCGCTCCTCCGGCATGCCGAGTGCGAGCCAAAGCTTCCGCGCGGCAACGGCCTCTGCCTCCCCCTTTCCGATGAGGGCAGCCGAGCCGCCGGTGAAAACGAGACGGGCGGCGGGATAGCGCCGCGCCAATTCGACCGCGGCTGTCATGCGCGCAGCCTCCCCGTTCAAATAGACTTCACCCCGCGCGCTGGTCCTTGCCCCATCCATCGCGCCGCCGAGCACGATAATTCCGTCTGGGGCGGGGAGGTTAGCTGGCGGCGGGGGAAAGCGGTCCTCAAGCGGCCGCAGAAGCAAGGCCCAGGCGGGTGTCAGCAAAGCCAGCACAAGGGCAATAGCCGCAAGGGCCATGAGACGCCTGCCAAGGCTGGCAAAGCGCGTGAGCCCGAGCAGAAGCCCGGCGGCGGCCGTGAGAGTCACAAGAGTTAACGGCTCGGCGACGAGCCAGAAGATTTTTGAGACGGTGAAAAACACGCGTGAGGCTCAAGAGATGACGTTACGGCTTTGCCTCGCCCTCTGGGCGCTCGCTGCCTGATTCCTCGCCGCCGCCCTCGCGCCCGGGAGCGATTTCAGCGGGGATCGCATAGACGCCGCCAAGCCAGCGGTGGAGATCGATATCAGCGCAGCGCTTCGAGCAAAAAGGCCGGAAAGCGAAAACCGCAGGCTTCCCGCAGACTGGGCACGGGCGGGCCTGCGTTTCATCCCGGCTTTCTTGAACTGGGTCTTGGCTGCTCATGCTCTTCACGGCCTTTTTCCGCGCCTCAAAGCCTCTACACTTTGTTGAGCCACGACACGTGAACAGGGAAGCCCTCGCCGGTCAGCAAAGACATTGTCTCATAGAGCGGCAAGCCGACAACCGCTGAAAACGACCCGGCAAGCTTAATGGCAAAGGCCCCGGCAAGACCCTGGATGGCGTAGCCTCCAGCTTTCCCCCGCCATTCCCCGGAGCCAAGGTAGGCCTCGATTTCATCCGTGGAGAGGCGTTTAAAGCGCAGCCTCGACTCGACCGTCTTCTGGCGCTTGCGGCCCTTGGGCGTAACAAGGCAGACGGCGGTATGGACGCGGTGCGCCCGCCCCGAGAGAAGCCGGAGGGCTTGCGCCGCCTCGGCCACGGTCTCGCATTTCGGCAGGATCCGCCGGCCGACGCTCACAACGGTGTCCGCGGCAAGGATATAAGCGCCAGCAAGCTCCGGCCGGGCGGCAGCAATCTTCTCGGCTGCTTGCGCCTTCTCTGCCGCAAGCCGTGCGGCGAGGCTTCGCGGCAGCTCATGCTTGCGCGGCATTTCGTCCACATGGGCGGGGAGCAGCGCATCGGGTTCAATGCCGATCTGCTGAAGGAGCGCAAGCCGCCTCGGCGACGCCGACGCAAGGACAAGCTTCGGCCGCCACGCCCTATTATTGCCGGTCAAGGCGGGCCTCCATTGGCAGAAACGCACTCATTTGAAGCGGTAGGTGATGCGGCCCTTCGTCAAATCGTAGGGGGTCATCTCCACGAGTACCTTGTCCCCAGCAAGAACGCGGATGCGGTTCTTGCGCATTTTTCCGGCGGTATGCGCGATGATTTCGTGGTCGTTTTCGAGCTTGACGCGAAAAGTCGCATTCGGCAGCAGTTCGATGACGGTTCCTGGGAATTGAAGCAGTTCTTCCTTCGACATTTGGATCCTTGAGATTTGCCTGCCGCCACATGGATTTGCCGCCGCCTCAAGCTGCGGGCCAAGCTTTCCGGGCGGGACCCTAATCGAGAACCCAGCATTTGTGAACTGGACAGGGAAGCCCGGCCGGAGGGGCAGGCAGGGATGATCTCAAGCCGGGAAGCATTTCGTCCGCCGCGCTGCGGGGCGGCAGCGGCTGCGCAGCATGATAAAGCCGTTCAGTGCCGGGATTCCGGCGCAGGGGGCGAGCCGGCGCCAAGCGGCTGCGCGCCTGCAGCCGTTAAATAAGCATTGTAGCGGCGGACGGCAAAGGGAATTGTTCCAAGATAGATCACGCTGAGGGCAATGAGCATTTCCATCGTGAATGTTGCCAGCAGCAGAATGCAGGCGACAACGCCGAAAAGCACGACGAGCACATATTCGGGAGGTACCCGGCCAATGCTCTTGCCGGAAAAATGCGGGATCCGGCTTGCCATCAGGAGGGCAATGACAAGGACATAGAGGATTTCGAATGGCGCGAGTCCCCGGACGTTTGGGACCGCAAGAACCGAAAGGTTAAGGTATAGAGGCAGCAGAGCCACGATGGCGCCTGCGGGCGCGGGCATTCCTGTGAAGAAATGCGCCTGCCAGGGCTGGCGGGAGGGATCGTCCATCATGACATTGAAGCGGGCAAGCCGCAGCGCCGCGGCGATTGCGAAAACAAGTGCCGCGAACCAGCCGAAGCTCTTGATCTCATGCAGACCCCAAAAATAAAGGATGAGAGCCGGCGCCACTCCGAAATCGACGAAATCAGCAAGGGAATCGAGCTCGGCGCCGAAACGGGACGTGCCGCGGAGCGCCCGCGCGAGACGGCCGTCAAGCCCATCGAGAATGGCCGCCGCGACGACAGCCGCAACAGCGGTCTCAAACTGGCCTTCCTGAGCGAAGCGGATTGCCGTCAGCCCCATGCAGAGCGCGAGCAAAGTCACGAGATTGGGCAGAATGATGCGCAAAGGCACCGCGCGGATCCCCCTCTTAGAGGCAGGCGCGGCGGCATCTCCGGCGCTGCGCTGGCCGCCGCGGAGAGGCGTGACATGCGCCCCGTGATCACCACGCGGCTGAGAATCTTCACGCGGCTGATGGGACAGATCTTTCATTTTTCCAGCCTTCGCGGGAGCGTCCCCTGACGCTTTAGCCGCCGCGGGCAAAGACCACCGGCGCCCGGGTTCAATTTGGCAGGAGACGCAGCGGTCTAATACAAGCCTTTCGCTGATGCACGGTTTTTCTTATAAGCACGCCCAGGCTAGAGCTTTCCTCGTGACGCGGCCTCTGCGCCCGCCGCAGGGTGCTTGACCTTTACCTCCGCGCGCCTTCTAGTTGCTCAACTATCTTGAGGGAGAAAACGCTGTGGCAAGCGTTGAGGAAATTGCACGCGCTCTAGCGAGCGCGGTCCAAAAGCGGATGCTTGAGGGCGCGGGGAAACTTACCGGGGTCACAACCCGGGACAACGTTGTCTGCGTTACATTCTCCGGCGTGACGGATGACACGCATGTGTTCGATACGTTGAGCGGCGCGCTGCTCGATGTCCGGCTCCTTTTGGATGCCGTGCCCGATATCGATGTGCAAATCAGGCGGAAGTGACGCTCCGGCCACCCCTGGTCAGCCGCCAATCACGCCTGACAGGCCTGAGCGGCCGCGGGGCCAGCCAATCCGCTGCGCTCGCGCTGGATTTCCTGCGTCTTCTCACCGATCTTACGCTTGGGACTTCACGTGCGGCTGGAGGCGGAATACGTTTCGCCGGCAGCGGACCGGTTTGGCGGCGGCAAAGCCGGAGCTTACACGGCGCCATTCCCCGCGGGCCTCGCCATGGGGGATTTCCCCCTCCGGCGCGGGTTCACAGGCGCCGCAAACTCGTCTACGGAGCAATGAGGCCGGGCGTGGTTGACCCGGCTGCGGGCTGGCTCGCGCCCAGGGATTCCCGGCGCGGCCTTTTTTGTGCGGTTTGACAAGATTTAGATGCCTAAGCGGACGGATATTTCGACGATCCTGATCATTGGCGCTGGACCGATCATCATCGGTCAGGCCTGTGAGTTCGATTATTCAGGAACGCAGGCCTGCAAAGCCCTGCGCGAGGAGGGATACCGGATCGTCCTCGTCAACTCCAACCCGGCAACAATCATGACCGATCCGGAGATGTCGGACCGCACCTATCTCGAGCCGATCACGCCGGAGATTGTCGCCAAGATTATCGCAAAAGAGCGCTACGCCCATCCCGGAGGCTTTGCCCTCCTGCCAACGATGGGCGGCCAGACCGCGCTCAACTGCGCGCTCTCTTTAAAGAAGATGGGCGTGCTTGAAAAATTCGGCGTCGAGATGATCGGTGCGAGCGCGCATGCAATCGACATGGCGGAAGACCGTAAGCTCTTCCGCGAGGCCATGACCCGCATCGGCCTTGCGACGCCCCGCTCGCATCAGGTCAAGACGCTGCCGCAAGCGCTCGCTGTGCTTGAAGACATCGGTCTTCCCGCCATCATCAGACCATCCTTCACCATGGGCGGAACAGGCGGAGGCATAGCCTATAACAAGGCCGAATATATCGACATCGTTGAGCGCGGAATCGATGCTTCGCCCACGAATGAGGTTCTGGTCGAGGAAAGCGTGCTCGGCTGGAAAGAGTTCGAAATGGAGGTGGTCCGCGATAAGGCGGACAATTGCATCATCGTCTGCTCGATCGAAAACATCGATCCCATGGGCGTGCATACGGGCGATTCGATCACCGTCGCCCCTGCCCTCACATTGACCGACAAGGAATATCAGACGATGCGCGATGCCGCGATCGCCGTTCTGCGCGAGATCGGCGTCGAGACCGGAGGCTCCAATGTGCAATTCGCGGTCAATCCAAAGGATGGCCGCATGGTCGTGATCGAGATGAACCCCCGTGTCTCACGCTCCTCCGCGCTGGCCTCAAAGGCGACCGGGTTCCCGATAGCCAAGGTTGCCGCAAAGCTCGCAGCCGGGTTCACGCTGGACGAGATTGCCAATGATATCACGGGCGGGGTCACTCCGGCCTCCTTCGAGCCTTCGATCGATTATGTCGTCACCAAAATCCCCCGTTTCGCCTTCGAGAAATTTCCAGGCGCCGAAAAGATCTTGACGTCCGCCATGAAATCGGTCGGCGAGACCATGGCGATCGGGCGGACATTCGCCGAGAGCCTGCAAAAGGGCTTGCGGTCGCTCGATATCGGACTTGAGGGGCTCGATGAGATCGAAATCGAGGGGCTCGGACTGGGCGACGACATGAATGTGCTGCGCGCCGCACTGGGGCGCCCAACGCCCGACCGGCTTTTGACGGTTGCCCAAGCACTGCGTCATGGCATGCCGCAGCAGGAGATCTACGAGGCCTGCGGCATCGACCCATGGTTCATCGCCCGGATCTCAGAGATTTTGGATTTGGAGGCCAAGGTCCGCGCCCATGGCCTTCCGGAGGATGCCGATAACCTCAGAGCCTTGAAGGCCGCAGGCTTTTCCGATGCGCGTCTTGCAAGCCTCGCTGGCGTGCAGACATCGGCAGTCTTTGCCTTGCGCAAGAAGCTCGGCGTGGCGCCTGTCTATAAGCGGATCGATACCTGCGCCGCCGAATTCTCCTCGCCAACGGCTTACATGTACTCGACCTATGCGCCGCCATTCAGCGGCGCGCCGGCCTGTGAAGCCCGGCCGACAGAAAGGCGCAAGATCGTTGTCATCGGCGGAGGCCCAAACCGGATCGGGCAAGGGATCGAATTCGATTACTGCTGCTGCCATGCAAGCTTCGCGCTGCGCGATGCAGGCTATGAAACGGTCATGATCAATTGCAATCCTGAGACGGTCTCGACCGACTATGACACGTCCGACCGCCTCTATTTCGAGCCTTTGACCGCCGAGGACGTCCTCGAGATCCTTGCCAAGGAGCAGGAGGCGGGGGAGCTCAAAGGCGTGATCGTGCAGTTCGGCGGCCAGACGCCGCTCAAGCTTGCGCATGCGCTTGAGCAGGCTGGGATCCCAATCCTCGGCACTTCGGTCGATTCAATCGACCTTGCCGAGGACCGCGACCGCTTCAAGCGCCTGCTCGACAAGATCGGTTTGAAGCAGCCAATGAATGGTATCGCTTATTCCGTCGAGCAGTCGCGGCTCGTTGCAGCCGAGCTTGGCCTTCCTCTCGTTGTCCGCCCTTCTTATGTTCTAGGCGGGCGGGCAATGGCCATTATCTTCGACAAGGCCGCGTTTGACGATTATCTGCTAGGCACGCTTCCCGGCCTCGTTCCCTCGGAGATCAAGGCCCGTTATCCCAATGACAAGACGGGGCAGATCAACACCGTCCTCGGCAAGAATCCCCTGCTCTTCGACCGCTACCTGTCCGATGCTATCGAAATCGACGTCGATGCGCTCTCCGATGGCAAGGATGTCTTCATCTGCGGCATTATGGAGCATATTGAGGAGGCGGGCATCCATTCTGGCGATAGCGCCTGCTCTTTGCCGCCGCGGTCGCTTGCGCCGGAAACCATCGCCAAGCTCGAGGATTATACGCGCAAGCTTGCTCTTGCACTTGGCGTCGGCGGTCTGATGAATGTGCAATATGCGCTGAAAGACGGCGAGATTTACGTGCTTGAAGTCAACCCGCGCGCGTCGCGGACTGTGCCTTTCGTCGCAAAGGTGATCGGCCTGCCGATTGCCAAAATTGCGGCGCGGATCATGGCCGGGGAAAATTTGGCGGGTTTCGCCTTGAGCGCTGCCACTCACAATCACATCGGCGTCAAGGAATCTGTTTTCCCTTTTGCGAGATTTCCGGGCGTCGATACGGTGCTCGGGCCAGAGATGCGCTCGACCGGCGAAGTCATTGGCCTCGACCGCTCCTTCCCGCTAGCCTTTGCGAAGAGCCAGCTCGGCGGGGGCACGAATGTGCCTGGCGCAGGCACCGTGTTTGTTTCGGTAAGAGACGCCGACAAGCCGCGAATCCTTGAGACGGTTAGGCTTCTCGGAGGGCTTGGTTTCCAGGTCTGCGCGACAGGCGGGACGGCGCGCTATCTTGTGAGCAAAGGCGTCCCTGCGCAGCGCGTCAACAAGGTCTCTGAGGGCCGCCCGCATGTCGTCGATCTGATCAAGAACGGCAAGATTCAGCTTGTCCTCAACACGACCGAAGGCGCGCAGGCACTCGCTGATTCGCGGTCGCTGCGTCGCGCAGCCTTGCTGCATAAAGTGCCTTACTATACGACGCTTTCCGGAGCAGTGGCAGCCGCTCAGGGTATCCGGGCCTACCTCGCAGGCGACTTGGAGGTCCGGGCATTACAGGATTATTCGAGCTAGAGCGCAGCTATTTTGACGCCCCGCCATAGATTTGCCAATCCGGCAGACACCACTTGCAGCTGGCTTTGCAAAAGTGTCAGTTACCGTCTCGCCTATCCACGATGCTGCCCCGGCAGCTTTTCGCCGGAGCGTTAGCGCGCGGCGAGAACATGAAGGCATGGGAAATTGGACGCCCGCGGCAATCCTGGAGCCGTCAACGCTAGCATATACTTGCCATGGCAGGGGCAGCGTGGCGCCTGCCGCGGCGGCAATGATTAGAAGCGGAAGAGATTGGAGATGGACAAGATCCCCATGACAGCGCGCGGTTATTCCGCCCTGGAAGAGGAATTGAAGCACCGCCAGCAGGTCGAGCGCCCGCGAATCATCCAGTTGATCGCGGAAGCGCGGTCGCATGGCGATTTGTCCGAGAACGCGGAATATCACGCGGCCAAGGAGGCCCAGGCGCTCAATGAAGGGCGCATTGCGCTGCTCGAAGACAAATTATCGCGAGCCGAGGTCATCGATGTCTCCAAACTCTCTGGGAATACCATCAAGTTCGGTGCAACGGTGACGCTTGTCGATGAGGATACGGATGAAAAGAAAATCTTCCAAATCGTCGGCGAGGCCGAAGCGGATGTGAAGGCCGGGCTTGTTTCGATCACCTCGCCCACAGCCCGGGCGCTGATTGGCAAGAAGACGGGTGATTCCGTTGAGGTCAATACGCCTGGCGGCGGCAAAAGCTACGAGATAGTCGACGTGGCTTTCCAGTAGACCGGCGTTGATCTTTGCGGCGGAATGCCGGTTTTGCAAGGACCGGCACATGATGCCGCGGCGGGCTGCCCGCCGTCAGGGCTCTTTAAAGCTAGCCGTCCTCTTGGCTGATAATATTCTTCATACTTAATCGTGGCTCCCGCCGCTGGCCTCCTGCCCTAAGGCGGGCACCCTGCCAAGGGAAGCAGGCCGCGGGACAGGCAGCATTCATTGTTCGCAATTCGATTTTTGCATAGTGAATTGGCTGGCTTCTCTCAATGAAGGGGGACGCCCAAATGGAGCGGCGACGCCCCCGCACCCGAAGCGGAATGGAGCGGGCGCCCGGGAATTTCAAAAAGAGAGTGTAAATTCTTCTCCCCCTTCGCGCTCCTGCTGCGGCTTAGAAGGCCCTTGCAGCCCTCTTGCGTTGACATGTATGTTGATCAGGTTCGTGCGCCGGCTGGACATCTTTCGTTTGACCGCCGGCCGGAAACAGGGAGGAACACATGCGTCGATTGTTGCTTTTGCTGGCTGGTGCTCTGGCGTTGTCGCTCGCAGGATGCGGGGAGGCCACAATGCAGCCGCCCAAGCCGCCTTCAAATCTTGCGCCGACCTTCTAAGCCCGGCGTAATAATTCAATCCGGAGTGATTTTCGCCCGCTCGCCCTAAGCGAGCTTTCAGGAATTGCCCATCCGGTCCAGCCCGAGGAGACTGAGACGCAAGTTTCTGTTTCCCTAGGAGGACCGGATGAAGTAATTTCTGCAGGCTTTTCCAGCAAAAATTTCTGGACCGGAAGGATCCAGACA
>DASRYK010000096.1:0-15504 GCA_035687205.1 Methylocella sp. | reverse complement strand
GCGGATCATGGGCCTCTTCCGCAGCGCGCCCAAACCCTTGTCCAAAGAGGAAGCTGAGGCGCAAAAGCTGCGCAGCGTCCAGGCGGCTTTCGAGGGCAAGCGGAATGTGACCCGGGTCGGTCAGAGCTACGTCATGGAAATCGACGTGCAATCGGAGGACCCGAAGAAAGCCGCACGCATCGCCAATGAGATCGCCGATGCATACATCGACGACGCCCTTCAAGCCAAGTATGAGGAGACGAGGCGGGCAAACGTCTGGCTGCAGGAGCGCTTGAAGGATCTTCGCACCGAGCTCGCCGCCCAGCAGCAGGCAATCGTCGCCTTCCGGCAGAAAAACAATATCACTTATGTCGATACGTCCGGCGGCAAATCTCCCATCGACACGCCTGGCAAGCTGATGAATGAGCAGCAGCTCTCCGAGATCAACAGCCAGTTCATCCTCGCGCAAGCGGCGACGGCCCAGGCGAAAGCACGCTATGACCAGATTCAAGATGTCATCAAGCAGGACGTGCCGGATGCTTCCATCACGGATGCTCTGAACGATGCCGTCATTGTCCGGTTGAGAAGCCAGTACCTGGACCTTGCAGCCCGCGTGGGAATTTATGCCCAGAAATACGGGGACTCTCATCTTTCGGTGATCGCCCTGCGCACGCAGATGCGCGAGATTGAGCATGCCATCAAGGATGAGATGCAAAAGATCGCGCAAAGCTACAAGAATGAATACGAAATTGCGCTGGCGCGCGAGCAGAGCCTGCGCAAAAGCTTAGACGCTGCAACGTCGCAATCCCTCATCACGAATCAAGCGCAAATCCAATTGCAGGAGCTCGAGAGCAAGGCTCAGACGTCCCGGACGCTCCATGATAATTTCCTGCAGCACTATATGGAAACGATTCAGCAGCAGTCCTTTCCCATCACCGAGGCCCGTCTTGTTGGATTTGCCGACGCGCCTTTATCAAAAACCTATCCCAAGACCTCCCTCGTCCTGCTTCTTGCAGGGGCCGGGGGGCTCGCCCTGAGCTTTGGGATTGCCGCTTTGCGGGAAATGCTCGACCGCGTGTTCCGTTCGAGCGAGCAGGTTCAAGAAGAGCTGCAAACCGATTGCCTTGCGATGCTGCCGCTCGTTAAAACAGACAATAACAGCAACAGCGGCGCCGGAGACAGTGATGACCCCGTTCCTTCCGGCGCGCCATTAGGGCTGAGGAAGCAGCCCATGCTCGAAATTGTGCTGGAGCAGCCATTCTCCCAATTCAGCGAGGCTTTGCGCACAGTAAAAGTCGCAAGCGATCTTGGGTCGATCTTGAAAACCAAGAAGGTTCAAGGAATTATTTCTACTTTGCCCTCTGAAGGCAAATCGACGGTGTCCGCAAATTACGCCCAGCTCATCGCGCACGGAGGAAGCCGCGCCGTTCTCATCGATGCAGATCTGCGCAATCCGACTCTCTCTGCCCTTCTTGGATACGAAGGGCCGGGGCTGATCGATGTGCTTGCGGGCTGGCAAACCATCGAGGAAGCGTTTCTTGTCGATTCAAGAAGCGGCCTGCGGTTCCTTCCTTCGGGGAGACGCTCAAACATGCCGCATACGAATGAGATTCTCGCCTCCGATGCGATGAAGAATTTGATCGCGAAGCTGCACGAAGCTTACGACTATATCATCGTCGATCTTCCCCCGCTCATTCCAGTTGTTGACGCGCGCGCCTCGACTGCCTTTATCGATTCTTACATTTTTGTCGTTCAATGGGGGGCGACGAAGATCGACGTCGCGCGGCATGCGCTGTCTGCTGCGCCAGAGCTCTACGAGCGCCTTCTTGGCGTCGTGGTCAACAAGGTCGACACATCGGCAGTCCGCCGCTATGAGCGTTACCGCCACAGCTACTATTATGAAAAATACCACGGCCGGTATAGCGGCATCCATGCGCCGCAGGACTCGGACGGGAAAAAGAAGACAGGAGCCGCGGTCTAGCCGCATGAGCAGAGGAAGACCGCCTGCGGCGCTGGTTAACGCTGACAGCGGAGGCCTAATGTTTCAGGCGCCATCCAGGGCTGCTTCATCCAACAAAGGAAAAATCCAAGAGAAAGGCCATGGCCTGCTCCAAGATCTTGCTGATCCGGCACGCCGAACGGCCGAGCGCGGACAAAAAAATCCGCGGCGTCACCCTTGAAGGCGAGAAGAACAAGGAGGAGCTCACCGTGCGCGGCTGGCAGCGCGCGGGCGCGCTTGTGCGCTTTTTTGCCCCGGCCGACGGTCATTTCGCTCATCCTGCCCTGGCACGCCCTCAGAATCTTTTTGCCTGCAAGTCGGACAAAACTTCACCGAGCTTGCGTCCGCAGCATACGCTCTTGCCCCTCGCCCGCCTTCTCAGAGTCGAATGCAATTGTGATTATTACGAGGGCGAAGAGGAGCAATTGGTGCGGCGGGTGCTCTCATCAGAGGGCGTTGCGCTCATCTCCTGGAAGCACATTGGGATTCCGGTCATCGCCAATAGCATTCTTGGCAACACGGTTTCCTCCCCGCAATTTTGGCCTGTTGACCGTGTTGATCTCGTCTGGGTCTTTGACAAAAGGGATGGCGGCTGGACGTTTACTCAGGTTCCTCAGCTCCTACTCGACGGAGACAGGCCCGACGCCGCAAGCTAAGCAATGCCTTTACGGCTCGCGATGCCTCCCGGTATGATACAGCATACCGGCCGGACGCCACCCATGCAGCCTAGCAAGACAGTCAAACACCGTTTCAACCGCATTGCTTTTTTGTCCTCCGGGACCCCCGAAGCCAACGCAGCCCGGGCGGACTTCATCGCGCGATTTGGCGAAACAGATCCCGAATCGGCCGATGTCGTCGTCGCGCTTGGCGGCGACGGCCTCATGCTGCAAACGCTGCACAGATTTATGGGGAAAAACAAGCCGATCTATGGAATGAAGCAAGGATCGGTTGGCTTTCTCATGAACGAATTTCACGGGCCGGATCTCGAGGAGCGTCTTGACCGCGCCGAGGCTTCAATCGTTCACCCCCTGCTCATGGAAGTGACCACAAAAGAGGGGCAGATCGTGCAGGCGCGGGCAATCAACGAAGTCTCAATGCTGCGCCAATCCTATCAAGCAGCAAAAATGCGTATTTCGATCGATGGCAAGGAAAGACTTGGCGAGCTCATCGCCGACGGGCTCATCGTCGCCACCCCTGTCGGTTCGACCGCCTACAATCTTTCCGCGCATGGCCCAATTCTGCCGCTCGATGCAACCCTTATGCCGCTGACACCGATTGCGGCGTTCCGGCCGCGCCGGTGGCGCGGCGCATTGCTGCCAGACACGGCTCATGTCACAATTGATATTCTCGAGCCGGACAAACGCCCTGTGGCGGCCACCGCCGACCATTTCGAGGTGAAGGATGCGGTGAAGGTTGCAATTGCCATGGATCATGCAACCGGTCTTGTCCTTCTCCATGACCCTGGCCATTCGCTCGATGAGCGTATTTTGCGCGAGCAATTCGGATATTGAGCCCATGAAGGGAAGCATCCTTATTCAGGCGCGCGAGCTTCTCTCGCGCGGCCACGGCCTTCTTGAAAGGTTTTCCGTCGAAAGACGGCGGTTTGACGGGAGGAAGGAAAACCTGGCGCGCGAAATCTATGATCCGGGCGACGGCGCTGCGATTCTGCTCTACGATCCAGCCCGCTCGCGGGTTGTGCTTGTCCGGCAGTTCCGCCTGGCCACCTATCTGCGCGATGGGCACGAAAGCTTCATTGAAGTCTGTGCGGGAAGGCTCGAAGGCGAGGATGCGGAAAGCCGGATCATCAAGGAAGCTGAGGAAGAGACGGGATTTGCTGTGCGAAGCCCGCGCCGCCTTTTTGATGCCTATATGAGCCCTGGCTGCTTTGCCGAAAAACTCACTTTCTTTGTGGCTCAGTATTCCGCGGCCGACCGGGCTGGCAAAGGCGGCGGCAGGGAGGACGAAGGGGAAGACATCGAGGTGCTGGAGCCAACGCTCGAGGAGGCTCTGGCCATGATTGATGCCGGCAGGATCGTTGATGCTAAAACGATCATTCTTCTGCAATATGCCAAGCTTGCCGGGCTGATGCAGAAAGGAAAGCCCTAGCTGGCTGGAGGCGCCGCGCCTTGCTTTTTCCCCCGAGGATCCTTGCACGATGCCCGGGTGGCGGATGCCCGGGCGGCTTGCAGGCAATAGCAGAGTGCGAGAGACTGGTGTAGGCTTGTTGCCCAAGCGTTCAGGCCGGGTGTGGAAAGGGCTGGGCCGTTTGCTCTGCAAAGCCCAGATGCCCACGCTGAAGACCGGAGGAGCTCTGCCGCAACGCGGCTTAATTTGGCATCCCTATGAGCAATCCCGTTCCGCCGGGCCCGTCGCTGCACAAGCGCGGCGGCCTTTATTTCGAGGATTTCCTTCCCGGCACTCTGATCGAGCACCGTCTGACAAAGACGGTGACGCAAATGGATAATATGCTTTTCTCGAATATGACTCTTAATCCGCAGCCTCTCCATATCGATGCCCATTTTTGCGCAACGGAGACTGAATGGGGGCGCCCCCTTGTCAATTCTCTTTTCACGCTCGGCCTTATGATCGGCATTTCCGTGAATGATCTCACCCTTGGCACGACAATCGCCAATCTCGGCATGACCGAAGTGAGGTTTCCTGCGCCGCTCTTTGAAGGCGACACTGTGCGCGTGACGACAGAAGTTCTGTCGAAACGCTTATCAAAGTCCCGGCCGGATGCAGGTATTGTCGAATTCTGGCACCGGGCCTATCAACAGGAAGACAGGCTTGTCGCAGAGTGCCGCCGCCAAGCCTTCATGAAACGGCGAAGCCTCTGAAACTGTGATGGATGCCGCATGCGTTCCCTGCTTTTTGTGCCCGCGGATAGCGAAAGAAAGCTCGCGAAAGCCATGGGCTGCGGCGCCGACTGCCTCATTCTCGACCTCGAAGATTCAGTGGCCTGCGAGGCAAAGCAAGCCGCGCGGCGGGAGGCTCATGCCTTTCTTCGGTCTTCTGCGCCGCAACAGCCGCGCCCGAAGCTTTTTGTGCGCGTGAATGGGCTGGCCTCCGGCCTGACGGAAAGCGACTTACGAGCCGTGATGCCCGCGCGGCCCGACGGGATACTCTTGCCGAAATGCTCCGGCGGGGCAGCGGTCCAGCACCTTGGCGCGATGCTCGCTGTCGAGGAAGCTCAAAACGGTATCGGTGACGGCTCCACTCGCATCATGGCCATTGTCACCGAAACACCTGCCTCGCTTTTTTCACTGGGCACTTATACTGGCGCAAGCGCACGCCTCGAAGCTCTCACTTGGGGAGCGGAAGACCTCGCAGCCTGCGCTGGCGCCGAGACCAACCGTGATTCGAACGGCGATTATACGTTTCCCTATATGCTTGCCCGGGCCTTGACTCTTTTCGCCGCTGCTGCCGCGGGCGTGCAAGCGATTGACGCTGTGCACGGCAATTTCCGTGATTTAGCGAGGCTGCGTCTCGAATGCGAAGCAGCAAAACGCGACGGCTTTTCCGGGAAACTGGCCATTCATCCTGCGCAAGTCGAGATCATCAACGAGGTGTTCACGCCCTCCGAAGAGTCAATTGCAAAAGCACGCGCCATAATTGCTGCCTTCGAAGCCTCCCCTGGCGCAGGCGTCATTGGATTCGAGGGGGAAATGCTGGATTTGCCGCACCTTGCCAAGGCGCGCAGGCTTCTCGCACGTCTTTCCTCCGGTTGAAGCAACTCTCGCGCTAGGCGCGTATTGCGGCGCGCCCCTGGCCGTTTTCGCCTCTTGCTGCTCTCTCGCGTGTTTTAGAAATTGGGGCACATTCACCGCAGGGCAGCGCTGCTCGCCGGACCAGTCACCCCCCTTAGCGGCTTGCTTTTGCTCCCCGAATAGACACCTGGAAGCCCTGGCTGGGGCGGGAGGATTCGAACCTCCGCATGGCGGAATCAAAATCCGCTGCCTTACCGCTTGGCTACGCCCCAATCGCGCTTCTGCAAAAGCCCTTCGTCCGCGGCGGCCCGACCATAATGTGCGCAATGGTGCGCCGCAACTGTCTGTCATAGGCCAGGTAAAGAAACAAACCGCTGCAGCCGCCTTGAGTCAGTTCTCCGCTCCCCGTCCTGCGCTGCGGCCCGCCAGAATCCAGTAAACAGAGCCAGACAGGAGGCCTGCAAGAAGAAAAACAAAGGCCAGCCGCATTTCGGCGAAATTATAGGCTGAGGCCCGGGGAAGGCGCAGGGCCGCGCGGATGAACCAAGGAGTCAAGGCCGCCGTTACCCCCGTGGCCCCCGCATACCAAGCCATCGCGCGCACTTTGGCGATCTCTCCGAGCAAGGCGACACAGACAACAGGAATGGCGCAGACGGCCATCAACGCTGTCCAGATGAAATGAATGAGCGCAGCAAACCTTTCGTCATCAAACGCGTCCCATTCCCCCCTATCCAAAAGCCCTCCTGCCAAGGCAAACTGCACAAAGGCGAAGCTTGCCGACCGGAACTCCGGATCTGCGAGCACGGCAACCGGCAGGAAAATAAGACCTGTCCCGATCGCAGCCAGTAAGGCGAAGACCACGCTGATCGCCCGTCTCATCCAATCCATAGGAACCTTCCAAACGATCAGCCTGCGCCTCTGGCGCAGAACAGCCAATGCTTATGCTGGAATCATCTTTCAGGAACGGCAATTCAGAGGTAATTTTCGCACTCCGCGCGAGCCGTAAATGCCAGGCACTGCGCGAAACGCGCATTCCTTAGCACGTGTTGAACCTGCCATGTACATCATCGCACGCAATATTACCGGCCCCCGCCTGCGGTGCGAGGCATTGATGGTGGACAAGAAGACTTTCACCCCCTGGCCGCCGGTCACGGAGGACGGCTGGCGGCGCGCCTATAAGTTCCGTGACCGGCTGATGGCCGAGGTCGTGCGCCTCGAAGTCGATCCTCTCGGTCAAGAGCTCAAAGTCATCGACGCCGTTTATATCCGCTGAAGGCTCCTGTCACGCGGGCAGAAAGTTCATTGCAACGCCGTTGATGCAATAACGTAGCCCCGTTGGCGGCGGGCCATCTGGAAAGACATGCCCTAGATGGCTCCCGCAGCGGCTGCAATGCACCTCGGTCCGGACCATGCCAAAGCTCCGGTCCTCCGAGGTTTCAAGCGCGCCCGCAATAGGGCCATTGAAGCTCGGCCAGCCTGTGCCGCTGTCAAATTTCTCGCTCGATGCGAAGAGGGGCTGCGCGCAGCCCGCGCAGACAAAGACCCCTCGTCTTTTCTCATGATTGAGGGCGCAGCTTCCCGGCGGCTCGGTGCCGTGCCCGCGCATGACGCGGTATTGCTCAGGGGTGAGAATGCGCCGCCATTCCTCATCGGTATGGGTCACCTCAAACTGCTTCTCACGCATGACCCTTCCTTCCTCTTAGGCTGCCATTAGCATTCACACATCCAGATTAGCGACATTCAACGCGTTCTCTTGAATGAATTCGCGGCGCGGCTCGACAACGTCTCCCATCAGCTTGACAAAAACATCCTCAGCATCGTCGGCTTCCTTGATTTTCACTTGCAAAAGCGACCGCGCCTCCCTGTCGAGGGTCGTCTCCCAGAGCTGATCCGGATTCATCTCGCCAAGGCCCTTATAACGCTGCATCAGCGTGATTCCCTTTTGCCCCGCGGCCATCACTTTCTCGAGGAGGTCGCTTGGGCCTGAGATTTTGGCCTCCTCGCCCCGGCGCACAAAGAGCGCCGGCTTTGCAAAGATGCTGTGCAGCGGTTGAGCATGCTCATTGAGACGGCGCGCCTCTGCCGAAGCCAGAAGGCCCGCATCAAGGTTCACAACCTGGCGCACGCCGCGGAGCTCGCGGCTGAAAACATAACCACCCTGTTCGACCGTGCCCTGCCAGCCGCGCTCCATATCTTCAGCCAATTCGTCGAGGCGGCTCGCTATTGCAGCCGCTGTGGCAACAGCCTCAGCCTCGTCTCCGGGCGCAACGGGCTTGAGCGCCCCCACGATGGCCGCCTGTTCGACGGCTTGCCGGTCGTAACGCGAATGAAGCGCCGCCAGCAAATGGCGCACGGTTCTTGCCTCTTCAACAATCGCGCGCAGATCTGCCCCCCCGCGCTCCTCGCCATCCGCCAGGCGAAGCACGGCGCCTTCAAGCCCGCAGCTGATCAAATAGTCTTCGCGGGCGCGTTCATCCTTCAAATATTGCTCGGAGCTGCCGCGCTTCACTTTATAGAGCGGCGGCTGGGCAATATAAAGATGGCCGCGCTCGATGAGCTCACGCATCTGCCGGTAGAAAAAGGTGAGAAGAAGCGTGCGGATATGGGCGCCGTCAACATCGGCATCGGTCATGATGATGATCTTGTGATAGCGCAATTTGTCCGGGTTGAATTCGCCATGGCCGATCCCGGTGCCGAGCGCAGTGATCAATGTTCCGATTTCCTGGCTTGACAGCATCTTGTCGAAACGCGCCCGCTCGACGTTGAGGATCTTCCCGCGCAATGGAAGGACCGCCTGGTACTCGCGGTTCCGGCCTTGCTTGGCTGAGCCTCCTGCCGAATCGCCTTCCACAAGAAAAAGCTCCGCCTTGGCAGGATCACGCTCCTGGCAATCGGCAAGCTTGCCGGGCAAATTGGCGACATCAAGCGCGCCTTTCCGCCGGGTGAGCTCGCGGGCCTTGCGCGCAGCCTCCCGCGCCTGAGCCGCTTCAACGACCTTAGCGGCAATGATGCGCGCCTCATGGGGATGCTCCTCGAACCACGCTCCGAGCATCTCGTTGACCAAGCCTTCAACGGCAGGCCGCACCTCGGAGGAGACGAGCTTTTCCTTCGTTTGGGAGGAAAACTTCGGGTCCGGGACCTTCACCGAAAGCACGCAGGTCAAGCCCTCGCGGCAATCATCTCCGTTGATCTCAACCTTGTCGCGCCTGGCAATGCCTGACCGCTCCACATAGCCCGTCACCTGGCGGGTCAGAGCGGCGCGCAGGCCGGCAAGATGCGTTCCGCCGTCGCGCTGTGGAATATTGTTGGTGAAGGCCACGACATGCTCGTGATAGGAATCGTTCCACCAGAGAGCCGCTTCGACCTGGATCTTATCGCGCTCCCCCTTGATGACGATCGGGGCTGCCATGAGCGGCGTCTTCGCGCGGTCAAGGTACCGCACGAAGGCTTCAAGGCCCCCGTCATAGTGGAAGACTTCGTGCTTGGCCTCGGCTCCCCGGCCGTCTGTGAGCTCTATGCGAATGCCCGAATTCAAAAAGGCAAGCTCGCGCAGGCGGTGCTCGATGGTCGCATAATCGAAATCGACCATGCTGAAGGTCTGCGGCGAAGGAAGAAAGGTGACTTCCGTTCCGCGCTTCGGCTTTCCGCCAGCATCCGGCGCCGGTCCTGTGACCCTGAGCGGCCCCGTTGCATTCCCATTCTCGAAACGCAGGACATGCTCTTTGCCGTCGCGCCAGATCCGCAGATTGAGCCAGCTCGACAAAGCGTTCACGACCGAAACGCCGACGCCATGCAGGCCGCCTGAAACCTTATAAGAACTCTGATCAAATTTCCCGCCGGCATGCAGCTGAGTCATAATGACCTCAGCCGCCGAGACGCCTTCTTCGCTGTGAATAGCAGTCGGGATCCCGCGCCCGTCGTCAACAACTGTGACAGAGCCATCGGCATTGAGCGTCACGGAAATATGTGTCGCATAGCCAGCGAGCGCCTCATCAATGGCATTATCGACGACCTCATACACCATATGGTGCAGGCCCGAGCCGTCGTCTGTATCGCCGATATACATGCCAGGCCGCTTGCGCACAGCGTCAAGCCCGCGCAGCACTTTGATCGAATCGGCGCCATAGGATTCATCAGTTTCTGGGGTGATTGGAACCGGCGGCACGGCGGCAGGTTCAGCCATGGAAGATCGAATTTCCTGATAAGGGAAAGAGATGGATTTGAAGTTTTGCACTATAGCTTTTTATCCTTCCAACGTCATGTTTTTTGATGTGTTTTTCACGAGGCAAGAGCAGCATGCCGGCAAGATCCCACGCCGCGGGAGGCGGTTGCGGAACAAGCGGCGCGGAAAGGTCTTAGCCGGGCTGAAGCCGTTGCAGCTCACGCAGAATAATGGATGATCTCAAATCATCACCTTCTCTGCGTGCGTCCGGCTGCGATGCTGTCGAGCTTGCGCGAATATTCCCTTATCGCGTGGTCCTCCACGCCCAGGATCGAGCGGGCTTTGAACCATTGCGCAACACCCTGGCCAAGCTGCCAAAGCCGCGCGAAGCTGCCAGGCTCATACCGGAAGGCCGAATCGCTAACGGGCTCCGGCAGATACCGCGGATCCCCCGAATGCCGGTACTGAAAGAACGGCGGCAGCCGCAGCGGCACCTGCGGCACAATGTCCGCGTGATTGACAATCCGGTAGCTTGGAACCTTGACCCAGAGATCGAAATGGGAATTTCCCACCCGTGGCGATCCGAATGTGTAGCAGGCCGCCACTTGGTCATCGCCCATGACGGCCGAGGCAATCTGAGCCAAAGCTCCTCCAAGCGAATGCCCGGTGATATAAACGGGAACTTTGCTGCCCGTGTCCCTCTTGATCTCGCCGAGCTTCTTGCTCAATCCGGCTTCGCCATCCGCAAGCATTTTGAATGCACGGTAAAATCCCTCATGAACGAGCAGCTCCTCTGGCGTTCCCTCCGGCCGCACCTGGCCCACATGAAAATTCGTCGCCCAGTTCTTGACCGATTTCGTCCCGCGGAAGGAGAGGACAATGAGCTCGGGGCATTGAGCGATATAAGCCCACCCATCCGTCAAACCGCTATGGAACGGCCAAAACGATGTAAATCCCAGCGATGCGAGCTTCTCCGGGACTGCCGGGGACGGTCTTGCTTCTAAGCTCCTATCGTAGGCGAAGGCTGCAAGATGCGCCATAAGGGCGGCTGTGCGGTCCGAATAGGCCGCGCGCAGGGCTGGAAGTTCCGCTGGGGTGGCGCCTATGCTTTGCAGCGAGTGTGCCCCGTCTGCGCCCTCCGGCATGGAGACGCCCTCCCCTCTTCCGTGACGAGTCCGCACCATAGCACATCCGCCCGCAGGGGAAAAAGGCGCGGCGCCCCCTCCCGCAGAGGCGGCAGCTCCATAGATGCATGGGCTGCATGCCGGGGGCTAGCTCGCGGCCACCTTTTCCTCCGCGCGCAAGCGGCTCGCAGGCTTGCCTGCGATCAAAATTCCCGATCCATCTGCATCAACTGGAACCCTCTCGCCGTCCCGGATTTCGCCCGCAAGGATCATTTCCGCCAAAGGATCCTGCACGTTTTTCTGGATCACCCGCTTCAAGGGCCGTGCGCCATAGGCAGGGTCATAGCCCTTCTCGGCGAGCCATGCGCGGGCGGCTGGCTTGAGTTCGAGCGCGATCTTCCGGTCCTCCAGAAGCTTTGCAAGCCGGCCGAACTGAATATCGACAATCGCGCCCATATCGTCACGGCGCAGACGGTGGAAGAGTATGATTTCGTCGATCCTGTTGAGGAACTCGGGCCGGAAATGGGCCCGGACGATCTGCATGACCTCCGATTGAATGGCAGAGGAATCCTCGCCCTCCTTCTGGAGCACAAGCAAGTCTGCGCCAAGATTTGACGTCATGACAATGAGGACATTGCGGAAATCAACCGTGCGCCCCTGACCGTCGGTCAAGCGCCCGTCGTCGAGGACCTGAAGAAGAATGTTGAAGACATCGGGATGGGCTTTTTCGATCTCGTCAAAAAGGACCACCTGATAGGGTCTCCGCCGCACGGCCTCCGTCAAGGCGCCGCCTTCCTCATAGCCGACATAGCCCGGCGGCGCGCCAATCAATCGGGCGACCGAATGCTTTTCCATATACTCCGACATGTCGATGCGGATGAGCGCAGACTCGTCGTCAAAGAGAAAGGCGGCAAGAGCCTTCGTCAGCTCCGTCTTGCCAACGCCCGTCGGCCCCAGGAACATAAAGGAGCCGATCGGCCGGTTGGGGTCCTGCAAGCCCGCGCGCGCGCGGCGGACAGCGGTGGAGACAGCTTTGACCGCCTCGGCCTGGCCGACGACCCGCTTGCCGAGCTCCTGCTCCATCTTCAAAAGCTTCTCGCGCTCGCCCTCCAGCATCTTATCGACAGGGATGCCCGTCCAGCGGGACACGACCTGCGCGACGTGATCCGCTGTCACAGCCTCGTCCACGAGCACGCTGCCGCGCTCAGCCTCGATTGCCGCCAGACGCTTTTCGAGATCGGGTATGACACCATAGGCAAGCTCGCCAGCGCGCTGATATTCGCCGTTGCGCTGGGCTTGCGTCAGCTCGTTCCGGGCAGCCTCAAGCTGCTCTTTCAACTTCTGCTCCGATCCTAGCTTGTCTTTCTCTGCATGCCAGCGCGCGGTGAGCGATGCGGATTTTTCCTCAAGCTCTGAAAGCTCGCGGCTCAGCTTCTCAAGCCGCTCCTTCGATGCTGGGTCGGTCTCCTTCTTCAGCGCCTCCTGCTCGATCTTGAGCTGAATGATCCGCCGGTCGAGCTCATCGAGCTCCTCGGGCTTCGAATCCACCTGCATGCGCAGGCGCGAGGCAGCTTCATCGACGAGGTCGATCGCCTTATCCGGAAGGAACCTGTCGGCGATATAGCGGTGGGATAATGTCGCTGCGGCAACGATCGCCGCATCGGTGATCCGCACCCCATGATGCAATTCATATTTCTCCTTAAGCCCGCGCAAGATCGAGATCGTATCCTCGACCGTCGGCTCGGAAATGAATACCGGCTGGAAACGGCGCGCCAGGGCTGCGTCCTTTTCGACATGCTTGCGGTACTCGTCAAGCGTGGTCGCGCCAACGCAATGCAGTTCGCCGCGGGCGAGCGCAGGCTTTAAAAGGTTTGACGCATCCATCGCCCCTTCGGCCTTGCCCGCGCCAACGAGCGTGTGCATTTCGTCAATGAAAAGAATGATTCCGCCTGCCGCCGCGGTCACTTCGTTAAGGACCGCTTTCAGCCGCTCCTCGAACTCTCCGCGGTATTTCGCGCCAGCAATCAGCGCGCCCATATCGAGCGCGAGAAGCTTCTTATCGCGCAAGCTTTCCGGCACGTCGCCGTTGACGATGCGCAGAGCCAGGCCCTCAACGATCGCGGTCTTGCCAACGCCCGGCTCACCAATCAAAACGGGGTTGTTCTTCGTGCGCCGCGACAGAACCTGAATCGTGCGGCGGATTTCTTCGTCACGGCCGATAACGGGATCAAGTTTCCCCGACCTCGCAGCATCCGTCAAATCACGCGCATATTTCTTCAACGCATCATAAGCGTTCTCCGCGGTGGGATTATCGGCCGTGCGCCCTTTGCGGATATCCTCGATTGCTGCATTGAGAAGCTGCGGTGTGGCGCCCGCGCGCTCAAGAATCCTGCCCGCCTCGCAGCTTTTTTCCATCGCGATGGCAAGCAGCAGCCGCTCGACTGTCACATAGTTGTCGCCTGCCTTTTGCGCGATCTTTTCCGCGTTGTCGAAGATCCGCGCCGTCACAGGCGCGAGATAAAGCTGGCCCGCACCCGCGCCTTGCACCCTCGGCAATTTGGATAATGCGAGCTCCGTGTCCCGCAGAACGTCGCGCGAACTCCCCCCCGCCTTGGCAATGAGGCCGGCGCAGAGCCCATCCTCATCGTCCAGGAGCACTTTTAGGATATGCTCGGGGGTGAATTGCTGGTGCCCTTCTCTAAGGGCGAGAGACTGCGCGCTTTGAATAAATCCGCGCGCCCTTTCGGTATATTTCTCGATATTCATTAACGGTGTCCTTGTCCGCAATACGTCCCGGCCTGGCGACGCTGCGGCCGGATTGAACTTGCCCCTCAAGGCGGCCTTCAAGCCAAATGTAGGAGGGCGCTGCGGGAATAAGAAGGGGAAAAGCGTCCCTGGAAAACTGCTGATAAAAGGATTCTCGAATTTGGTGCCAGGGGGCCGGGCCTGAGATCAAAGGGCCTGCGCATCCATGCTTAATGCGCCTTCCGCGCCGGCCTCCTTGTCAGCGCCGGCCGCGGCTTCACCTGGCAATGTGCAGATAGGGCTATGCCGCCTGGGAGCCCCAAAGCCGCTCCAGATCAGCCCTTCAGCGGTCAGACCCGGCACACCCATGGCATGCCGAGGGATTGGCGCTGAAAGCCACAAGGCTGCGGGCCTGTAATGCGGGCCGCGCCCAGCCAGCACAGCACCTTTGATCGATTACCTTGGGCAGCCTGGCGCTGAAGAAGGGAATGGGAAAAGGCATTAGCACCGGAACACCGGCCGCAAGCCGCACCCTTAGGAGCCACCAGCCCGTTTAGAAGGGAAAGGCTGATGCCTTCGCCCCTCATTCAAGGGCTGTGCTATTCCCAGCCTTGTCTCGAAGAGCCCTTTGCTGCGGACCTTCCCTCATTCCTGGATCGAATCAGTGGCGCTGCCCTCTTCGCTGCGCAAAGCCGCCACCTCGGGATCGACTTTCGCGCTCCGTCTGCGGCGCGGGCGCGGATGAAAACCGTTGGCGCCGCCATCCGCATCGGGGGAGCTTGTGTGCAAGGAGGAATGAGTCTCGCTGGCTAATGCAGGCTCACGCGCCTCTGAGGGGATGCGGGCGGGCGCGGTTATGAAGGCAGGCAAACCGCTGTCAGAGACGCCCTCGTCTGCGAGCTGCATCTCAGTCCGCTGGCCGGGCCGGATTCCGCTCTCATTGCGATAGTCCCGCCCTGCGCGGGGCTGGCGGGCTTCCTGATCCCTGCTATGGCCGTTGCGCTCCTGAAACATGCGCATTTCCGGATAGGGCTTCTCCAGCGGAGATTGATGGTCCCGCTCCTTATAGCCGCGATCTTGAGGAGGACGGGCAGACCGCTCCGGCCGCATCGGGCCCTGGCGTTCGCCATTCCCCTGAGCGGACCGCTCCGGGAGCGGCTGCGGCGGGCTGGGCTGAGCCTGCGTCAGATAGCCCGGCTGGGGCTGCGCGGCCCTATCGATGGGGGAAGCGAACCGGTCGGGGATACCGCCAAAGTCAGCTGTCTCCTCCACCTCGTCATAGCTGGGATCGCCAAATTGAGCCTGGTAGCCCCCTAATCCCTGCTGCTGGGCCTGCTGGGCTGCCGCGATGATACGGAAGTAGTGCTCGGCGTGCTGCAAATAGCTTTCCGCCATGATTGGGTCGCCGGAGGCCTGCGCATCCCTTGCCAGCTGGAGATATTTTTCCCCAATGTGCTGAGCCGTTCCGCGGATCTTCACATCCGGACCGCTTGATTCATAGGACCTCGTCAACGGATTGGGGCCCTTGCGGCCATTGGGGCGGCCGCGCATACGTTTGTTGCTTTGTCCTGGTCTCATCGATGATCCTTGGGTGCCATCGCGGTTTCGCTTCGCGCTCCGTCTGGCTGACGAGCGTTCGCAGTTTCCTTGCAACTCCTTACAGTCTAAGCACGAGGGCGCGAGCGGATATCAGGCTCTCCAGCCGGTGACTATTGTGCTCACGGACTGCCGTGGCACCGATCCTTGACCCTTGATATGCGAATCGCAGAGTCTGGGGATGTTCACCCC
>DASRYK010000095.1:0-2294 GCA_035687205.1 Methylocella sp. | reverse complement strand
GGCGGGCAGGGGAGGACGCCAGAACGGCTCCTTGGCGCGTGTGACGAAGAGCATCAAATGACCGCCCGCCACGAGCTGCAGAAAGAGCAGCGTCTGCACATGGGGGGCGCCGAGGTTTAAGATATTCTGGCCTATATAAAGCATCCCAAAACTCTGGATCACCGCGAGCGCGCCGAGCACTGATGAAACGATAAGCACGCGGTCCATTTGCCAGCGCGCCGGGCAGGGCGGAACAGCGGCATTGTCAAATGCAATAGCCATGATCGGGATGTCATCAAGCAGCGCCAGCATGATGAGCATCCCCGCCGTCAGAGGGAAAAAGCCATAGACGATTACCGCGAGGACGATGAACACCATGATGCCGAGCGTCATGGCGATGCGGTAGAGCGTGTAGCTCATCATCCGCTCAAAGATGCGTCGCGCCTCCTCGATTCCCTTGATGATCGTGGAGAGGCCTGGCGCTGTGAGGATCAGCGCCGCTGCGGCGCGGGCAGCATCGGTTGCGCCGGAGACCGCGATGCCAATGTCGGCCTGCTTGAGAGCCGGCGCGTCGTTCACTCCGTCGCCCGTCATGCCAACGATCATCCCGCGCTCCTGAAGCGCTTTGACAATCGCATATTTATGCTCGGGAAAGACCCGTGCGAAGCCATCAGCCGCGACGATCTTCGCAGCAATGCCCGGCAGCGCCGCCGCGCTCTGGGCCGCGCTGCTGCCGAAGAGATCGTCAGCGGGCTGGATGGCTCTGCCAATGCCAAGCTCCCCTGCGATCTGCCGTGCAATTGCAACATCGTCCCCGGTCACCATTTTTACTTGGATTCCGTAATTCTCCGCGGTCCTTATCGTCTCCTTGGAATCCGGCCGGGGCGGATCGTAGAGTGAGATAAATCCGAGAAACTGCCAGCCGCCGTCTTTGCTCGCTTCTGCCACGCCAAGCGTGCGGTATCCTTTGACCGCAAATTGAGTGACTATACGGCTCGCTTTTGCGAGACCGTCTCCGGTGAGCCGGGCGAGTTCGAGAATGACTTGCGGCGCGCCTTTGGTCACGGTCAGCATGGCGCCGTCTGGCCCTTGGACGGACGCTTCGGTCCGTTTGGTGACAGGATCGAATGGCACGAAAGCTGTCTGCGTGTAGCCGCGCAGCGACTCCGGGTCCTTGACCCCTGCCAGAACGGCAAGGTCAACCGGATCTTGATCCTCCGCTCTGGAGGCAAGGGCAGCGGCGCGCAGCACTTGCTGCGGATTGGCCTCGCCCCAGGAGCTGATTTCGCCAAGCGTCAGCCGGTTCTGCGTCAGTGTTCCGGTCTTGTCGGAGCACAGGACCTCCATTCCGGCCATTTCCTCTATGGCTTCGAGACGTGAGACAATTGCTTTCTCGCGGGCAAGAAGCTTCGCGCCGAGCGCCATCGTCACCGAAAGAACGGCGGGCAGGGCAACCGGAACCGAGGCGACGAGAAGAACCAGCACAAACTCGGCGAGCCGCAGAAAATCGGCGCCGCGCGAGAGCTGCACCGCGGTGAGAACAACTGCCAGAAAAGCAGCAATGACGATCAGGAAATCACCGATGCGCATCACTGCGGCCTGGAAATGCGAAGCAGCGCCCGCGCTTTCGACGAGCTTGGCGGTGCGGCCGAAGAAGGTGCGGCTCCCGGTGGCAACAGCCACCGCTTCCATCTCGCCTTGTTTGGCAACGGAGCCGGAATAGATAATGTCCCCGGGTTTCTTAGTGACAGGCAAGGATTCCCCCGTCAGCGCTGCCTGATCGACGCTTAAAAAGGCGCCAGAGATCAGCCTTGCGTCTGCGGGGACAACATCGCCGAGGCGGATGCGCAGGATGTCGCCAGGGACGACGGCTCGAGCCTCGATTTCGCTCCAGCGCCCGCCGCGGAGAACCTTCGCTTTCAAGGCGAGCGCATTCTTGAGAGCCGCCAGCGCATTTGAGGCTTGATGCTCCTCGAAGTAGCCGAGCACGGCGTTGAAGATGAGGAGAGTGAGGGTGATCGCAAGATCGCCCCAGTCCCCGGCAACCGCTGCCATTGCTGCTGCGGCCTCGATCATCCAGGGAATAGGCCCCCAAAAATAGCCGAGGAAGATTTTTAGCCCGCTTTCCTTTTTCTCATCGAGGGAATTTGGCCCCCATTGGGCAAGCCTTTTTTGCGCTTCGGCTGGCGAGAGGCCGAGTTCTGGATCCGCTGCGAGCGATGCGAGGATAGCGGGGATGGGGGCTTGGGAAAGTTCCGCTGCTGCATCCATCTTCTGCCTCCCAAGAGACGCGGCACAGGCAACGGCCTCCCTGC
>DASRYK010000094.1:0-31311 GCA_035687205.1 Methylocella sp. | reverse complement strand
AGAACCGCATGCGGCATCTTGCCGTCAAGAATGACCACGCCCTCAACCCCTTGTTCCAACGCATAAAGGCAGGTTTCAACCTTAGGAATCATTCCACCCGTGATCGTTCCGTCGGCAATGAGCGAATGGATTTCATCCGCGCGCAATTGCTTGATGAGATTTCCGTTCTTGTCCAAAACGCCCGGCACGTCCGTGAGAAGCAGAAGCCGCTTCGCCTTGAGCGCGCCCGCAATTGCGCCGGCGAAAGTGTCGGCATTGATATTATAGCTCGCGCCGTCCTCGCCTTGCGCCACGGGAGCAAGAACGGGGATAAGCTCACGCCCGAGAACCTGATCGAGCACCGTTGTGTCTACCTTGGCGGGCTCCCCGACGAAGCCGAGATCGACATCCTTGCTTGTCTGCGGAGCCTTGACGGCCGTCACCATATTCCCATCCTTGCCGCAAAGGCCAATCGCCCGGCCGCCTTCCGCATTGATGAAACCAACGATCTGCTTGTTGATCGACCCGGCAAGGACCATCTCGACGATTTCCATGGTCGCCCGGTCGGTCACTCTGAGGCCGCCAGCGAACTCAGATTTGATTCCTAGCTTTGCCAGCATGGCGCCTATCTGCGGGCCGCCGCCGTGTACGACCACGGGATTGACGCCCGATTGCTCGAGGAGGACCATGTCGCGCGCGAAATTGCGGGCTACTTTTTCATCGCCCATGGCATGGCCGCCGTATTTCACCACAACGATGGCATCGTCATAGTGAAGCATATGGGGCAGCGCCTGCATCAGGATCGCAGCCTGCTGCTGCGCCTGCGCTTGTGATTCCGCCTCACGGCCTGCCGGGGTAGAGCCGTTCATCCGTTGTTATCCTCAATCCGTTAGCGCCGCCTTCTAACTGCTTGTCATGACAAGCTCAACGCAAGGAAGCAAAAACGTAGTCTGCCAAGGGCACAGGAAAAAGCAGGCGCACGAAATTTCTTTTTTGCCGTGCGGCCCGCAGGAGGAAGCTGTCTTCTTGCCTTGCCGCAGCCCCCTGCTGGCCCCGGAGGGCATCGGGGCCTTGAAGGATTAAGGTCCGGTTAATCGAACGGCTGATGCTCACGCGGGGATGGTTGAGGATGCGCCCCTTTTCTCAGCTTCCGGGCGGCAGATCCATGGCTCTTACCGGAAGACAATCCTGCCTTCCACCTTCGCATCGATAACCTTTGCCTCCGCGATAAAGGTGATCACATCCAAAGCTGTAAGCCTTGTGCCGGAATCCACCGTCACCTGCGACTTTCCCGCCAGCATCCCATATCCATCGCCGCCGCGAGCCATAAAGTCATTGGTCGCAAGCTTATAGCTGCGGGAGGGGTCGAGCGGCTCTCCGTTAACGGCAACCGAAATCACCCGCTTTCCCGGCGGCGCCGAAGGACCGGCCACGACGGCAAGCCCCGAGACCTGCGGAAACCGCCCGGCCAGGCTCTCGATTCTCGAGAAGCCGTTTTCGAGCGCGGCGAGAATGGCCGCGCCGGGCACAACCGTGCAGATGGTCTTGTTGCCGAACGGCAGCTCGTCGAGGATGTCGCGCTTCAGAAGCTTTGTGCCCGCAGGATAGAATCTGTTGCCGCGAATGCCGCCTCCGTTAATGATGGCGATCTCGGCGCCTGCTGCCTTTCTCAGCGCATCGGCAAACAGGTCCCCGATTGCGCTTTCTGCCGAGCGGAGGGCTTCGGTGCGGCTGTCAAGCGGCGCGGCAAGAGAAGCGATCTCAACCTCCGTCTGCTTCTCCAGGCGGTTTTGATATTCCCGAACCTTGGCGAGCATCGCCGGATCGGGACTGATTTTCGCCGTATCGATCACACGGAAATCCGGCCACCAGGGGCGCGGCCCGCCAGTCTCGCCCCTTTCATGGGGCACGTCGATATCGACAACGGTGACGTAATTGGCATCCTGCTCGGATTCAACGAGCGCTGTGCGGCCATCGAAGTCGATGTGCAGATCATGATTGTGGCCTGACAAAATAAGATCCACGGCATGGGAGGTCATGAGGGCCTCTCCCGCTGCCTTATCGGCATGAATGATTGCGACAACGAAATCAGCGCCTGCCTCACGCGCCCTCTTGGCCGATGCGCGCACCGCTGGAATCGCTGGAGCAAAGACAAGATCGCCGGGATTGGATGCCGACGCCGTCGCCTCATAGGCGGCTCCGATGAGAGCGACCTTGACGCCGTCCGCCTCAATCAGGAGCTGTTCATGATGATCAGGCGGAAGCGCGCCGTCGGCCTGTCTGAGGTTTGCCGCAAGGATTTTGAAACGGGCCTCCTTCACCCTCGCAAAATAGACATCCTTGCCGAAATCGAATTCGTGATTGCCGGGAACAAATATATCGAGCCCTGCCTCGTTAAAGAGATCGATCATGTGGGCGCCATGGTCGAAGCTCGACATTAGGCTCGGCGAGAGCGTGTCCCCTGCATGAATGCAGAAGAGGCGGCGCTCTTCTGCAAGCGCCCTTTCACGCTCTGCTCTGACGGCCCCTGCGAAGCGTGCAAGCCCGCCGCGCCTATCGTTATTTTCATCGATCCGATAGACATCGTTGACGAGAAGAAAGGTGAGACGCGCAACGGCGGCGCCATAAGCGCCTGGCGCGGCTAGGCTCGCGCCCGTTGCCAGAAAGGCCGCCAAAGTCTGGCGGCGTGAAAACTTTCGCATGGTCTAGCCCGTGCGGCGGTCAAACATCAGCCTTTATTAGCACCGGATGGCAGCAGAGCGGAAGCTTAACATAGAGCTCTCCCGCCGGACCCTCTCCTTGCTTTCTGGAGGCCGTAAAATTGATTGCTCATGGCGCATGAGAACCGGACATTGACCAAACGCCAGCCGGACATCTGGGGGAGCCGGCAAGGACCGCGCAAATCTCGCCATTCGATTAACGCGGCCACAAGGGCCTGCTGGCACAGTGCGGCTTTCCAGATACGGGCAATTCCGAAGTCTTGCCCAGCAATGCCAACGATGATGCCGAAAGCAAAGAGCCGCAAAGACGCAGATTTTGGCGATATCCTTGCTGCACTTGATCTCAATGCGGCTAAGGAGAGGCACGCGGATCCGGCAGAGGGGGCTAAGGGGGAGGCCGTTGGGTCTTGCAAAGGCGCAAGCCTGGCGGGCAGGCCGCTCTTGCGTCTGCTTCGAAGAGTTTCCTTCCCCTGGCAAGGCCGCCTTGTTGGCCTGATCGGCAGTCTCGGCCTGCGGCAAAAAGAGGCCTATACGCGAGAGGCGGCTATGCCGGACCCTCCGCCCCGCCCCGCCGCAGCCACGGGCCAGGGAGCAACGGCGAATTCGCCAGCACCGGGCCGCGAAAAGAGCGAAGACGAGTCCATAGCGGAAGAGCTAGGCTTATGCGCCGGTCTTAGATTGATTGATCTCAAGCGGATCCGCCGCGATTTCGCCAGAAAGAACCATCCCGACCGCTTCGAGCCCGCGCGGCGCTCCAGCGCGGAGCGGCGCATGTCAATCGCGAATATGCTGATCGACGAGCAGATCCGGATAAACCGTAAGCATGAATCTGGCCGCCAAAATGCGCGCTAAATTCCTTACCCGCCCTGCCGTATAGCGGGGCGGCTGTGGGATATCGCTCCCGAAGCACCTCTCCAGTCCTTGACGCCGTGGCCTGCTTGGTGCTCATATTTGTCAAGCCTTCTTCAAGGCAGCGCAAGCAGGCTGCTGAAGGGGCGGGTTCTTTGTGGCAATACAAGGAATTAACAGGCAAACGGCATTCCCGAGGAGAAATGAGGCATGGCGCTGCATTCCCTTAAGCCACGGGAACAAGTCATTTGGGCTGGCGTGCTTGTTGCCCTAAGCATAGGCTCGACCCTCACCATAGCCTGTGCAGCGCCGCTTGCAGCTTTTGCCGCGGCCGCGGCTTTGACCCTGACCCCGCGCGGCGCTTTTGCGGCCAGCGGGGCGGTCTGGCTCGCCAACCAGTCCGTGGGCTTTTCAATCCTCCATTATCCATTGGCGCCCGATACATTTTTCTGGGGATTGGCTTTGGGCGCGGTGACATTGCTGGCAGCATGGGCCGCTGTCTCTGTGTTAGAGCGGGTGAAGCTAAGCCCTGCAATGGCGGCTACAGCAGCATTCTTCGGCGCCTTCGCCGTTTACGAGGGCTCTCTTTTTCTGATTTCTGCTGGATCAGGCAGCGGCATCGCCGATTATACCGTTGCGATCGTAAGCCGTATCTTCACGGTCAACGCTGCCGCTTTCGCGGCGCTTTTCTTATTGCACCGTCTTTGCGCATTGGCCCGCGCATCACAAAGACGAGAACCGCGCATGGATACTAGCGGAAATAAAACCTCCCCGGCCATAGCGGGATAAGCTCAATATCCTCGAATGACGCCCTCCCTGCTGCGGGGAGGAAGGCGAATGCCCTGCGCTAGACCGGTTGGGATCCCGCGCCCGTCAAGACCGGAGGGGCGGCTGCAGCTCTCAGGATCATGGGCTGTCTTTAGGCTTGTCCTCTGGCGGCGCTTGGCTAGGCTTCTTGCCGGTCATTGCAAGGAGGGTGCGGTAGCCAGCTTGCAAAAGCTTGTAGATGCCAAACAAAGCACCAAACACAGCGGCAAGAATTATGCTGAGGAGAAGAAGATTTCTGAAAATAATGATGATGAGATGCGACAGACTGCCGACAATATTTAAAAGAGATCCTATCAGCGAGCCTAATGTTTCTAACATTTTTCTTAAGCTCCTGGCTCTCTGGCTCAGTTCCGCGAAGGCTTGGCACCGCTCCCGGAGAGCACCTAAACATAACCTGCGCTTTGCAGCAACGCCTCTTTGTGGCGGGCGGGCAAGGAGCAAGACCCTTCAGCGCAGACAAACGCTGCAGCCGCGCCGCCTGCCGCCTCGGCCTGTGCTCTGACAGGATGGCCCTCGGGCATATCCCAGGGCCTCTCAATATCCCGCACGACCCGCCCCGTGAAGGGAATTCCGAGGGCCGCCTCGTAGAGCGCCTTCCGTCCTGGGCCCGCCGTCACGATCTCCTTGGATCTGAGCCGGAAATCAAGAGCATTCAAGATGCCGGCATGGCCAATCAAATTGCTCTGGACTTCGCCGCTGACGGCCGCGAAAAGTTCATCGGCCCGTGCAAGCCACTGCGGATCGCCCGTAAGCCCCGAAAGCCGAATCAGAGCCGAAAGATACACTGAGTGCGCATTGGGAATGGCATCGTCTGCCGCCGGAGCAAGCCGCAGCGGGACATCGCCAGCATCCTTGGCGGACATGTTGATGAGACCGCTATGCGGATCGCAGTGAAAGGTGTCGAGCGCTCTCGCCCAGGTGACCGCATCCGGAAGATAGTCCCGGCCCAAAGCCGGCCCAGGCGCCCAGTTCCGCGCTTCATGCAGCGCAAGCGCAGCCCGGATCATCGCCGCATGGTCGAGCGCAAGCCCGGGTTTCACAAGCACGCCGGCCCTCCAGCTATGCGCGAGCCGCTTATAGCCTTGGCCGTCCTCAAACTGCATCACAGAGGCGACGAAATCATAGGCCCGCGCGGCAAGCCCGATCCATTCCGGCTCTCCAAAGAGCGTTGCCGCATGGACAAGCGCGGCGATCATCAAGCCATTCCAATCGGCAAGGATCTTATCGTCGAGGCCTGGATGGACGCGCTTTTCCCGCGCTTCAAAGAGTATCGCGCGCAAAGGCGCAAGCCGCGCCTCTTCCTCCTCTGTCAAAGGGCTGGCATCGAGCCTGTTGAGGATAATGGCATGGCCGCCGTGCGCCTCGTCGTCCCAGTTCCCAAAGCGTGTGGCATCATAAAATTTTCCGAAGAAGGCAGCGTCATCAGCCCCAAGCAGACTTTCGATCTCGGGATATGTCCAGACGTAGAATTTCCCTTCGACACCCTCGCTGTCGGCATCGAGGCTTGCGCAAAATGCGCCTCCTTCATTTGTCATCTCGCGTTTCAGCCATTGCACCGTTTCCCGCGCCCTGGCCTGGAAAAGCGCCCCGCCAAACTCGTGATGACAAAGGGCCAGAATTTCAAGGATCTGCGCATTGTCATAAAGCATCTTCTCGAAATGCGGCACGAGCCAGCGCTCATCCGTCGAGTAGCGGGCGAAGCCCCCGCCAAGGTGATCGTAGATCCCTCCCTGGGACATATGAGTCATGGTCAATTTGACGAGATCGCGGAAAGAGCGCTTTCCAAGCCGCGCCCCCGCGCGCCAAAGGAGCTCGAGAATGGGCGTGTTCGGAAATTTCGGCGCTCCTTTCAGCCCGCCATAAACGGGATCGATGAAAGCCGCCGCCTGCTCTGCGAGCCTGTCCGCCTGCTCCAAAGTAAGCGCGCCACCGCTGCCCGCGTGCGCCTTTTCAAGCTCGCCCCGGACGAAAAGCGCATTTTGCGCAATTTGTTCCCGCTTTGTGCGGTAGGCTTCGGCAACCGTCTTCAGGACGCTCTTGAAGGAGGGCCTGCCGTAACGGGATTCCTTCGGGAAATAGGTGCCGCCCCAGAATGGCTCGCCCTTGGGCGTTAAGAACATCGTCAAGGGCCAGCCGCCGCGCTCGCCGATGGCATGCAAGGCGGTCATATAGATGTGATCGATGTCTGGGCGCTCCTCGCGGTCAACCTTGATATTCACGAAAAGCTCGTTCATCAGAGCCGCCGTGGCGGGATCCTCAAAGCTCTCATGCGCCATTACATGGCACCAATGGCAGGCAGCGTAGCCGATCGAGAGGAGGATTGGCTTATCGAGGGCCTGGGCCTCTTTGAGCGCGGCCTCGCCCCACATCTGCCAATGCACCGGGTTTTTTGCATGCTGGAGAAGATAAGGGCTTGCGGCGCGGCCGAGCTGATTTTGTCCGGTTTGAGACATTCGAAGACTTTTTTGCGGAAGATTTTGATTGGGTGGAGCGAAGCGAGCTTTCCGGCCCGCGCCGCCTTAGGACTAGCACGGATTTGCAGTTGCGCGCATCAAACTGCTGGAGCGGATGGCAAGAATAGCCAAGCGCTATTGCAAAGCCGCCGCCGCAATTGCTCGGCCTGTGCCGCGCCTTACATCGCAAGCGGGGCTGGACACCGGCTTGCGGACGGAAGGTCCGCCCAGTGCGCAAAAGCTGGCGCATGCTGCCCCCCTTGTTGAAGGGCCGGTTTCCCGAAAATTGAATTGTACAAACGGGCCGCCCGCCTCCCTCAACCCCTGCCCTGACGAAAAAAGCGCTTCGCTTGCGCCATGAAGAAGGCAAAACCCTGGAAAACGATCCGCGCAGAAAATGAGGGTTACATGACCTTCCGGAAGAAAGGCAGGACGAGGAAGTAGGCGCCCGCAGCAACAAGCGCCGCTTTGATGAAGAAATCAGCTTGGGCAAGGTTCTGGCTCACTGCGGCAATTGCAGCCGCAGACCACACCCCGGTTGCGGTTATTGTGACGGGACGCAGCCGCGCAACACGCAGAGGATGAACAAAGACAACAGGCGCGAACATCAAGCAGGCAGCAGCAATGATGGCAAGCGTGCTTATGAGAGGCTCGGGCCGCAGCACCAGCAGATAGAAGACAAGAACGTTCCAGATCGCCGGAAAGCCGCGAAACCAGAGATCATGCGTTTTCATGCGCCGGTCGGCGAAGTAAAGAGCGGAGGCGGCGCAGACCACGCAGCAAACGAGAATGGCAAGCGGAGGAGAAAGCAGGCCCGAGCGCCACAGGGCGACGATCGGCACGACGACGTAAGTTAGAAAATCGACGACGAGATCGAGAATGACGCCGTCAATGTGCGGGACCGTTTCCTGCACATTGTATCGCCGAGCCAAGGAGCCATCGAAGGCATCGACCGCAAGCGCTGCGCCGAGCCACGCAAACATCTCGGAAAAGCGCCCTTCAGCAGCAGCAAACAATGCTGCAAGCCCAAGTGCAGCCCCGCTCGCTGTAAGACAATGAACCAGAAATCCAGCAATCCGGGACATAAGCCATCCGGAAAACGAAGAGCCTCAAAGACTCTGTCTTGTTGCAGACATATTACATTCATCAAACTTACACGTCGAGGGCGCAACGCGCATGAAGCGCAACGGCTGAACATGCCCTGAGCCTTGCTGGGTTTTTTGCTTTGCCCGGCGGGAGCCGCGCAGTCTCGGCTCTAGCCTGCGGGGGCCAAGCGCAGCCGCCTGGGTTCAATCATGCTCCAGCAGCCGCAGCCCCTCCAGGCGGGGAGGGCGGAGCTGCCGCTGACTGTGCAGCCTCTCCCGGGCCTGGCGATGCGGCGTCTGGCCCGCTCGCGGCAGCAGATTCTGCACGGGCCTGCGGGGCGCTTTCTGCCGGCTCTGGCCCGGCTTTGGCCTGGCTCTCTGACCCGGGCGGCGGTATTGCGATGGTCTGCGTCTTCTCGATAAGAGCACTTGTTTGAGAGGGAGGCGAAATGGGCCTGAAGACTGCATCCTCCGCTTCGGCGGCGGGGCTTGGATGCTCTAGCGGCCTTTTCCAGACAAAGGCGTCGAGCTTTCCTGTTACAGGCGAGGCTGGCAGCCAGTGATCGGACATAAGGCCGTCGGCGATCCAGCAGGCGTCTCGCGGCGCGCGCGTGGCGCGCGTGAGCCATTCGCGGACATAGCCCGATTCGCCATGCTCGGCCTCTTCGATCTCCGCCATGATGAGGCACATTTTGGCCGTTGGCCGCTCCCCTTGCTGGATCAAGGGGAGCATCGCTTCGCGCGCGGCAGCATAATCGCAAGCTGCAATGGCGGCGCTCGCCAGCATCATCCGGCTTTCGGGATTGCGCGGGGCAAGTTTCGCAAGCGTTCGCGCCCGCGCGAGCCTCTCGGCATGGGATTCGCCCGGGCGCAAATCGAGATAGACCTTTGCGAGATCGGGATGCGGCGCGAGCGGCCAGGCGCTTTCAATCATCTTGGCGGCCTTTCGCGCGCCGCCTTTCCGCGCGAGCAGCCGGGCCGCAAGCGCTACCGCGGGGACGAGATCAGGCGCGCGCTTGACCGCGGCACGGGCCAAGGCAAGCGCCTCGTCCGGATCGGCCTGCTCCCGGTCCAGCGCAATCGCTGTCGTCAGCACGGCCCTGTAACGCTCGCGCGTCCGCCTGTCCAGGACGTCTGCGCTCTTGTCGAGCGCGGCCAAAGCTCCTGGCCAGTCTTTTGCCATCACATGCCGTTCAAGGACTGCGGTTGCTGTCCAAGGCAAAGCAGCAATTCCATGCGCCGTGTGAGCAATCTGATGCGCCGTTGCCACATCTCCGCGCCGGTGGGCATGAGCGTGAAGACCGCGGAAGCCGAGAAGGCGCATATCATCGCGGCGGGTCATCTCCTTGAACGCCGCTTCGACCGCATGATGGTCTCCGGCAAGCTGTGCTGCCTCGGCGCGGAGCAAAAGCGCCAGGGGCTCATGCGGAAGATAACGCTGCGCCTCGGCCGCGGCCTTGCCTGCGAGCCGCGCATCGCCCATCCCGACCGCGATGATGCCCCGCGAAAGGGCGCTGTAGCCCTTTTCGCGGCGGCGCGCCTGGCTCGCAAGCGATAGAGCGGAGGGAGAGCGAAGGGCAAAGCTCAGGAGATTCCAGAGCGCCGCAGCCGCGGCGATAACAGCAAGCAGCAGGCCAAGCGCGACAAGAATGGAGGTCTCGATGCGGTAGCCTTGCCAGTTGAGGACGATCTCGCCAGGACGGTCGATCAGCCACGCCAAGCCAGCCGCCAAGGCTATAAGGACGAGGAGATAAAAGAGGACCCGGAGCATGTTTTTCTCGGCGAGAGCGCAGTTGGTCTCAGCGGCAGGTGATCAGGACTTGGGCTTGCCAAGCGCGGCCAGAGCATCGGCCTCAATTGACTTTGCGGCATTCAAAGCATCGAGCCGGGCCTTTACAGCGGCTGCCCATTCCTCAGACACATTCGCAGCCGGCGCCGGAAGCCCCGTCCACGCTTTATAAGCCGCCTCGAGATCGCTGGCCGCAAGCGCATTCTCGATCTGCCCCACGATGCCCTCGACGCCGCCGGCTTCGCCGTCACCGACGCGATGCACATGGACGAGCCCTTTCGCATGCCGCGTCAGCCGGTCGAGGAAGGTTTCCTCAGGCCCCTCAGCCTTCGCGCTCTCGCTTGCAATGATCTTTGGGGCAAGAGCCGCAAATTGCTTTGAGAGATGACGCTCGCTGGCCACGGTAAGATTGGGGATTCCGTGGAGCGGCTCCAGTGCGGCGCGCGGAACGCCGAGCTTTTCAAGTGCTGCCACTTCGCCCGCAAACTTTCCGCCGCTCTCTACTGTGTGAAGCAGGCTGGCGGCAACCACCGCGACCGCCTGCGCGCGCGATGCTTGACTGGCTGCCGGAGTCTCCCGCTCCTGCTCGGCGCGGGCATGGGTTTTCGGAGCAGAAAGGGCTGCTTCAAGCGGCCCGAGCTTTTGCTCGAGAGCCGCAATCCGCTCTTCGAGAGGTTTGAGATCAGGCAGCTCAACCGGTGAAGCGCCGGATGCAGGCTCCTGCGGCGGCGGCATAGCGAGCGCCTTCTGGGCGTCGGCTTCGGCCAGATTGGCAAGCTCCTCCGCCTTGCCCGCCTTACCTTCAACCGCTGAAAGCCGGGATTCCAGCGCGGCCAGGGCCTGGCGCAAGTCGGCCGAAAGGGCAGCCTCCTTGCTCTCAGCCGCATCAATCCGGCGGCTGACTTCGGCCAAGTTCTCGCCAGAAACAGAACCTTCTGCTGGCGGCCCTTCGAAATAGCGGAGAAGCAGCGTTCCGCCGAAACCCAGAGCAGCGCCTGCAATGGCAGTCAGCGCAAGCGCGGGGAAAAGCGAAGCCCGTTTTGCCCGTGTCTCAACCGGAGGGGGCGGCGGGGAATCTGCGTGAGCTGAAAGCGAAGGAGCCGCTGCGCGATCCGGTTCTTTGAGCCCGGCCTTGCCGCCATCTTCATCACCGGCGGCAGGAGGCGGCAACCCGTCTTCTCCCACAGCGGAAGGCGATTCCGCATCAAGCGCCAGAGACTCTGACGGGGCCGTCTCGTTTTCTCCGGCCGCTGCGGTATCCTCAAACACGGAGTTCGGCGCATCAGCTTCAAGCGGCTGCCCGCTGCGCTCCACCGGCTGCTGCGCGATTGAGCCCGGCACCGAGCCCGGCCCGGATTCTGGTTTGGAAACTTCTTCTTCTGGATCGGCCATCATGCGCCCTCGATTTGGCGCCTTTGTAAAGGAACGCATGACAGCGCGCAACAGACGGTCAGAGGGCGCTTTTGCCGTCACGGGAACGCCAAAATCTGCGCCAGGCGCAGCGCCGAATTGCGCCGCCTGAGATGAAAAAATAATAAGGTCGCCTGCCCGCCCCTGGCCCGCGTCCGCGGTAAGAACACTGCCGAAGCTCAGCGAGGCCTTAACACACCTGGTTCGGGCCGGAGCAATCCACTCCGGGGAGTCTCTCCCCCAATACTTGCCCGCGCGGCAAGGGGGACTGCGCCCTCCGGCGGAACTCGCGGGGGCTCGCTCCGCTCATTCCAGGCTCGCCGCGCGGAAAGCTGGCAGGCGCATTGAATTATTATCGTTCAGCGGCGGTGATGAGGCGGAGGCGAGAACCGCCTTTCAGCGCAGCCTGCTTGCCGGTGCGGGCCCATCCACAAGATTATTGGTAGTGTGCTTTCCACGAGCCTAAGCGCGCGGTCTCCGGCGCTGAGCAGCAGGCGGAGCGCCTTTCTGCAGCATTCGGTCATATACGGCTGGGTCTCCATGGATCCGGGGAAACTATCCTGCCCAGACATTCCCCGGACTTCATCATGCGCGCCTTATGCTCCAAGAAAGGCCGTCCGCGCCGCGCTGTCCTCCCGCGAAATTCTGGAAGGGAGCAGCATGTGCTTCATATCCGCCAAGACCCGCAAGCGCCCCCCTGCACCCACCTCCATCACCACAAGTCTGGCACAAGCTCATCAGGCGATGTTTGTAATGAGGCGGGGCTGCCTGCTCAGAGGTCCATGGCGTGATCACTCTGCAAAGCGGCTGGAGCATTCTTTGCAAGACCAAAAAATGCGCGGTCCCTGCAGGAGACTATTCAGCGGGCTTGCACTATCCGTGCTTTTGCAAGGGGCCGTGCTGAAATCTGGTTTTCTGTGATTGCGGCAGGGATGAGAAACGGATGCAAGACTTGCCAGTGGAACCATGAAGCAGGTTTCTGGTTTGATCCTTTTGTCATCAAGGCGCTAGCGATACGGCCCGATAACACGCGCAGGCAGCAGCACGTCTGCCAGATGCAGACAAGCTCTTGTTGAAAACATTATCCAAGGCGGTGCGCGTCTTGCAGAAGTTTCAATGGCGGGTGTAGCTTTCCGCACGGATTCTACGAGGCTCATATTTGAAGATCTGCCGGTCCGTGGCGTTCATGGATTTGGCATTTGCCTGGGACATCGATGCCGCAAACATGGGGAGCGGTCCCAGTGATTTTGGGGTGAGCGGCCTATCGCACGGCACTCAGTTCAAATTTGGCGCGTTCTGAGGGAGCTTCCATGTCTTGGACCGAGGAGAGAATCGAGCTGTTGCAGAAACTCTGGCTCGAAGGATGGAGCGCAAGCCGGATCTCCGCCGAGCTCGGCGGCGGCATCACACGCAATGCTGTGATCGGCAAAGTCTACCGCCTTGGGCTCTCGGGCCGCGCCAAGACGGTTTTTGGAAATGTGTCTGCCGCCGCACAGCCAGGGCATAAGATTTCGAGGCGAGCTGCGCATGCCGCCACAGAGGTTGCATCCATTGCTGGGAATACTGCGCTGGCGCTGCGGCCGATCATAATGGAAGCCCCGGCGCCTCAAGCAGAGAAGGAAATTGTCGTTCCGATCAACGAGCCCGTGACAATCATGGAGCTGCGGGAGTCGATGTGCCGGTGGCCCATAGGGGATCCCGCGCAGCCGGAATTCCGCTTCTGCGGCGCTAAGAAGCTTCCCGGCCATGGGCCTTATTGCGCCTGCCATTCGGCTGTCGCCTACCAATCCCATCACGAGCGGCGGCGGGAGCGGCGCTAAGAGAGGCGGCGAAGCGGGCTTGGATCTTTTCTGGATCTTCCTCTTTGCTGCGGATGCGCACAAGCGGCCCGGGCTGCCGCGTTTTTTTTGCGCCCGGCGCCGTCTCCGTGGCAGATAGGCGAGACTTCGCGCAACAGGGCCACCAGCCCACCCGGATCCCGATGACATCCAATTGCCGGAAACGCAGGTAAAAGCTTGCGCGCTGCCGGGCAGCGGCATTCAGGCACTTGGCAAGACCTCCGGGAAGGGGCAGTCCTCCGCTGAACTGCGCCGGTGTTTCACATGAGACTTGAAAGGAAGGGCCGCGCGCCCCGTGTTTGCATCGGTCTAGCCGCCTTATGGGCTGCCGTGCTGGGAAGCCAGACCGCTCTTGCCGGGAGTGGCACGGATATGCAGTCCCTCCCAGGGGGACTGGCCGCTGCAGCCTCGCAGGCCGAGACGCTGCCTGCCCCTGCTGAGCTTGGCGGAACGCCGGATCTTGCTTTTGCGGCCTATCAACGCGGTTATTACGTCACCGCGATGCGCGAGGCGATGAAACGGATTGAGTCGGATCCGGGTGACGGACCGGCAATGACCTTGATCGGTGAGCTCTATGCGCTTGGCCTTGGTGTCCGGCAGGACGCTGCCAAAGCGGCGAGCTGGTACAAGCTTGCCGCCGAGCGCGGCGATCCCCAGGCAATGTTTGCCCTTGCAATGGCCAAATTGAGAGGCGACGGCATCGGCAAGGACCGCGCGGGCGCTATCTTGCTCTTCGAGAGAGCGGCGGCAAGAGGCCACCCCGGCGCGCTTTACAATCTTGGCGTCCTCGCCATCGAAAACAACGGCGTCACAAAGAATTTCAAGGCCGCCGCTGAATATTTCCGCAAGGCTGCGGAACTCGGCTATTCCGATGCCGCCTACGCTCTTGGGCTGTTATATAGAAATGGCACAGGCGTCGAAAAAAGCGACGAGAAAGCTGCCGAATGGATCGGGCGCGCCGCCCATGACGGAAATGTTCCGGCTGAGGTCGAATATGCGATTATGCTGTTCAACGGGATCGGCGTGACGAAAGATGAGACTGGAGCAGCCAAACTCTTTTTGAAAGCAGCAATGCACAACAACCCCGTCGCGCAAAACCGTGCTGCCCGCATTCTTGCCGCGGGGCGTGGCTTGCCGAAGAATATGGCTGAAGCCATGAAGTGGCATCTCCTGGCAAATGCGGCTGGCATCCGCGACGCCTGGCTCGACGGCGAGCTTGCCAAGCTCACGCCGGAGGAAAAAGCAGCCGTTGAAGCAGGACTGAGACAGTTTTTCGGGAATTGAGCCCGCGCCAGTCGCCCCAGCACTGAATCCTGCCCTTACCTTGCGATTTCTCAATGGTTTTTTGGATGGCTGGCGGCCAGGCAGCCAGCCTCAGCCCTTCCGCTCGCCAAGCCGCAACCGGCGAAGAGGGCATAAGGCCATGGCAATGGATCATTGCCCATGGCATTGGATCATTGCTTGGAATCCATGCTAAAAACCGGCTGGCAACCAACAGCCAGAACGCAGTGGCGCCAATGCGGATCGAATGGCAAGCCGTCTTCTGGGCCGGCACGTTTTGTCTTTTCCTTGCATTGCTTTGGCTCTTCAGCGGCGTGCTTTTGCCCTTCGTGGCCGGAGTCGCACTTGGCTATCTCCTCGATCCCGTCGTCGACCGGCTGGAGCGGCTTGGCTTTAAGCGGCTCGTGGCAACGCTCCTCATTATGATTTCTTTTGCTGTTTTCATGATCTTTATCTCTTTTTTGATTTTACCTGTTCTGTGGCGGCAGCTTGCCAGCCTGATCGATAGCTTGCCAGGCTATGCTGCCAAGGCCGAAGCGATGATTTCGGCCGAGATCGATCATCTCCTGCAGCAATATGGCGGGGCGCTGATGGAAAAGCTCGGCGCTGGAACGAAGCCCGGGGCAAGCCTTGCAGATGCGACCAGCAATCTTCTCAGTCAAGCTGCGCAATGGGCAATATCATTCTTGAATTCCATTCTCACCCGCGGCGCGGCCCTCCTCAATCTCTTGTCGCTCCTCGTCGTTACGCCTGTTGTCACTTTTTATATGCTGCTCGATTGGGACAAGATGGTTGCCGCGATCGACGGGCTTGTCCCATTGCGGCAGAGGGAAACAGTGCGCGCGCTTGCGCGGGAGATTGATTCTGCAATGGCAGGATTTTTGCGCGGCCAGGCACTGGTCTGCCTGTTCCTCGGCGCATGGTATGGCATCGGCCTGACCCTGACCGGCCTCAACTTCGGACTTTTGATTGGGATTACGGCAGGAGTTCTGAGTTTTGTTCCTTACGTCGGCTCGCTCGGCGCGCTCATCATATCTTCTGCCGTTGCAATTGTGCAGGACTGGCCGCAATGGCAATTGCTCATCTCGGTATTGGGCGTCGTTCTGACTGGCCAATTTCTGGAGGGCAATATCCTCTCGCCGAAACTCGTAGGCGAATCGGTGGGCCTTCACCCGGTATGGCTGATCTTCGCCCTTCTCGCTTTTGGCAGCGAATTCGGTTTTACTGGCCTCCTCATAGCAGTTCCTCTTGCCGCGGCAGCGGGGGTGATATTGCGCTTCGCGGCCGGGCTTTATCGCAAGAGCAATCTTTACACGGGCGCTGCTGGGCCTCATCCGGCCCTTCTTCTCAGGAACACGAGCCCTCAAGCGGATCGCGAGGGCCACTAAGATGGAAGGGGATAATTCCTCCCCGCCGCTCCGCGCGCATCCGCAATTGACGTTGAACCTCGCCCCGGAGCCAAGGCACGACCGCGAGAATTTTTTTGTCTCGGCCTCCAACGCAACGGCATATGAGGCAATCGGGCTTTGGCCGCGCTGGCCGGACTATATGCTGATGCTCCTTGGGCCGCCTGGCGCCGGCAAGAGTCATCTTGGTGCGATCTGGGCTCGCGACTCGGGCGCGAGCATACACCCGGCTCGCGCCCTTGCCGGAGCCGACATCGAGCTGCTCGCCACAAGGCCGCTGCTCCTAGAGGATGCCGATGCCGGCTGCGATTGCGAAGCGCAGCTCTTCCACATCGTGAATCTGCTGCGGGAACGGCGCTCGCACTTGCTTATCACCGCAAAAACACAGCCAGATGCCTGGGGTCTGCGCATCCCTGACTTGCTATCGCGCTTGCGTCTCGCTCCAACCGTTTCCATCGGCCCGCCCGACGATGCTCTGCTGCGCGCGGTATTGGTCAAGCTTTTTGTCGAGCGCCAGCTTTTTGCCGATGACAGCGTTGTCACTTATGCCGCAGTAAGACTTGAACGCTCTCTCGACAAAGCCCGCGCATTTGTCGACGCGCTCGACCGCGAGGCGCTCGCACGCCATCGCCGCGTCACCCGCGCGATTGCAAAGGACGTGTTGAGCGCAATGGAGAGGGGGGCACCCCCCCAGAGTGACTGAGGCAACGGAATTTCTTGGAATGCCGAAAAGTTCTGGAGCGCCGCAAACACCCCCGAGAAATTCACGGCCCGACGTAGCGGACCATCCGGCCCCTGGGATCCGTGATTACCTCACCAGGGCTCAATTTCTGGTCTGTTGCCGACCGCCCCGTCACGAGGCCCTCTTTGGACTCAGGGAAAGAAGCGCGCGGATCCATGCCCGCGAGAGCTTTGCGCTCGGGTTTAGAAAGGCTCTTGACCTCCGAGGGTTTCTTGAAATCCTCCGGCGAGTGGCGGCTGCCAGGCACCCCAGCAAAAATGCGCAATCCTTCCGGCATTACGACAATGTCGCCTTTCCGCAAGCTGTCATCATCCAATAGCGTGACGGGCTTCTGCGGCCGTGACGGGTTATCGGTGCGCGCAGCCACAACGATCTTCCGGCGGGCTTTCTGGTCATGGCGATGGAAGCTGCGGTCCGCACGCCTGCGCACCCCCTGCGTGCTGCCAAAGCCCTGCGGGTGCAGATTGGGGTCGTAAGCAGGCTGCGAAGGAGCGAGCGCACCAAACAGGAAATCAAAAAAGCCCGCTTTTGCTGTGCCCGGGCACGAAATCCCAGCGGCGCTTCCAGCAGCCAGCGCGATCAATATGCGCGAGATGCGGCTAACTCGAATGAGATTCATTGTGAAATCCAAGCATCAAAAAAATCATGATAAAGGATTTGCTTGGTAAAGCCAAATCCTAGCGGAAGCCGGGGCATCGCGGAATGAGCTCACGCGCCGCGGCGAAGCTTTTCGTACTCAGCGCGCACGATGCGTGCGCCATAGCGGCGCTCAAGCCTCATTACAGTGAAGTGACCGCGGGCGACCGTTTGGAAATGATCCGCAAAGGCATAATTGATAGCCGCTCCTCCCGCCGCGCCAATAATGGGAAGCGTTTGGGCCACGAGCTTTTGGGAGACCGCAACACCGAAATGGCTTCCGATTTGCGCCACAAGGCGGACAAGCGCTGGCGCGGATTCGTTCACGATGCTGCGGCCTGTAAGATAGCCCGCAGCTTCCGTCACCGTTTTTGCCAAAATGGCGCGGACCGCAAAATACCCAGGCTTCAAGAACGCGCCGTTTCGAAAGGCAGGCTCATCTTCATCGATCATCGGCTGCTCCCTGGCGGGCCCGGTATGTCCTCCAAGGGCAAAGACCTCCAGACAGCCGAGAACCGCTCTTGGGTCTGCGAGGTCATGGCCTTCGCTGCGCGCAATATCAGCAATCGACCGCAGCATAATCATTGTGGAAAATGGCAATTCGACCGGAAGGGTTGCGAGGCCGAAGGCACCCCCGGCCGCCCCGGCAAGGGCGGCCATCCCTTTGTGCAGCCTGCGCCTATCGTTCAGGGGCTTGCCAGCAAGGCTTCGAAGCGCCATGGCAAGCCCGTTGCGCACGGCAGCGTCAGCCGCCCTGCCCGCAGCTTCAGCAAGCTGGGCTGGCATCATGGACGCCAGAGCGCTGACCTGCCTTCCAAAAAGGGCGGTCAGCCTGATGGCAAAACTTGAGCGCTCGAGCTCTTGCATCGCCCGCTCAAGCGCAGCGCGGTCTTCCGGCGAAAGCCTGGATGCGCCCGGGGGGAAGTCGAGATTTTCAGAACCCCATTGGTCAGCGCTAACCAGCGAATTCATGAATAGCCTCCAAGCGGCCAATTCATGTTGCCTCGTATCAAATAATTGCGCAAGTTGAATACAACGCGGCTATTCCCAGAAAGGAGCCGCTCAAGCTGACTGTTCGACTTCGCCGCGGCCATGTGATAATGTTTCAGGGTTGAAGGCTCGCCGCATATGGATTGTGGCAACCCTTGCTGAGCGTTTGATTTGTTTGATGACGCTGCGCCATAGGGTTCAAAAAAACAATTTGCTCAAATGAAAAGCTCTGTTGGATCATTTTGGCTGATTTTAATCGAATCCCATAGACAAGGAGTATGGCAAGAGGTAGATGCGTCTCTCGTGACGCGTTGTTTTACTAAAATTTCAAATCTATACTTAGGGCTCCCGCAAAAGAATGCCTGCAAGCTTGCCTTGCATGACATGCGGGAGACGCAAAGATGAACAGCCAAGCCAAAGGAATTGCTCTGCTGCTCTCCCTTCTGGCCGGGCCGGCGGGCGGATGGAGCGCTTCTTCGCCTGCGCGCGCGGCCCCGGCCAGTAACGCATTTGCCGCCGCAATTCTCAATGCTCCTTTGGGTGATCTCACCAGCGTGCCCTATGGCTGGTCCGAGTTCTGCCGCCGCTATGGCGGCGAGTGCGAAGGCGGGCCTCTGGCCCCGATCGACATCCCTTTGACCCCCGAGGCGCTGAAAGAAATCAAGCGGGTCGGCCAATGGGTCAACGCCCATATCAAGCCGCTTCCCGATATGGAACACTGGGGGGCAATCGACCGGTGGGACTATCCTTCCGACGGGAAGGGTGACTGCGAGGATTACGCGCTCTATAAGCGCAAGATACTGATTGACGAGGGTTTTCCCCGTCAGGCCTTGCTCATGACCGTCGTCAAGGATGAGCACCTCGAGGGACATGCTGTCCTCACCGTCAAAACCACGGGCGGCGAGTTCGTCTTGGACAATATGAACGACGACGTGAAGCCCTGGGCCCAGACGGGCTATCACTTTGTCAAGCGCCAGTCGCAAACGGATCAGAATATTTGGGTGCAGATCGGCGATCCGACAGCCGCTCCGGATTATGTTTCACGCTGAATGCCCGCACTCTCTTGGCCGCGCCTGCCCCTTGCAGGGCCTCGGGATGACCGCCCTTTCATGGTCTTGCCGGTCAACTCCGGCCTGATACAGTGATCACGAAGGGCAGCTGCTTCCTGCAGACGGGTTACGCAGTTGGCGCCGTTTCCGCGGCCTCCGCCGGACAGGCGTCCTCAGAAACCGCTCCGATTAAAGGCTCCTCCCGAACGGGCTTCGGCGGCAGCGGCAAGCTTTGCCATAGAGGCGTCGGAATCTCGACCTCGACTTCAAGCGTCGAGACCACTTCGCCGCGTTCCATCTTCACCTTGATCCCTTCCTCCCCCACCGGGAAATGCTTGGCGATCACGGCCATGATCTCCCCTTGAAGGATAGCAATAAGGTCAGACTTGCCGGATACAGCCCGCTCATGCGCGAGCAGGATCTGCAGCCGCTCCCGGGCCACAGGTGCGGTGCGCGGGCGCCTTAAGAAATCCAAGAACCTCATGCGGCCCTCCGTCCAAAGAGCTTGCCAAAGAGACTTTTGCGGTCGCTCGGAATCGTCACTTCGAGGACTTCGCCATTGAGCCGCTTCGCCGCATCGAAATAAGCGCGTGCCGGCGCGCTCGCAGGATTGTTCAGAGTGACAGGCGAGCCAAGGTTGGACGCACGCAAGACCTCCGTGCTTTCCGGAATGATTCCGAGCAGAGGGATCGAAAGGATCTCGAGCACATCATCGACATTCAGCATTTCTCCGCGCCCCGCCCGGGCAGCATCAAAACGCGTCAGCAGCAAATGCTTTTGAACCCGCTCTCCCTTTTCGGCTTTCTCCGTCTTCGAGTCGAGCAGCCCGATGATGCGGTCAGAGTCGCGGACAGAGGAGACCTCAGGGTTTGTGACGACGATCGCGATATCGGCATGGCGCATGGCAAGCGTCGCGCCGCGCTCAATGCCGGCTGGGCTGTCACAGATGACCCAATCGAATTTCTCTCTCAACTCGCCGATGACGCGCTCGACGCCTTCATCGGTCAGCGCATCCTTGTCGCGGGTCTGGGAGGCGGGAAGGAGGGACAAGGTGGGGACACGCTTATCGCGGATAAGCGCCTGCGCGAGCTTGGCATCGCCCTGCACGACATTGATCAGGTCATAGACCACCCTGCGCTCTGCCCCCATGACGAGATCGAGGTTGCGCAAACCGACGTCGAAGTCCACAAGCACGACATTCTTGCCAGAATTCGCCAATGCCGCACCCAAAGCAGCGGTGGAGGTCGTCTTGCCGACGCCGCCCTTCCCGGACGTTACGACCATAACTTTGGCCATGTTGATGTCTCCCGTTTGTCTCAGTCCTGCGCTACGATCATTGAGTCGCCGTCGAGCCACACTTGAACCTGCTTGCCCCGCAGATGCGCAGGCATATCGTCTGCAATCATGTAAAGACCGTCGATCGAGATAAGCTCGGCTTCGAGTTTGCGGCAGAAAATCCGCGCGCGGGCATTACGGGATCCCGCGATTGCTCTCCCCCGCAGCGCTCCGTAAACATGGATGGATCCGCCAGAAACGACCTCGGCGCCTGAAGCAACGGAGCCGATGACGATGACGTCGCCTTCGGGATGCACGATGCTTTGGCCTGAGCGCACGGAATTTTCCAAGAGCAAGGAATTGGGAAGCCGCGGTTCCGCAGCCCTAGCCGGAGCGGCGCCCTCCGGAGGCGATTGAGGCTCCGCGCGGGAAGGGGGAGATTCCGCTGCCGGCCCCGGCTCTGAAAAATGAGCGGGCGTTTCCGCCTCCGCGGCGCCGGGAGGAATTTCGCCGGGAAGGGCGTTTGTCTGCCGCCCGCTCAGAAGCAGCGGCGGCATCGCGAAGTCGAGCCACGACGGCTCGGCGCCCTCGATGCCCATAACCTTGATATTGCGGCTGGCGAGCTTGTCCAAGAGATCCCCGAGAGCCTCCTTATCCATGAGGCACTTGCCATCCCGTCTCTCAGCCTTGAGCGCGCCGGCATCAAGCACGACGGGACGCCCGAAAAAGAAGCCTGGCGAGCGGTCAAGCCAGCTGTCGAGACTGGCAAGCCAGTCCGCAACGGGCGGCTCTGGCGCCAAGACCATGGCGTGGTAGGAGCGGCCATGAAACCTGATCGAATGACGGGGAAGGGAAACGGCTGTCACGATAGCGCCTCAAATCGCTTTTGCCGATTTAGGCAGCGTATGGTTAACAGCCGGTTAAGTTTGTGCCTGAGCGCTTATGTGAATATGAAGCGCTTTAAATCCACGGCGGAGCGCTCCCCGGCTGCCCAGGGCTGGCCGCGTCACAAAGAAACCGGCCGCCGCAAATCGAGCGTCAACGGAAAATCCGCTGAGCGCTCCTCACGCGGCATGTCAAAAAAGCCAGGGGTGTGGCCATGGTCCTGAAAGCGCGCGAGCCTGCGCGCTTCCGCCTCGAAGCTGTTGACGGGATAGGTCTCATAATTGCGGCCTCCCGGATGGGCCACGTGATAGACGCAGCCGCCAAGCGAGCGGCCGTTCCAGCTGTCGAGGATGTCGAATGTCAATGGGGCGTGGACGGGGATCGCCGGATGCAGCCCAACGGCCGGCATCCAAGCCTTGAAGCGCACGCCAGCGACCGCTTCCCCTTGCGTCCCAGCCGGAGTCATGGGGACACGCCGCCCGTTGCAGGCAATGATATGACGCCCTTGGACAAGGCCCGCGGCCTTCACCTGCAGACGCTCAACCGAGGAATCGACAAACCTAACTGTGCCGCCGGCCGCGCCTTGCTCGCCCATCACATGCCAAGGCTCGAGAGCTTGGCGCAGCTCGAGTCTGACACCGCCGTGCTCAACAGCGCCATAGCACGGAAAGCGGAACTCGAACTGAGCCTTGAACCAGAGAGGGTCGAAGGTGTACCCCGCCTCCCGTAGATCGGCGAGGACGCCAAGAAAATCCTCCCAGACAAAATGCGGCAGCATGAAGCGGTCGTGCAGCGCCGTCCCCCAGCGCACAAGATTGCCTTGCTGCGGCTCTTGCCAGAACCAGGCGGCAAGGGCTCGCAAAAGCAGCTGCTGCGCAAGACTCATCCGCGCATCCGGCGGCATTTCGAAGCCCCGCAACTCGACAAGACCTAACCGCCCTGAAGGGCCATCTGGCGAATAGAGCTTATCGATGCAGATCTCCGCGCGATGCGTATTGCCAGTCACATCGACAAGCAAATTCCGGTAGAGGCGGTCAACGAGCCATAGCGGCGCGTCCTCGCCTGGGCGCGGCGTCATGGCCAAAGCGATCTCAAGCTCATAAAGCTGATCGTGCCGCGCCTCATCGACGCGGGGCGCCTGGCTCGTGGGGCCGATGAAAAGGCCCGAGAAAAGGTAAGACAAAGAGGGGTGGCGCTGCCAATAAAGAATCAGGCTCTTGAGCAGATCTGGCCGGCGCAGCACGGGCGAATCGGCAGGCGTCGGCCCCCCGAGCACAATATGATTGCCTCCGCCCGTCCCCGTGTGGCGCCCGTCGATCATGAATTTTTCAGCGCCGAGCCTGACTTGGCGGGCTTCCTCGTAAAGCCCCTTCGTTGTATCGGCCAGCGCCCGCCAGCTCTCCGAAGGATGGATATTGACCTCGATAACGCCGGGATCGGGCGTGACCTTGATCACATTGATCCGCGGATCGAAAGGCGGCGGATAACCATCGATATGCACCTTCAGGCCTGCCGCACCGGCGCTCGCTTCGATCGCCGCGAGAAGCTCGAGATAATCTTCAAGCGTTTCTACCGGCGGGATGAACACGCACAGAATTCCGTCGCGCGGCTCAACCGAAAGCGCGGTGCGCACCGCGCCTTTGATCACCTCCTGCTCGATCCGGGTCTCCCGGCGTCCATCTGCGGCGGCCGTGCGCTCGAACTGCTGCGTAAATCCCCCGCTGCCGGGCAAAGGCCCTCGTTCTTCAAATGTATCCCGCTCGAAAATAAAAGGGTAAGAGGATTGCGGGATCCATGGCAGGGATTGGAGCGGCAGCCGGAAACCGGCGGGAGAGTCGCCCGGAATAAGAAAAAGCTTGCCGCGCCGCAGCGGCCATTTTTCGCTTTGCCACCGCGGGCGTGCTGCGGCGCTTGGCCCTTCCGCCTGAGCGTTCCAGCGCTGGACCGGCAAGACATACCCCACGGGGGTTGTGAGTCCCCGCGAGAAGGTCCGGATCATGCGGCTTCGCTCCTCCGGGTCCTCGATCTTTGGATCGAGCGGATCCGCATTCTCCGGCAGATTGGATTCCTTCAAAAGCCAGGCCGCCGGATCTTCAAAGGCCGGCAGGACATAGCTGCTCTCAATTCCGAGCTTCTCCGCAATAGTGACCGCCAGCGCCCTGGCTTGTCCTGTTTCCTTGGCAACAGCTGCTGCATCTGCTGGCGGCGCTGCGCCTGGCCCAGACGGCGCAATATCTGCGATGAGCGCGGAGTTCCGCCACATCGGGATCCCATCCTTGCGCCAGTAAAGACCCAGGCACCAGCGCGGCAGACTTTCCCCCGGATACCATTTTCCCTGGCCATAATGCAGAAAGCCCCCGGGAGCGAAGCGCTCCCGCAGGCGCCGGATCAGCTTGTCGGCGAGGCTGCGCTTCGCTGGACCATCTGCCGCGCTGTTCCATTCGGGCGATTCGAAATCGTCGATCGAAACGAAAGTCGGTTCGCCCCCCATGGTGAGGCGGACATCGTTGCGCGCCAGGTCCTCATCGACGCGCTCGCCCAGCGCATCGAGCTCCGCCCAGGCAGAGTCTGAGAAAGGCGATGTGATCCGCGGCGCCTCGCCGATGCGGCTGACGCGCATATCAAAGTGGAAATCGACATTTGCGGGTTCGACGAGGCCCGTGATCGGCGCCGCAGAGCGGTAATGAGGCGTTGCGGCTAGCGGAAGATGCCCCTCCGCGCAAAACAGACCGGAGGTCGCATCCATGCCGATCCAGCCTGCTCCTGGCAGATAAACCTCGGCCCAGGCGTGGAGATCGGTGAAATCATGCTCCGGGCCCTTCGGGCCTTCGAGCGGCTCAATGTCCGCCCGGAGCTGGATGAGATAACCTGAGACAAAGCGGGCGGCAAAACCAAGATGGCGCAGGATCTGAACGAGCAGCCATGCCGAGTCACGGCAGGACCCCGAGCCAAGCTCCAGCGTCTCCTCGGGGGTCTGCACGCCGGGCTCCATCCGGATCACATAGCGCACCGTTTTCTGCAGCGCGCTGTTGAGATCGACGAGAAAGGACACCGCATGCACGGGGCCCTTGGGCAAACTTGCGATATAATTGGCAACCCGCGAACCGAGGGGCTCCATTTCGAGGTAAGGCGCAAGCTGCGCTTTCAGCTCCGGCTCATAGGCAAAAGGATAGGTCTCAGCGTAAGGCTCGATAAAAAAGTCAAACGGGTTGAAGGCGGCAAGATCCGCAGTGAGGTCCACCTCGACTTTGAACTCGGTGACGCGCTCCGGGAACACGAGCCGCGCGAGCCAGTTGCCATGCGGATCCTGCTGCCAGTTTACGAAATGCTCGGGCGGCGTCACCTTCAGCGAATAGGCGCGGATTTTCGTGCGGCAGTGCGGCGCCGGGCGCAGCCTTACAATCTGCGGCTCAAATACGACCGGCCGGTCATACTTGTAGCGGGTTAAATGATGAAGGGCAGCCGAAATGGTCACGCTTAAACGGTCCAAACGTCTCTGAAACAGGCGTGCCCAAGGGAGCACGGCGGGGGACGGAAAGCCCTCGTGTGGCTATGGCGCTGCCGCCGGCGCCACCTGTCCCGGGCCGGGATATAGCGCGGCGCTCCGCAACACAGCAAATTTCACGCCAGGACGGAGAAGCGAGTGTCTGCCCGCCCTTCATGGCGGAAATACGCGCTGCGGGAAGGCCGGGGCGGCATCATGGCTGCTCTCGCCGAAAGCGCCGCGGCCGTCTCAGGCTGACACTAACGATGGGGGGCAAAAAACCTAAGGTCAAAGTTTAATCTTATCGCAGATTCGCGCCCGCCCCAAACCGCCGCTTTAGACCTTGCGCTTCCTTGCGAAAGTGCTTTTGCGCATAGCGGCAATCTTACCAATATGTTTCACGTGAAACAGTTTTGACCGGTTGGACTCTAAAACCGGACCAGCCAGAGGGGCCATGAGATCCGCGCGAGCCGTGCCTGCCCGGCCAAAACCGCGCACGCACGGACCGGTCAACAAACAAATCGTGACGCGCTGATCACGCCGCCATTCCGATCGCCTCGGCTTTTTTCAAGAGCGCTTCAGCCATGCGGATGCTCGCAATATCGATGAGCCTTCCATCGAGCGACACAGCGCCTTTGCCCGCCTTGGCCGCCTCGGCCATGGCCGTCATGATGCGGCGCGCCTTATTGACTTCGGCTTCGGACGGCGTGAAGACCTGATTGGCAAGCGCGATCTGGGAGGGATGAATGGCCCATTTCCCCTCGTAACCAAGTACGGCGGCGCGCTTGGCGGCAGCAATATAGCCGTCGGGATCGGAAAAATCGCCAAACGGGCCATCGATTGGGCGCAGGCCATAGGCGCGGCAGGCAACCATCATGCGGGTTTGCGCGGCATGCCACTGATCGGCCCAGTAATAGGCGCGGTTTCCGGCCTCATCCTTGTCCGTGAGGACGCCATAGTCTGGATTGACGCCTCCGATCACTGTTGTGCGCGCCCTTGTTGAGGCGGCGTAATCGGCAACACCGAAGGACATGGCCTCAAGCCGCTTGCTCGACTGGGCGATCGCTTCGACATTGGCCATGCCGAGGGCGGTCTCGATCAAAACCTCAAAGCCGATTCTCTTCTCGCGCTTCTTGGCCATCTCGATCTGCGTGACCAGCATATCGACCGCATAAACGTCGGCCGGAACCCCCACCTTCGGGATCAAGATCATATCGAGCCGCGGGCACGCCTCGACGATATCGACGACGTCGCGGTACATGTAATGGGTGTCAAGGCCGTTGATGCGCACCATCATGGTCTTCGCGCCCCAGTCGATCTCGTTAAGCGCCGCGATAATATTCTTGCGGGCCTGCTCCTTGTCGTCCGGGGCGACGGCGTCCTCGACGTCGAGAAAGATGATATCGGCCGCCGACTGGGCAGCTTTTTCGAAGAGAGCCGGATTGGATCCAGGCACCGCCAGCTCGGAGCGGTGCAGGCGCGGCGCCGCCTGCTCAATGATCGTGAAACTCATGCTCTTTCCCTCTTTCCGCTTGTTGCCCTTGTCTAAAATAGCCGCATTCACCCGGTCGCGCCGAGGCCGCTCGCGATGCAATTGATCGACAGCAGAAGATTGGCCTTATAGGATTCCATAGCTTCCCCGGCCTCACAGGCCCGGAAGCGGCGCAGCAGCTCGACCTGGTCGCGATTAACCCGGTTGATGGTCGGGAGGCGGTGCGCGAGGCGCGCCCGGTAGCTCGGAAACCTCTCGCCAATCTCCCGCTCGCGGGTGACCCGCAGGATCATGTCTCGGGTGAGATCGTATTCCTGCTCGATCATGGAAAAAATGGCGTCCCGCGCGGCAGGGTCAGCGACAAGGCTTGCGTAATCGCGGGCGATTTTCAGATCGACAAGGCAAAGCGTCTTCTCGACCTCGCCGATGATGAGGCGGAAGAGGCGGGATTCGTTGAACATGCGCCGCAGCAGCGCCTCGCCGCGCTCCTTGCGAATGTCGAGAAAGCTCGCGATCCCGCTCCCCGTCCCATACCAGCCTGTTATGGCATGGCGGTTCTGCGACCAGGCAAAGACGAAGGGGATAGCCCGCAGATCGCTGAGAGAGCGGGCGCCAAAGCGCCGCGCGGGCCGCGAACCGATATTGAGCAGCGAAATTTCCTCAAGCGGGCTTGCGGCCTGAAGATAGGTCAAGAGATCGGGATGCGAGATAAACTTTGCATAGGCCGCATAAGCGGCGCCAGACACCGCCTCCATGGCCTCGTCGAATTCCGCCTTCGGCACAAGCGCCTGCTCGCGCTCGGACATAAGCGCGTGCTTGAGCACGGCTGCCGCAATCACTTCCATCTGGAAGGCTGCTGTGCCGCGGTTGGCATATTTGAAGGAGACCACCTCGCCTTGCTCTGTGACGCGGAAGCTGCCGCGGATCGAACCCGGCGGCTGGGCTGCGATCGCCTGGGCCGTCGGGGCGCCGCCCCGGCTGACAGAGCCTCCGCGGCCATGAAAAAAGGCAATCGAAATGCCAGCCTCGGCTCCAACTTTGGCAAGCCGCGTCTGCGCTTTCGCCAGCTCCCAGTTTGAGGTGAAGAATCCGCCGTCCTTGTTGGAATCAGAATAGCCGATCATGACTTCCTGTATGCCGCCTTGGGCGCGGGCGCTGCGCCGGATCAAGGGCATCGCCAAGAGCTCGCGCATGATCGCGGGCGCGGCGCGCAGATCTGCGATCGTCTCGAAGAGCGGCACGATGGGGAGGCTGCAAGCCTCCACACCCGCAGCGTCGAGGAAAAGCCCGGCTTCCTTTGCAAGGAGATAAGCGCCCAGGATGTCGCTGGCCGAGCGGGTCATGCTGAGGATAAAGCTGCCGAAGGCCTCGCGGTCGAACTCTTTCCCCTTATCGCTTGCAAGCGCGAACATGCCGAGCGTTTCGCGCGCGTCAGGCGGCAAATCCGGCTCTTTCCGGCCTGCAGGCAGCGGCTTTGCGAGCTCCGACGTTAGCCAGGCTTTCCATTCTGCCGATCCCGGATCAGGCGGCTCAGGAGATTGATTTTCTTTAACGGCGGAGGCGCGCCAGAGCGCCTGCAAGGCTTGCGTGAGGCGCGTGGTGTTCTCGCGCAAATCGAGTCTGACCGTGCGGAAACGGAAGATTTCGACCGCCCAGCGAAGGGGCCGCACGAGATCACAAGCTAGCTCCGGGACGCCGCTTTCCGTCAAAGCATTTTCCACAATCCGCAAATCGCCGATCAGCTCATCAGCGGTCTGATAGCCGCCGCTCTGCGGCTCGCGGCGCTCAAGTTTTGCGATCGTGAGCTTGAGCTTCCGCAGCATGCAAGACAAGAACTGACGGTAAGCCTCGCCTGGGTTGCGCTGCACAATCTGCGCGCTGTCCGGGTTTCCGGCGAGAGCCTCCAGCAGCGCAGCCTGGAACGGCCGCGGCACAGGAAGCGCGCGCTCCGTGATCGACATCTGCTGCAAAAGCGCGAAAAGATGCTGCTCGTAGTGACGCAAGCTAGCGAGCGCATTCTGGGCTAGCGTCCGGCGTGTGACATCATTGGTGACGAAAGGATTGCCGTCCCGGTCGCCGCCGATCCAAGAGCCAAACTGAAAGAAATGAGAGAGAGCAAAATCCTCGCCCGGATAAAATTGAGATAGGGCGCGATCGAGTTTTTTTAATAGATCAGGAACACCGTCGAACAAAGTCTCATGGAAAAAATGCAGGCCCCATGCGGCTTCCTGATCGACCGTCGGCTTCTCAAGCCGCAGCTCCCCAGTCATCCACAGAAGCGCGATCTCATCGCGCAGCCTGTCGATGATTCCCGCACGCTCCCGCGCCGTCCAGCGCTGTTGGTCCAATTCGACGAGCAGCCGGTAGATGCGCCGGTGTTTTTCGAGAACTGTTACTCTTTTCGCCTCCGTGGGATGGGCGGTGATCACCGGCCTCACGCGGGTGGAGGAGACCCGGCTGCGCAGCTCGTCCGCATCGATGCCGAGGTTCGCCGCCTCGCCGATGGCACTGGCAAATGTGCTTTCGACCGCGGCTTCGCCCCTCACGCGCTCGACCTGACGGCGCAGCCGCATGCCTGTGTGCTGCTCGACAATGGCAAGCAGCTGAAACCAGATTCCATGAGCCTGAAAGACACGGGCATGCAGTTCCGGCGTCAGCTCTTGAGGGCTTGCTTTGCCGCGCAGGACGCCTGCAACCTCAGGATGCTGGCGTTCCACAACAGAGGCCAGAAGCTCGAACAGTATGTCCGCAGTGTCCTCGCCGTCGAGTGCAGCCTGTATGCCTCCAGGAGCGCTGCCGACCTCGAAGCCAGGCCAGCCGCCTCTGCTCGACCACGTCATTGGCCACCTCCGCGGCGGCTGAATTGGGCTCTGCTCACCTTCCCAAACCCGATGCGGCGACGGAAAATAAGCATTTGCCTTTCAACGTGAATGAATCGCGCAGCCCGCCGCCCCGCGGCCCGCAGGATCGCTCAGCGCGCCAGAACCTTCGCCATTGTTGCGCCAAGCTCGCTCGGGCTCGGCGCGACGGTGAGGCCATAGGACTTCATGATCTCTGTCTTCTCCGCGGCGCTATCCCCGCTCGCTGAGATGATCGCTCCCGCATGGCCCATCCGGCGGCCCTTCGGCGCCGTAAGGCCCGCGACATAGCCGACCACAGGCTTCGTCATATGGCTCTTGATCCAGGCCGCCGCTTCGGCTTCCTGCGGGCCGCCGATCTCACCGATCATCATGACCGCGCGGGTCTCGGGGTCGCGCTCGAAAAGCACAAGATGGTCGAGGAAAGAGCTGCCATTGATCGGATCGCCGCCAATTCCGACGCTTGTCGAAACACCAATTCCGAGCGCCTTCATCTGCGCTGCCGCTTCGTAGCCAAGCGTGCCGGATCGTGAAACAATTCCGACAGGGCCCTGCATATAGATATGCCCTGGCATGATGCCGAGCATCGCCTTGCCAGGGCTGATGATCCCTGCGCAATTGGGGCCGACGAGGAGCGTGCGGTGCTCGCGCTGATAGCGCAAGAGATAGCGCTTCACGCGCATCATGTCCTGCGCCGGAATCCCGTCGGTGATGGAGACGACAAGCCTGATCCCGGCGTCTGCCGCCTCCATGATCGCGTCGGCGCAGAATGCTGGAGCCACAAAGGTGATGCTATGGGTCGCGCCCGTCTGCTTCACGGCCTCCTTGACCGTGTTGAACACCGGCAGGCCAAGATGGGTTGTGCCGCCTTTGCCCGGCGTGACGCCTCCGACAACTTTTGTGCCATAGGCAATCATTTCCTTGGCATGGAACGTGCCTTTATCGCCAGTGAATCCCTGGATCAGAACCCGGCTTGTTTCATCGATCAGAATGCTCATTGGGTGGAACTTTCCCTCAAGAATTTCTCAGCAAAGGCCTCCGTCCTTGCCCCTGGCGGAAACCGGGCGCAGGAGACAACTCCCGGTTAACCTCCCGGCGCTATCTCCGGAGCCGTCCCGGCTCCCTTGCCCGCGCCCTCAGGCCGTGCCGCTGCGCTCGGGTGCCGTCCGCGCGGCCTCGACCGCCGCATTGGCAGCGTCGGCAAGCGTCTCGGCAGAAATGATCGGCAGCCCGCTTTTGGCGATGATTTCGCGGCCGGCCTCGACATTGGTTCCAGAAAGGCGCACCACAAGCGGCACATCGACATTCAGCTCGCGGCAAGCCTTGACCACCCCCTCGGCGACCCAGTCGCAGCGGTTGATCCCGGCAAACACATTGACCAGAATGGCCCGCACATTGCGGTCAGAAAGCACGAGCCGGAACGCCGCGGCGACCCTCTCCGGCGAAGCGCCGCCCCCGACATCGAGGAAGTTCGCCGGGTTGCCCCCTGCATATTTGATCATGTCCATAGTGGCCATTGCGAGCCCGGCCCCATTGACGATGCAGCCAATATTCCCATCGAGCCCGACATAGTTGAGATTGTGCTCGGCGGCCTGAACCTCGCGCGGATCCTCTTGCGAATGATCGCGCATGTCGGCCACTGTGCCGCGGCGGAAAAGCGCATTGTCGTCAAAAGACATTTTCGCATCGAGCGCCAGAACCCGGTCGTCTTTGGTCACGACAAGAGGATTGATCTCGACCATCGTGGCATCAAGATCCCGGAAGGCGCGGTAGCAGCCAAGGATGGTCGAAACAGCGCGGCTCACTTGCTTCAAGGTGAGCCCAAGACCAAAAGCGATTTCCCGCGCCTCGAAGGGCTGAAGCCCCACTGCGGGCTCGACCACCACTTGGAGAATCTCCTCGGGATGCTCCTTGGCAATCTCCTCGATTTCCATGCCGCCGAAGCGCGAAGCGATGACTCGTATGCGCTCGACTTTCCGGTCGAGCACGAAGCCGAGATAGATCTCGCGCTCGAAGGGCTCGGCGACTTCGACATAGACCCGCTGCACCACTTTCCCCTCAGGGCCTGTCTGATTGGTGACAAGGGTTTTGCCTAACAGCTCGGAAGCCGCCGTGCGGACTTCATGATAGGTCTTGCAAAGCTTGATGCCGCCGGCTTTGCCGCGGCCGCCGGAATGGATTTGCGCCTTCACGGCCCAATGCCAGCCGCCAAGCTCGGTCGCGCAATAGACCGCCTGCTCGGGGCTGTAAGCCACCGCGCCT
>DASRYK010000093.1:0-22158 GCA_035687205.1 Methylocella sp. | reverse complement strand
CATAAGTTGTAAAGTCTCATAATTTTCAACCACAAGGATAAGAATGAAATTTCTCGATCAGGCCAAAGTCTATATCCGGTCCGGGGACGGAGGAGCGGGGTGCGTGTCCTTCCGGCGAGAGAAATTTATTGAGTTCGGGGGGCCCGACGGAGGCGACGGCGGGCGCGGCGGCGATGTCATCGCGGAATGCGCCGCAGGTCTCAACACTTTGGCCGATTACCGCTACCAGCAGCATTTCAAGGCTGGAACGGGAATGCATGGCATGGGAAAGAACCGCCACGGCGCCAAAGGAGCCGACTCGATCCTCAAAGTGCCCGTGGGAACGCAGATTTTTGACGCTGAAGACGGGGTTTTGCTCGCTGATATGACAGAAGCTGGCCAGCGCGTCTGCCTCGTCCGCGGCGGCAACGGCGGCTTTGGCAATGCCCATTTCAAGAGCTCGACCAACCGCGCGCCGCGCCGCGCCAATCCCGGCCAGAAGGGGGAGGAGCGCATCATCCTCCTGCATCTGAAGCTCATCGCCGATGCCGGGATCATTGGCTTGCCCAATGCCGGCAAATCGACCTTTCTCGCAGCCGTCTCCGCGGCAAAGCCCAAGATTGCGGACTATCCCTTCAGCACCCTTTACCCCCAGCTCGGGGTCGCTGCCTGTGGCGGCCGTGAATTTGTTCTTGCCGACATTCCTGGCCTGACCGAAGGCGCGCATGAGGGCCATGGGCTTGGCGACCGGTTCCTGGGCCATATTGAGCGCTGCCGCGTTCTTCTGCATCTTGTCGATGCCGGTGGCGGGCATGCGGGCAGCGCCTATGAGACCGTGCGCCGCGAGCTTGAAGCCTATGGGGGCGGGCTTGCGGAGAAGCCCGAGATCGTTGCGCTCTCAAAGATTGACACCGTTGATGCTGGCACGCTTAAAGCTCAGGCTCAGCGCCTCAGACATGCCGCCGGCCTGGCGCCTTTGCGGCTCTCGGCGGTCACGGGGGAGAATGTGCAGGAAGCGCTCGGCCGCCTGTTGAAGGTGATCGATGAATCTCAGAAACCGGCGGCTGCGCAATCCAGCGCGGCCGCGGAGTGGCACCCTTGAACGTCACGGGCAAAGCGGCAATGGCGGCTCGATCGCCCCTCCCGAGCCTTAAGAATTTCCGGCGCGTCGTCATCAAGGTTGGCTCGTCTTTGCTCGTTGACCCGGAGCAGGGCTGCGTAAAAAAGGGCTGGCTCGAATCGCTTGCCGAGGATGTGGCATCTCTTCATCGGCGGGGCGCCGATGTCCTTATCGTATCATCTGGGGCAATCGCGCTTGGGCGGACTGTGCTCGGCCTTTCCCGGCGCAACCTCAAGCTCGAAGACAGCCAAGCTGCCGCAGCGGTGGGCCAGATTGCGCTCGCCCGGCTCTGGGCCGAGGCGCTCGCGGACCGGAAGATCACCGCGGGCCAAATCCTTGTCACTTTTGGCGACACCGAGGAGCGGCAGCGATATCTCAACGCCCGCGAAACGATTGGCCGCCTCCTGGACCTCCGTGCCGTGCCCGTCATCAATGAGAACGATACGGTTGCGACCAACGAAATCCGCTATGGCGACAACGACCGTCTTGCCGCCCGCGTTGCAGCCATGGCGAGCGCGGATCTTTTGATCCTGCTTTCAGACGTGCCGGGGCTCTATGACGCGCCCCCGGCCTCGAACCCAGAGGCCAAGCTTGTGCCTCTCGTCTCGCGGGTCGATGAAAGGATTGAGGCTATGGCGGGCGGAGCAGGCTCGGCGCTATCGCGCGGCGGCATGCGCACCAAGATCGAGGCAGCAAAAATCGCAACGGCAAGCGGCACCCATATGCTCATCGCCGACGGGAGAGTGAATCACCCTGTCGCAAGGCTCAACGATCCCGTCCCCTGCACCTGGTTTTTGACCGGCTCCAATCCGGTCACCGCGCGCAAGAAATGGATCGCCGGATCGCTCGAGCCCCGCGGCACGCTCTTTGTTGATGCGGGCGCCGCGCGGGCCATCGCGCAGGGCAAGAGCCTGCTGCCCGCAGGGGTCACGCGCGTCGAAGGCAATTTCACCACAGGAGATTGTGTGATAATCCGCGATTCCCGCGGCGCGGAGATCGGGCGCGGGCTTGTGGGATATGATGCAAGCGAAGCCGTCTTGATCGCTGGCCGCAACTCGCAGGACATTATGAGCTTGCTTGGCACGCCGGGGCGCGCCGCAATCGTCCACCGCGACGACATGGCGCTTGCAGGCGGCCAGGCCCTGGGAACGGCGCTGGGCACGGATGAGCAATCTTAAGCAAGCGGGACTTGAGGCGGCTGAGGCCAATGCGGCAAAAGTGATGGCGGCGATCGGGCGCGCCGCGCGGAAATCCGCGCATGCGCTTTCGCTCGCCTCCACAGATGCCAAGAACCGCGCCTTGCGAGAGGCGGCCGCGGCGATTCGCAGGCGTGCAGCGGATATTCATGCCGCAAACGCCCGCGACATGGCCGCCGCAAAGGCGCTGGGCGCGGCCGCGGCCTTTCTCGACAGGCTGGCGCTTGACGATTCGCGAATCGAAGCCATGGCCAAAGGGCTTGATGCCATCGCCGCCCTTCCCGATCCCGTGGGGCGCATCCTCGCCCGCTTCGAGCGCCCGAACGGGCTCGTCATCGAGCGCGTGGCGACGCCGCTTGGGGTCATCGGCGTTATCTATGAAAGCCGCCCCGCGGTGACGGCGGACGCTGGCGCGCTTTGCCTTAAAGCCGGAAATGCGGCGGTCCTCCGCGGCGGCTCGGAAAGTTTCTTTTCGAGCCGCGTCATCCATGAGTGCCTTTTGCACGGCCTCCGCGAGGCGGGGCTGCCGGAGGCCGCGGTCTCCCTCGTCCCCATCACGGACCGTGCAGCAGTCGGGGAAATGCTCGCCGGCCTCTCGGGCAATCTCGATGTCATTGTGCCGCGCGGCGGCAAGAGCCTCGTCGCGCGTGTCCAGGCCGAGGCGCGCGTGCCCGTCTTTGCGCATCTCGAAGGCATTGTGCATGTCTATATTGACCGCGGCGCTGGTCTCGAGAAGGCCAAAACCATTCTTTACAATTCCAAGCTCCGGCGGACGGGCATTTGCGGCGCGGCCGAGACCTTGCTCGTCGACCGGGCCTGCGCCGCAACGCATTTGGCACCCCTCGTCAAAATGCTCCTTGATGCGGGCTGCGCCGTGCGCGGAGACGCGGAAACCCTCGCCGCTGACCCCCGCGTGACGCCAGCAAGCGAAGAAGACTGGCGCACGGAATATCTCGATTCGATCATTTCCGCGCGTGTCGTTGGCGGGCTTGAGGAAGCCATTGCGCATATTGAGACCTATGGCTCTCATCACACGGATTGCATCGTGACGGAGGATGAGGCCGCGGCCGCGCGCTTTCTTAAAGAGGTCGATTCGGCCATTGTGCTGCACAATGCCTCGACGCAATTTGCCGATGGAGGGGAGTTCGGCTTCGGCGCCGAGATCGGCATTGCCACGGGCCGGATGCATGCGCGGGGGCCCGTCGGCCTTGAGCAGCTCACATCCTTCAAATACCGCGTGCACGGCAATGGGCAAATCCGCCCTTGACCGCACCGGGATTTGCGGGGCTTCCCCCCTTCGCGCGCGGCATGAGAATCGGCCTTTTTGGCGGAAGCTTCAATCCGCCGCATGAGGGGCACAGGGCGGCAAGCCTTCTCGCCCTGCGCCGTCTTGGCCTCGACCGCATCTGGTGGCTTGTCACACCTGGCAATCCTTTGAAGGACACGAGCGGTCTGATGCCCCTTTCAAAGCGTCTCGAAGCCGCGCGCCGCGTGAGCCATCATCCGCGCATCGCGGTCACTGGCATCGAGGCCGTGATTGGCGCGCGCTACACCTATGACACCATTGCCTATTTGAGAAGGCGCTGCCCCGGCGTGCGCTTTGTCTGGCTGATGGGGGCCGACAATCTTTGCACCTTCGGCCGCTGGCAGCGCTGGCAGGATATCGCGCGGCTCGTGCCCATTGCGCTTGTGGACCGGCCAGGCTTCACCTTGAAGGCCCTCCATGGCCGCGCGGCGGAGGCTCTGGCGCCTTACCGCAAGGACGAAAGCCGCGCCTCAGCGCTCGCCATTATGGCCCCGCCCGCTTTTGTCTTTTTGCACGGGCCCCGCTCTCCCCTCTCCTCGACCGCTCTGCGGGAGAGGCCTCAAAAAGGGCAACAGCCCGAATCATTTGCGCTCGCACAAAATTTTTGAGCGCGCTTACCTGGGTAAGAGCACAGCTTTGTCTTGCGGCTTGTAAGATTTCCGGCCTCAACCGGACAAGAATGTTTCACGTGAAACATTTTCGAGAAATTTTTTGCACAGCAAGGGCGCCAGCAAAGACTCGCGGGATCGCGAGAAAGCTCATTGCCAGACCCAAAAATACACAACCCAGCTTGCCGCGCCTATGCCGGAAGCAGCGGCTGTGAAAGCGCTTGCGAGAATCCGGCGCGAGGGGCGGTCTGCGTAAAGCCCTGCGATTTTCCATCCCAGGATGATGGACCAAACCGCCGCGCCCCCAAGCAGCGTGGCCCGCAGCGCGTCAACGAATGCGAGCGAAAAACCCTCCGCCCGCAGCATCGTCACAGTGATGCCGCTCAAGCCCAGAAAGACACCGCAGCCCGCCATGGGAATGAGGCTTTGCGCGAAATGATGAAACCGCGCAGAGGGCGAAGGCCCGAGGCTGCGGGCAGCCAGCCAAAGGCAAAGCGAAACCGCGGCGCCCATGGCCGCGGCCGTCGCGCCAATATAGGCCAGGAGCACAACGCCATCGAGAAAGGTCATCTGATCGTTGACGCTGGGATAGTCCGTCAAGATCCACCAGGGCGGCTGCAGCGTCAGCGGCCAGAGCACATCATGCGCGACAAGCCATCCGGCGAGAGCCTGCTTGAGCGCGACATACCAGGGGCTCACGCTCCAATGGAAGGCGCCTGCGGCAATCCCCATGAGGCCAAAGACGATGAGCGCGCTTTCCCATGGCTTTGGCGCTGCCCCCGCAAGCTCCACGATCTCCCGGCTGGGCGAGCGCGGGGCAAGGCTGACCGCGCCGCGAAAGCCGCTGCAGCGCCCGCACATATGGCACTCCGCGGCCCCGCGCATGGTCTTGATGGCAACAAGCGGCGCGCAATTGACCGCCCGGCCGTCTGCGCTGCCCGGTTTGCGCGAGAGCCGCCAAGCTTCTTGATCGACGTTGAAGTGCAGGGGCGAAAGCTTCGCGAGCAGCCCAAAAACGCCGTTCACCGGGCAGAGATAGCGGCACCAGACGCGCTTGTTGTGGCCGTAGAGATAGCCCACGGCAATGGCTCCAAGGGTCGAGCCGCCAAGGATCAAAAGCGCGGGCTTCGGATATTGATAGACGCTGACCATCTGGCCGTAGACTGTCGTCATGGCAAAGGCGAAAAAAGGCCAGCCCTTCCAGGTGATCCAGCGCGGGATCGCATGGCCCCGCCCCATCCTGCTTGCGGCTTCGCTTAAGGCGCCCTCGGGGCATAACAGCCCGCACCAGGCGCGGCCAACCAGAATCATGCTCAAAAGCACGAATGGCCACCAGATGCCCCAGAAGGCAAATTGGGCGAAAAGTGTCAGATTATCCCATAGATGCGCGAGCCGCCCTGGCAGAGGCAGGAAGGCGGGCACCGTCACGAGCACAATATAGATGAGGACAACCGTCCATTGGATGCGCCGGATCAAGCTTTGGCGGCGCCTCAAGCCATCGCCAAACGCCCCGATGAAACGCTGCAGTAAACCCAGGCGGGGCGGATCGCGGCAAAGGGCAGGGTCCGGCTTGACGGGAACCCCGGCAGGACCGGGCGCGAAGAGGAAAGGCCGCATTGAAATCTTCTCTCCAGAACCCTTCCGCCGGGGCGGCTCAGCCCATTTTCGCGAACCGCTTATTTGGCGACCAGGACGGCCTGCGGCGCGCCGGGGTGGAAATCATCGAAAAACGGATACTCGCCGGGATCGAGCGCGCGGAACACAAGCGTCGCCGCCGTCCTGGCCGCGAGGACCTTTTCTTTGCGCAGTTCGCTGCTTTCAAACTCGACGGGTGTGTCGCCCATATTACGCAGCTCAAGAATGAAGCGCTGGTTTGCAGGCACCTCGATCCGCAGGGGCGTAATCTTCCCGTTATTAAACTCGATCGTGAAGACAGGCCCTTCGAGGCCGCTGGCATGCACCTGAACCGGAAAGGTGGCTAAGGCGGCGCTCAAAACAAGCGCCGCCGCAAAGGGCAACCCGCTCCAGAGCTTTTCAATAGGCGCCCTTTTTCCCGATGCCCGCATAAATGAACTCATATTCGACGGCAAAAGTGTTGAACCAAGGCGCGACGCCGGTCTCCTTGTCAATGTGGCGGCCAAAATGCGCATGCCCGTTTGCGCCGGGCGGCGCGATGGTAAGCTCAAGCTTATATTTGCCCGGCCCCATCATTTTGACATTGTCGCCATAGTGCGGGCCGTCATTGGCGGCCATTGGCATGAACGTGCCTTTTTGAGCCTCATTCGTATCCATTTTCGTCAAAACATACGAAATCGAGAGATAGGGAATCCAGTCCCCCCTCGCAAACCCATTAGGGTTGTTCTTGCTTGCTCTGACATCGGCTTCGATATGCACATCCGACTCGGAGACAGGGCGCATGAGGCCCGGGGGGTCCATCTCGACCGGCTGCAGGTAAACGGCTGAAATCTCCATCCCGTATTTTTCCTGCGGCGCGCCAGCCGGATATTCCTTGGCCTTGGCCGCAAGGAGCAAAACGGCAAAACCCGCCGTATAAACCAGAACATATCCCGCCGCTCTCTTGGCCTTCATCCCGCTGCGCCCTAGTGTTGCAATGATCCGCGTCTCATAACTTTCAATAAGTAATGACCGCCGCGCATAAAATCAAATTCCTTTGCAAGAATGCACCAGCCCGGTTGCAGCGCAGACGATATTTTAGTTTTATTTTAAAATTACTTATTTAGAAGCATTTTAAACTTAAAGGGACAGGCGCCATAGCCTCCGGCAGACCCAGCGCGGCGCGAAGCCTCCGCCAAGCCATCTCTCCTCCAGGAATTCCGAAACGCAGCCAATGGGGGCGGGCCTCGAAGCGGCGGGCCAGGATCCCTGCGCGTGCGAGCCGGGCATGCCAGTCTTGCGCATGCTCATGCGCCGCGAGGCGGAAAAGATGCGTGCCCCCAATGGGAGCAAACCCCGCCGCAGCGAGCATTTGATCGAGTTTCGCTGCGTCTTTCACAAGGCGCTCTCGCGCCGAAGCGCGCCAAGGCGCATCGGCCAGCGCTTTTAGCCCGATCCCAATCGCCGGGCCCGGAACCGGCCAGGGGCCAAGAGCCGCGCGGAGTTTCTCCGCCATGGGCTTGGGCGCGATCGCAAAACCAAGCCGGAGCCCGGGAAGGCCGTAACATTTGCCAAAGGACCGCAGTACGATTGCGCCTGCATCGGGAAGGCGGGGCGCAAGGCTTACCTCCGGCTCAAGGAAATCAATGAAAGCTTCATCTACGATCAGCAGGCCGTTGCGCCTGCCGAGCGCTTGAGCGAGGCGGCATAATTCTCCCGCGGGGACAAGCCGGCCGTCCGGATTGTTGGGATTGACAATGATTGCAACATCCATGGCCGCAAGCTCAGAAAGGTCATCAACCGCCGGCACCTCCGCCCCGCCCCTTTCCCAGGCCGCCGCGTGCCCAGAGTAAGAGAAGCCCAAGATCCCTGCGCGGCGCGCGGGAAAGAGCTGCGGCAGCCAATTGATGATTGCCTGGGTCCCGGGCGCGGCAACCGCCCCGGCGTGTGAGGGAATGGCGAAGGCCGACGCTGCCGCGCTTTCGAGCGCTTGAAGATCGTGAGGGTCCGGCAGCTGCGTCAGAGATTCGCACGGCACGCTGCCATATGGATAGACATAGGGATTGACGCCGGTTGAGAGGTCAAGCCAGGGTTCGGGCGCCCCGGGAAAGGCAAGCCGCGCGGCATTAACTGCCCCGCCATGCTTCGTCATGAAAAGCGCCGCTGGGCTTTGAAGAAGATGCGCCTCCCGCATGGACTTGGCCGGATCCCTTAAACTTGCCGTGCTTGCTGTTGGCCTCGAAGCCTTTCTTGGCTATCCGCAAGGGCTCTTTCGTGCAACCGGCCACCCGGTGACATGGGCGGGCGGGCTGATTTCCCTTCTGGATGCGCGCCTGAACCGGGAAAGCTTGAGCTCTTCTGCCCGGCGGGTCTTGGGCTTTGCCGCGATTGCCATTCTTCTTGGGGCTGCTTTCTTTGCCGCCTGGCTGGCTGGGGTTTCGATTGCTGCGCTCAACTTGCCCCAGCCCGCAAGTCTGGCTCTCACGGCGCTTATCGCTTCAAGCCTCATCGCGCAAAAGAGCCTCCATGAGCATGTGATGGAAGTTGCCTGCGCGCTCGATACCGGTTTGGAGCAAGGCCGCGCCGCAGTTTCCAAGATTGTTGGCCGCGACGTGAACGCTCTCGATGAATCAGGAGTCGCGAGCGCCGCCATTGAAAGCCTTGCCGAGAATTTTTCGGATGGCGCCGTTGCGCCTGCGTTCTGGCTCGCGCTTGGAGGCCTTCCGGCGGGCTTCTGCTACAAGGCGCTCAACACTGCCGACAGCATGATAGGCCACCGCACGGAGCGTCATACGGCCTTTGGCTTCGCTGCCGCAAAGTTTGACGATCTTGCCAATCTCCTCCCCGCGCGTCTTTCGGGCCTTTGGCTGGTGCTTGCCGCTTTCCTTGTTCCGCAGGCATCTGCCGGGGAAGCCTGGCGCACCTTGCGGCGGGATGCCCGCAAGCATGCTTCACCGAATGCGGGATGGCCGGAAGCGGCGGCGGCGGGCGCGCTAAGGCTCAGGCTTGGCGGCCTCCGGAGCTATGGGGGTGTTCCTTTCCAGGGCGCAGAGATCGGCTCGGGCCGCAAAGCGTCGGCCTCCGACATCCGGCGGGCGCTTGTGCTCTACCGGCGAGCCTGCGTCATCCACTGGGGTGCGCTCGCCCTTGCCGCGCTCGCTATCGCGCAAGCGTAAGCAAATGGCCAAGATCGATATGCGCTTCGAGATGGGCGGCGAGATCGTCGAGCGCATCTTCCAGCATGTTTTCGTACGAGGCGCCTGAGCCCACCCCCCCGAAAAGAGCAAGGAGAGCGCTCCTCTGCTCCGGGGCGGCAAAAAGCCCATGCACATAGCAGCCGCTCACGCGGCCATCCGGCGACACCGCCCCGTCACAGCGGCCGTCCGCAAAGCGCACCAAGGGCCGGGCGCAATCAGGCCCAAAGGTGCGGCCGATATGCATCTCATAGCCATGGAAAGAGGCGCCATTTTGCGCCGTCCCTCCCACAGGCTGGAGCAGCTTGCTGGAAGTCAGCTCCGTCTCGATGTCCAGCAGGCCGAGCCCTTGCGCCTCGCCAGGCGGGCCTTCGATCCCCAAGGGATCGCGAATGACCTTGCCCAGCATCTGGTAGCCGCCGCAAAGGCCAAGCACATGGCCGCCGCGCCTCAAATGGGCAATAAGGTCGATGTCCCACCCCTCGCGCCGGAAGGCCGCAAGCCCGGAAATCACGGCTTTCGACCCGGGCAGGACGACAAGGGCGGCACCGGCGGGCAGCGGTTCTCCGCTCCTGACCCAAACGGTGCGCACATCCTCCTCCAGCATGAAAGGATCGAGATCGTCGTAATTGGCGATCCCTGGCAGAATAGGGACGGCAAGGGTGATTTTCCCGGCGCCGGGCGGCCTTGGCGCGGCAAGACCCATCGAATCCTCCTCCGGCAGCCGCATGGCCGCAGGGCAAAAGGGAATGAGGCCAAGGCATGGCCAGCCGGTCAGCGCCTCGATTATGGCGATGCCATCGGCGAAAAGCGCCGGGTCCCCCCGGAACTTGTTGATGAGGAAGCCGGCGATCATGGACGCATCCGCCGGATCGAGCACGGTCTTCGTGCCCGCGATCTGGGCGATCACGCCGCCGCGGTCGATGTCGCCGGCTAGGATGACCGGGACACCGGCCGCGCGGGCAAAGCCCATGTTCGCGATATCGCTCTCGCGCAGGTTGATTTCAGAGGCGCTTCCCGCGCCTTCGGCGATAACCAAGTCTGCTTCCGCGCAGAGCCTCTCAAAGCTCGTGAGGACGGCAGGGAGAAGCTTGGGCTTCAGGCTTTGATAATCCCGCGCATTAGCGCTCCCAGTCATCTGCCCCTGGATGACGATCTGGGCGCCATTGCCCGCCTGCGGCTTCAGGAGCACAGGATTCATGTCGGCAACGGGAGGAACCTTGCAGGCGCGCGCCTGCACGGCCTGAGCGCGGCCGATCTCTCTGCCGTCCAGAGTCACTGCAGCATTGTTCGACATGTTTTGCGGCTTGAAGGGCCGGACTTCAAGCCCGCGGTTGCGGCAGGCCCGGCACAGCGCGGCAACAATGACCGATTTGCCCGCGCCTGAGCCGGTGCCCTGCACCATCAAAGTCTTGGCCCGGCGGCGGCTCAGTATTCGATCCCCTCTTGCGCCTTCACGCCGCTGGCGAAGTGGTGCTTGACGAGACCCATTTCGGTCACGAGATCGGCTGCCTCAATCAGCTCCTTTCCGGCGTTCCGGCCGGTGACGACGATATGCAAATCAGACCTGCGCTCTTTCAGCGCCGCCACGACGCTGGCCGCAGGAAGATAGCCGTAGCGCAAGGCGATATTCAATTCATCGAGCACGAGAAGCTTGATTTCGGGATCGGCCATAAGCGCTAGCGCCTTGGCCCAGGCCGCTTCGGCCGCCCGCACGTCGCGCGCCCTGTCCTGCGTCTCCCAGGTGAAGCCTTCTCCGAGCGCGTGCCAGGACAAGAGATCGGCGAAGCGCAAAGCGGCTCTGCGCTCGCCGGTGTCCCAGGCGCCCTTGATGAATTGCACGACCGCGCAGCGCCAGCCATGCCCAAGAGCACGAAGAAGAAGCCCGAAAGCGGCCGTCGATTTCCCCTTCCCCTTGCCCGTGTGCACAAGGAGGAGACCCTTCTCGCGAACCGTCTTGGACGCCACTTCGGCGTCCTGGGCGGCCTTGCGTTTCTCCATTTTTTGCCGGTGGCGGAGAGCCTCTGTCTCCGCCGGCGTGCCTGGCTCGCCCATGGGTGTTCAAGCCCTCGCCAGAGAGGAGGAGGGCTTAGCTGCGCCAGCCTGCGCGCGCGCGCTGCCACCAGCCGGAGCGTTTCGGCCTTTCGGGCTCACCAGCCGTCATGGCTGCGGACGCCCGCTCCGCTGATGGGGAGGATTCTTGAGCTTCGCCGGCAGTTTCCGCCACAGCTTGCTCGGGCAGCGGCGGCTCCCGCGCGGCGCGATCGCCAGAAACAGAGGATGCTTCGGCGGGGGCTGCCGCAAGCAGCGCAGCGCCGGGCTTCTCCACGGCCTCGTCTGCGGTTGCGCCAAGGGGAATGGTCCCGGCAGCGGCATGAGCCTTGCGGGCGCCTCTGGCCCGGGGGGCGCGCGGCGCGCGGCGGCCGCGCAGCGGCCGCGCAGGATGAGCCGTATCCGCCCCCGCGGGCTCCGCCTCCTCCGGCTCGTTCCCGGCAAGCTCGTTGTGTTCCATGCTCTCCGCAAAGCCTTCCGGCGCCGCGCTTAATGCGAGGGGCTCCCCCGCAGCAGGCGCTTCTCCAGCCGCGGCATGCCCCTCAGCGTTCCGGCTTGCCGGGCGAGCCCGCTCATGGCGCTCCCGGGAACCAGCGCCGGTCTCGCCATCATCTTGCTGCCCGCCCTCTAGATTGTCTGCATGAGGCGCCGGCCGCAGCTCCTCAAGCTTGGCCATTGCCTCAAGCCCATCGTCGGGCGGCTGCGGTGCGTTTGGCGCTATGCCTGAGATTTCCCGCTCGCTGCCCCGGCCGCGCCTGCGCCTGCGCCTGCGCCTTTGCTTGGCATGCGCGTCACCCTCGGCTTCGCGGCCTTCGGAATCCTCGATCTGGCCTTCCGCCGCAGCCCTGCCTTCGACGGCCTCCCCGTCAAATCCGGCGCTGCTTTCGGGAGCCTGCGACAAATCACCGGCCCTTGGGGCAATCGGCGGCGCGCCATCACCCGGAAGAGCGGCCTCCTTTGGGCCTGCGGCGGCATCGCCGCGCTGAAGCGTGAAATAAGACGTGCTTGGCAGGCTCTCATCGGCGGCAACCGTCACCGAGACGCCGAACCGGCTCTCAAGATCCCGCAAATGGGAGCGCTTTTGATTGAGAATATAAAGCGCAACAGCCGTCCGCGTCTTGACGATAATATCATAATCCGCGCTCTTGATTAGCGCGTCTTCAAGCCCGCGAAGCACATGCAGGGCGATGGACGAGGTTGCGCGGACCATGCCGGCGCCGCCGCAATGCGGGCAAGGCACGGTCGAGCCTTCGAGGACACCGGTGCGCATGCGCTGGCGGGACATTTCGAGAAGCCCGAAATGTGACATGCGCCCGATCTGAATGCGCGCCCTGTCGTTCTTGAGAGCCTCTTTGAGGCGGCGCTCCACCGTGCGGTTATTGCGGCTCTCCTCCATGTCGATGAAATCAATCACGATGAGCCCGGCAAGGTCGCGCAAGCGCAGCTGGCGGCTGATCTCATCGGCCGCCTCAAGATTGGTCCGCAAGGCCGTGTCTTCGATATTGTGCTCGCGCGTCGCGCGGCCCGAATTGACGTCGATCGCAACCAGGGCTTCGGTCTGGTTGATGACGATATATCCGCCCGATTTCAGCGTGACCTGGTTCGAGAACATCGCATCGAGCTGCGCCTCGACGCCGGCTTTGGCAAAGAGCGGCTGCGGATCGCGGTAGGGTTGAACCAGCTTGGCATGGCTCGGCATCAAAAGCCGCATGAATTCCTTTGCCTCGCGGTATCCCTCCTCGCCTGCAACGATGATCTCGTCGATTTCCTTGTTGTAAAGGTCGCGGATCGAGCGCTTGATAAGCGAGCCTTCTTCATAGACGAGCGTAGGCGCTGTCGATTTCAAAGTCGTCTCGCGGACGGTCTCCCACATCCGCATCAAATATTCAAAGTCGCGCTTAATCTCGGCCTTGGTCCGGCTTGCGCCCGCAGTGCGGACGATGACGCCCATGCCTTCTGGGACTTCAAGCTCCTGCGCGATGGCCTTGAGCCTCTGACGGTCCGCCGGATCGGTGATCTTGCGGGAGATGCCGCCGCCCCTGGCCGTGTTCGGCATAAGCACCGAATAGCGTCCGGCAAGGGAAAGATAGGTGGTAAGAGCGGCGCCCTTGTTGCCCCGCTCCTCCTTGGCGACCTGCACAAGCAGAACTTGGCGGCGCTTGATGACTTCCTGAATCTTATACTGGCGGCGCACACGGTGCGGGCGGAAGGGCACCTCCTCCATTCCATTACCGCCCAGCTGCTCGATCTCGGCGCTCTCATCCTCGCCGGGGCCGCTTGCGCCTTCATCCGCCTCTGCCGGGGCCGGGCGGAACGCCTCCTCGCGATTCTCAGGAACGGCCTCCGGCTGCGCCGCCCCCGGCGCCTCCTCCTTGTCAAACTCCTCGGCTGGCGCCCGCGCCGGCGGGTGGCTGGCCTCCGCCCCCTCGCCCGCCTCCCCTTCCGCAGCTACAATCTGCGGATTCTCAAACTCTGTCGCTTCGCCAGGCGCGGAAGCGGCCGCATCCCCTCCAAAATCTCTTTCCTCATCTTCCGGCAAAGAAATCCCAGTAAAGCGGTCTGGCCCCGGGTCTTCCGGCCCGCCGCTTTGAATCTCCGGAAATGGCCCTGCAGCCTCCTCCCCGGCCCCGGCTTCGCCTGCATAGGGTTCCGACAGAACTTGATCGGCTTCGTGCCGTTTCTCGGCCCTCTGGCCGGCGCGCTCCCCTCTGCGGAAGCGGCGGCTGCGGCGGGGCGGCCGGGAAACATCCTCCTCCTCATCGCGCTGGGCCCGGGCCTCCTCCTCGAGGAGAGCCTGCCGGTCCGCGACGGGAATCTGATAATAGTCCGGGTGAATTTCAGAAAAAGCTAGAAATCCGTGCCTGTTTCCGCCGTAATCCACGAAAGCGGCCTGCAAGGACGGCTCCACCCGCATGACTTTAGCGAGGTAAATATTTCCGCGAAGCTGTTTTTTGCTGGCCGATTCGAAATCAAACTCCTCGACCCGGTTTCCGCGAAGGACGACCACCCTCGTTTCCTCGGGGTGAGACGCATCGATAAGCATTTTGTTGGACATGTGAAACTCGTTCATGCGTGACGCCGCAGAAGCGCATGACGCCGTTCAGAAGCCGCCGTTCAGCTCCTGAAGCCCGGCATCGAAGCAGCAAGGCTGCGCCGCGCATTTGATGGATGAGTGAAGGAACCTTGAGGCAGCTTTGCCAGCGGCGTTTTCCGCTGCAGCGCGCCCGGGTAGTGAGAACCGCGCGGCTGAGCACGAGACCGGCACCCCGGCCGCGCCGCGAGCAGCGCATTGAAATCAAGACAACGCCCCTGAACCAAAAAACGCCCGGATCCCAGCCCTGCAGGGCTCCCGCGTTACGCAAAGACGCGCCACCTGCGGACAATTCGACAGGGGGACAAGCCCCGTCCGCGCTCTTTGTCAAGAAATGCCCAGCCGTGGCGGAATTCATCCTGACGATCTCTCGGCGCCAAGCGCCCCGGTTAAGCGCAAGCCCGCCAGCCGCAAACTGCATGCCGCCCGCCCTCCCGCTCTTGCATCAAGACGCGGCGGCAAAAATACCAACAACCGAAACCTTAACGCTGAAAATCCGGCACAAACCCTGTGATCCCGGACCCCGGACGGCAATGCCGGAGGCGAAAACGCAATAATCCTTCATATCGGGTTTCCAAGGCGTTTGGCAAGTTTTGCTTGACAGGGAACCTTAAGGCAGCGGAGCGCGCATGTCAGGGGGGCATAATCATAAGTCATTAACCTCCTTGATCGTAAGCCGCTCATGGAACACTCACGGTTAAGGGCGCGTTCGCGTCGCGGCCAATTTGGTGTAACGGCGGCATGGCAACTCAAAGGCGCACCCAGGGCGAATCAGTGGGAAAAGGCATTTCACCGCGAAAATCGGGCAAGGCGGACGGCAGCTTGTTCGGGGGCAAGACGCTTGCGCTGCTTTTAACTTCTGCGCTTTGGCTCACGCCCGGGGCGGCAGAGCTTACTGCCTTGCCTGCGCTCGCCATGGATGCCAAAAATAATGAGCCCGCAACGCAAGCGCGCCCTGTGGCGGACAAGGCCGAGCTCGCGCAAAGCGCCGACCGCGCAAAGCTTTTATTCAGCTTTTCCGCCCCTGTAAGTGCCGAAGCCTTCGTTCTGGCCGATCCCGACCGGGTGATTGTCGATTTGCCGCAGTCCAAATTTGCTCTGGACCCCGAGACTGGCAGGCCCGGCCGGCTGCCGCATTCCAGAGGGGGCCTGATCTCCTCCTTCCGCTTTGGCCAAATCGAGCCCGGAAAATCCCGCATTGTGATCGACCTCTCGGCACCTGCGAAAATCATGCGTGTTGATTGCGAGGCGCAAGTCCCGGACGGCCGCAGGGCCCTTGTGATCGAGCTCGCAAGGACGGACCCCGATTCTTTCAGCGCCGCCGTTCAAGCCTCGCGCAGGGAGCTTGCCGCGCATGCGCAGGTTAAAACGGCCCCACCCCCTCAGCCTGTTCCGGTCAAGCCAGTTATTTTGCTCGATCCGGGTCATGGGGGGATCGACAGAGGGGCCGTGGTCAAAGGGCTCGTCGAGAAGGAGATTGTCCTCGAATTTGCCAAGACGCTAGCAGCCAGGCTCGAGGCCCAAGGCCGTTACAAGATTGTCATGACCCGCTCTGACGACCGCTTTGTCTCACTCTCCGACCGCGTGCAGATGGCCCGCGACAATCAGGCGGCGCTTCTTGTCTCGATCCATGCAGACACTCTGTCCGAGTCGGCTGGCGTCTCCGGCGCAACGGTCTATACGCTTTCGAGCCGCGCCTCCGATGCCGAGGCCGCGCGCCTGGCTGAGAAAGAAAATCAGGCAGATCTCGCCGCGGGGCTCGATAAGAGCGGCGACAGCGGAGAAGTTTCCGGCATATTGTTCGATCTGACCCGGCGGGAAACCCGCGCCTTCAGCCATCTTTTTGCGCGCACCCTCGTCAACTATTGGCGCTTGGGCGGGCATCTCAACAAGAACCCCCGCCGGTCGGCAGGCTTCCGCGTTTTGACAGCGCCCGACGTTCCCTCCGTGCTGCTGGAGCTCGGCTATTTGACAAATGCCAAGGATAGCGCAGCGCTCACATCGCCGGAATGGCGGGAAACGGCATCAAGCCAAGTCGCCGAGGCGGTCGGAGCCTATTTTGCCGCGCGGGAAGGCGGCAGAACGGTGACGAGCGCCGATCCTGATCCCTCCCCGGTCGGGAAAATCCCAGCGGAGGCGCCGTAAACGGCCATCGAGCCGCCACCGGCAGCCAGGCTTGCCCAGAAAAGCCAGCGCCTTTTGTTCATCCGGGGCCTTTCACCCTTCACGGCTTATGACGCAGCCGCGCAGGCAAATTTTGAACACAAATCGGCCGCACGGGAAGCCATCATAGACGGAAACGGCCGGCGCATTCCTCGCCCGTTTCTGTCAGCAAACGGCAGGAAACGGCAGGCGCCGGCGCGAAGGAGGCCTTTTTCCATGCCATCATTCCGCTTGGATTAAGGCGGCATTATTTCTACCGGCGCGAGCCCAGCATTTCAAAAGGCCCGGCGATATGAGGCAAATTATTCGTTTTTTTGGTTTCGTTTTCGCAACCGGCGCGATCGTCTTCGTGGCCGGGGCTTGCGCGATGGGATTTCTGGTCTGGAAATACCAGCAGGACCTGCCGGACTACACTGCTCTCAAGGACTATGAGCCGCCGGTCATGACGAGGGTTCATGCCAGCGACGGCTCGCTGATTGCCGAATACGCCCGCGAGCGGCGCCTTTATTTGCCTATCTCGGCCATTCCGCCCCTCGTCAAGAACGCTTTCATTTCCGCTGAGGACAAGAACTTTTATTCGCACTATGGCATTGATCCGGAAGGAATTCTGCGCGCCTTCCTGGTGTTCGTCCAAGGCGACAAACACGTTCAGGGCGCATCGACGATCACGCAGCAGGTCGCCAAGAATTTCCTCCTGACGAATGAGCGCTCTTTTGAGCGCAAATTCCGCGAGGTCCTCTTGTCCTTCCGCATCGAGGGCGCCTATACCAAGGAAAAAATTCTCGAGCTTTACCTCAACGAGATCTATCTCGGCCTTGGCAATTATGGGGTGGCGGCCGCTGCGCTCAACTATTTCGGCAAGTCGGTGCATGAGCTGACCGTTTCCGAGGCGGCCTATCTTGCCGCATTGCCGAAAGCGCCCAACAACTATCATCCCTTCCAAAAGCGCGAGCGGGCGATCGAGCGGCGCAACTGGGTGATCGACCGGATGGTCGAGAATGGCTATATCCCGCGCGCCGCCGGGGAGAAAGCCAAGTCCGAGCCGCTCGGCGTCAATCCAAGGGTTCTCTCGCCGAACTCCTTCGCGGCGGGCTATTTCGCCGAGGAAATCCGCCGCGCGGTCAGCGAGCGCTATGGCGAAAAGAAGCTCTACGAAGGCGGTCTCTCGGTGCGCAGCACGCTTGACCCCAAGATGCAGCTCTTGGCGCGGCGCGCCTTGGTCGATGGCCTCGTCCGCTATGACGAGGCGCATGGCTTCCGCGGGCCTATGCGCCACATCGACATGAGCCAGGACTGGGGCATTCCCCTTGCGGAAATTCCTGCTCTCGGCGACGTCGCACCCTGGCGGCTCGCCGTGGTTCTCGAAGTTGGCGACAGCACCGCCCGCATCGGCCTTCAGCCGCCAAAGGAAAAATCAGGCGAGGTGGTGCGCGAGCGCGAAACAGGAACGCTGACCAGCACCGGCTTGCGCTGGACACGCGGCCTGGGCTCGCGTGCTTCGCTTACGCCGGGCGATGTAATCTATGTCGAGCCCCTAGAGGGCAAGCCGCGCCAATACAGGCTCCGGCAAATCCCGGAGGTGAGCGGCGCCATCGTGGTAATGGACCCCTACACCGGGCGCGTGCTCGCGATGGTCGGCGGCTTCTCCTTCGACCAGTCCGAGTTCAACCGCGCAACGCAGGCCATGCGCCAGCCTGGCTCCTCCTTCAAGCCCTTCGTTTATGCGACAGCGCTCGACAATGGCTATACGCCGTCCTCGATCGTCCTCGACGCCCCAATCGAGATCGACATGGGGCCTGGCCTTGGCGTGTGGCGGCCAGAGAATTTCGAAGGCAAATCGAGCGGCCCGCACACTTTGCGCTATGGCGTCGAGCACTCAATCAATCAGATGACTGTGCGGCTTGCCCGCGACATCGGCATGCCGCTTATCGCCGAATATGCCAAGCGCTTCCGTATCTATGACGATCTGCCGCCTTATCTGGCAATGTCGCTGGGGGCGGGCGAGACGACATTGATGCGCTTGACCACGGCCTATTCCATGCTCGCCAATGGCGGGAGGCGGATCAAAGAAACTTTGATCGACCGTATCCAGGACCGCTGGGGCCACACGATCTACCGGCATGACGAGCGCATCTGTGAAGGCTGCGATACGCCGGAATGGAAGAATCAGCCCGAGCCGCGGCTCATCGACAAGCGCGAGCAGGTTCTCGATCCCCTCACGGCCTATCAGATCACTTCCATCATGGAAGGGGTGATCCAGCGCGGAACCGGGCAATCCATTAAAGCGGTCGGCAAGCATCTTGCGGGAAAGACCGGCACGACCAATGAAGCAAAGGATCTCTGGTTCATCGGCTTTTCGCCCGATCTCGCGGTCGGGGTCTTCATGGGCTACGATCAGCCGCGCTCGCTTGGCGATTCGGCGCAGGCCGCCCATTACACGGCGCCGATTTTCCGCGACTTCATGAAGATGGCGCTCGATGGCAAGCCCGACATCCCCTTCCGCGCGCCGCCGGGCATTAAGCTTATCTGGGTCAATGCGAAAACTGGCATGCGCACAAGCGCAAGCTCGCAGGGCGCGATCCAAGAAGCCTTCAAGCCTGGCACCGCCCCGCCCGATTCCTACGCTGTGGGCGATGCAACGCCCCGCGCGCAAACCGTCAATCACGATGCCGACCGGCTCGTCGGCACGGGAACCGGCGGGCTCTACTGAGTCACGAAGCGCTGAAGAAACCAAAAGGCCCGCTTTGGAGAAGAGGCTTCTCTTTTTCCTGTGCGGCGCTAAGCGAGGCCTCGCTCAGCGGATGGGCTCGTTGCGGACCGCCGTGCGCATGAAATAGTAAAGCAGCACGAAGCCGCTGAGGCCAAATATGCCTTCAATGATGCGGCTCACGAGCGGATCAAGCTGCAAAAGGCCGCCGATCGCCCAGCCCGCCGCCCAGGACGCTCCGACCATCTCGGTGCCAACCAAAATGGCAACCGCGGCAAGGGTCGAAACATGAAGCCAGTTGATTTTTCCCGGTTGAGCCAATGGCGCAATGCTCCCGCTACTGCTGTTTGGCCATCACTATAAACCGATCCCCCTCCCGGGCAAACCCGGCCTGACGCCGCCGGGTCCTGAAAAGCTGCTTTTGCGCTCAGGAGCCCAGCGCGCCGAGCCATTCGGCAAACATGCGCCGCGCCTTTACTGGCAGCGCGGCGCCTGCGGCCTTTGCTGCGCCCTCGCGGAGCGCGCGCGGGCCGATCCCCGCCGCGCCAATCTCCGCCGCATGGCCAATAAGCCAAGGCTCGATCCCGGCGGCTGGGTCAACCTCGGGATGAAACTGCACGCCAAGGATATTGGTGCCGATGCCAAAGGCTTGGTTACGGCATTTCGCCGTGGAGGCAAGATGAACCGCGCCCGGCGGCAGATCGAAGGTGTCGCCATGCCAATGCAGCACGGGGGTTTGCGCCAAATGCCCGAGCGGCGTGGAAGCCGCGGCTTGCGTCAGATCGACGGGCCCCCAGCCGATCTCTTTTAGGCCGGAAGGAAAAACCTTGGCACCAAGCGCGCCGGCGATGAGCTGAGCGCCAAGGCAGATGCCGAAGGTGGGCGCTCCATTGGCCAAGCGCGCTTTGAGCAGATCAAGCTCGCCGCACAGAAACGGATATTTGTCATCCTCGTAAACGCCAACCGGCGCGCCAAGCACGATGAGGAGATCAGGCGCAAGGGCATCGGGAAGCCTGTCCCGGCCTATGTCGTAATATTGGTAATGATAGCCAGCCTCAACCAGAGGCTCCGCGAAGGTGCCGAGATCCTCGAAATGGACATGGCGGATGACGGCTGCGGTTTTCATGGCCCGTGAAATTTCCTTCCCGCCCTTGCGGCGTCCACGCGGATAACAGACCCTTGCTCCTTATGAACCCAAAAAGCTAACGGCCGGGCCTAAAGGGCAAGGCGCCCCGGGCCAGCCGCAGCTGTCCTCATCGCAAGAAACTCCCGTAAGCCAAGGGGCATGGCCGCCCGGAAAAACGGCGAGAGAAAGAACGCATTGGTGATCTCGCGCGTCGTCATCCCCGCCGCGAAACCGCGGGTGAGCGCCGCTTTGCTCACCGGCGAAGCGAGCGTCGAAAAGCCGATGCCCTCCAGATTTGAGTAAAAGAAGCGGCGCAGGCGCTCGCAGCGGCTCAAATCTTTCATCACCGGCGCTGCCGCTTTCCGGTAGGCTGCGCGGAGGCTCGCTGCCTCGCCTCTCTCGCAGGCGATGATGGCGGAGGCCGCCGCCTGGCCGCTTTTCAGCGCATTGTGAATGCCTTCGCCAAGGATCGGCTCGGCAAAGCCCGCCGCATCGCCCGCGAGAATGATCCGCTCATGCTCCTGAACGTAATCCCGCCCCCCGAAGCCAAGCGGGAAGCCAACGATATTCCGGACTCTGTCCGTCCCCGCGCGCGCCTGTGCATAAGCGCGAAGCTGCGCCTTGCCGAGCGTCACATGGGCATCCCAGGTGTAAAGCCCGGCATTCACATGATCGCCCTTGGGAAAGAGCCAGCCATAGCCGTTTTTCACAGTGCCGAAAAAGAACTCGGTCACGGGCTCGCGGCCCAGGTCCGCATAATCGATAAGGCCCTCAATCGCAAAGCCGCGGTAGAAGTAAGGCGCCCGGCTCAACTGCCGCCGCACCGCGCTGTTGGCGCCATCAGCCCCGATGAGATAGCGTGCCGTGCGCTTTGCCCGGCCAGTATCGACAAGGACGCAGTCTTCGCGCTCCTCGATCGCGAGCGGCCCTGGAGCCACTTCGAAAGCAACCCCCGCTTCGGCCGTCTTTTCGAAATTGAAACGGTCGAAGGCTTCGCGCACCGCAAAAACGCAAATGTGGCCGCCGGTCTCGAAGTGCTCCAGCCGCTCGGAGCTTCGCGTCCTAAGGCCCATGATCAGCTTATTGACGGCCCGCTCGATCACCGGCGCGCAGGACCAGGGCATGCGCTCAAGCGCCTTGATGGTGATCCCGCCGCCGCAGGGTTTAACCCGCGGAAAGCTCTGCTTGTCGAGCATCAGCGCGCGAAGACCATGGCTTCGCAGAAGGTGCGCCGCGGCTATCCCGCAAGGGCCTGCGCCAACGACGATGGCATCGAAATCCACCGTCATGCCCGCTCACGCTCCTTCTGAACTGCGGCACAACCCTGCAAGCCAGCGCACGGCGCTCATGCCCTGCGCGATCAGGTCAATGGGCTGCTGGCAGCGAGCCCTTTGCCTTCTCGACGATCGCACGGAATGCGTCCGGCTCCGTGATCGCGAGATCGGCGAGGATCTTGCGGTCGATTTCGATCCCTGCCTTGATGAGCCCGCCCATGAAGCGCGAATAGGTGAGCCCATATTGGCGCGCCGCCGCGTTGAGGCGCTGAATCCACAGAGAGCGGAAATCCCGTTTCTTGTTGCGCCTGTCGCGCGTCGCATATTGCATCGAGCGGTCCACGGCACCCTTGGCGGCCCGGATTGTGTTCTTGCGGCGGCCGTAGAAGCCCTTGGCAGCTTTGAGGATTTTCTTGTGCTTGGCGTGCGAGGTGACGCCGCGTTTGACCCGTGTCATGGCAGAGCTCCGGATTAGTCTTGAAGAGGCGAGGGGCGGCGCGTTCAGCCGTACGGCATGAAGAATTTGACGATATTGTCGCCATCGCTCTTAAAGAGCACGGCGGTGCCGCGCAAATTCCGGATCTGCTTGTTCGTTCTCTTGATCATGCCATGGCGTTTGCCCCTTTGCGCATAGATCACCAGGCCGGATGCGCTGATCTTGAAGCGCTTCTTGGCGCCGGATTTGGTTTTGAGCTTGGGCATTCCATGACCTCCGCCGGGCAAGGCCC
>DASRYK010000092.1:0-4030 GCA_035687205.1 Methylocella sp. | reverse complement strand
CGCGTCGGCATCGGCGCCTCGGGCGGGGCGTGGCCCGCCGATCCCGCCATTGCCATTAAATCTTACTTCATGCCGCAGGGCATTTCTGCCGATCTTATCGCGACGAAATATGGGTTCTCCCGCGACGACACCGACCAATATGCGGTGATGTCGCAGCAGCGCGCGGCCGCCGCCTGGGCCGAAGGCCGTTTCAAGAACTCGGTCGTGCCTGTCCGCGATATCAACGGGATCACTCTGCTCGACCGCGACGAGCATATGCGGCCTTCGACCACAATGCAGTCGCTTGCGGCGCTCAAGCCATCCTTTGTCATCATGGGGGAGCAGGGCGGATTCGATGCAGTGGCGATTGAGGCGCATCCGGAAATCGAGCGGATCAATCATGTCCATCACGCAGGCAATTCATCGGGGATTGTCGATGGAGCGGCAGCCGTGCTCGTCGGCTCGGCCAAGGCGGGCGAGGCAATGGCTCTGCGGCCGCGCGCGAAGATCCGCGCCTTTGCGAATATCGGCTCCGAGCCCGCCCTCATGCTGACAGGGCCCATCGATGTGACTAAGAAAGTGCTGGCCCGCGCGAAAATGACACTTCACGACATCGATTTGTTCGAGGTCAACGAGGCCTTTGCCTCCGTCGTGCTGCGTTATATGCAAGCTTTCGATCTCGATGCCAGCATGCTCAATGTCAATGGCGGCGCAATCGCTATGGGCCATCCGCTCGGCGCTACGGGCGCGATGCTGCTTGGCACAGCGCTCGATGAGCTTGAACGCACCGGAAAAGCGACGGCGCTCATCACCCTTTGCATTGGCGCGGGGATGGGCACTGCGACGATCATCGAGCGCGTGTGACGCCATGGCGCGGGAGGCACAAATGGAGCTCACCGAATTCCGTTTTGAGATTGATTCCGGCGGCGTCGCCTTGCTCACATGGGACATGCCCGGCCGTTCGATGAATGTGATCACGCCGCGCGTGATCGCCGAGCTTGAGCAGGTCATCGGTCATGTGGCCGCCGATAGCGCGGTCAAAGGCTGCATCATCGCATCGGGGAAGGACAGTTTCTCTGGCGGCGCTGATCTTTCCATGCTCCAGGCAGCATCCGCCGAGTATCAGAAGGCGCGGGAAGAGAAGGGCGAAGAAGAGGCAGCGCGCCTTTTTTTCGAAGCTGCGCGGAAGCTCTCGCAAGTGTACCGCAAGCTCGAAACCTGCGGCAAGCCTTTTGCCATCGCGATCAATGGAACATGCCTCGGCGGAGCGTTCGAGCTCGCGCTCGCCTGCCACTACAGGGTCATCGCTGACAGCGATCATGCAAGAGTTGGCTTGCCAGAGATCAAGGTCGGCCTTTTCCCGGGCGCTGGCGGCACGCAGCGCGTCGCCCGGCTGATGCCAACGGGCGACGCGCTGCAATTGCTCTTCAAGGGCGAGCAAATAAAGCCGCGAGCGGCGAAAGCGATGAACCTCGTGCATGAGGTTGCGCCACCGGGAGAAACCGTTGCAAAAGCCAAGGCCTGGATCGAAGCGGGCGGAAAGGCCGTTGCGCCATGGGACGAGGAGGGCTTCAGGCTTCCCTCCGGAAAGGTGTTCTCGCCGCAAGGCATGATGATCTGGCCTGCCGCAAACGCGATCTACCGGCGCGAAACGCATGACAATTATCCGGCTGCGAAGGCCATCTTGCACAGTGTTTTTGAAGGCCTGCAATTGCCATTCGACCTTGCACTGCGCGTCGAGTCACGATGGTTTGCGAAGATCTTGCGCTCGCCCGAAGCAGCCGCCATGATCCGCACGCTTTTCATTTCCATGGGCGAGCTTAATAAGGGCGCGCGCAGGCCCGCCAGTGTTCCTCAGGCGGACATCAAGCGGGTTGGGATCCTTGGCGCCGGGTTCATGGGCGCGGGCATTGCCTATGTGACTGCAGCGGCAGGAATCGATGTTATTCTGATAGACCAGAATCTTGAGCTTGCTGAGAAAGGCAAGCAGACCTGCGACAAGCTAATTTCCGCTCAAGTTCTGAAGGGCCGCGCCAAAACGTCTGACAAAGAGGCTTTGCTTGCGCGAATAAGGCCAGCGGCGGACTATGCCGCGCTCGCTGGCTCAAATCTCGTGATCGAAGCAGTCTTCGAGGATCGCGCAGTCAAAGCCGCAGCCATTGCAAAGGCCCGGAGAGCGCTTGCTCCCGGCACCATCTTTGCTTCCAACACTTCGACATTGCCGATCACTTCCCTTGCTCAAGCCTATGACGACCCCGAGCGCTTTATCGGTATTCACTTTTTTTCTCCGGTCGAAAAGATGCTTCTCGTCGAGGTGATCCTCGGCGCAAGGACCGGCAACGTGGCGCTCGCCACAGCCTTAGACTATGTGCGCGCAATCAAGAAGACCCCGATCGTCGTGCATGATTCGCGCGGTTTCTACGCCAACCGCTGCGTCGGTAATTACATCCGCGAAGGCCATATCATGCTGCTCGAGGGCGTGCCGCCGGCAATGATCGAGAATGTTGCGAAAATGGCGGGGATGCCGGTGGGGCCGCTTGCGCTGAATGACGAGGTTGCGCTTGATCTTGCGCTCAAGATCATCGAAGCGGCAAAGCAAGACCTGGGGCCGCAAGCCGCCGATCCCGCTCAGGAGAATCTGCTCAGAGCCTTGGTCGAGGATCACGGCCGCCTTGGGCGGAAGAACGGCAAGGGCTTCTATGATTATCCTGCGCATGGCCCAAAAACGCTGTGGCCTGGCCTCAGCGCTTTCCAGCGCGCGCGGCTCGATCCTGAGGGGATCGGCATCGATGAGCTCAAGCAGCGCTTTCTTGCCGCTCAGGCCATTGAAGCCGCGCGCGCGATGGAGGAAGGCATCGTGACCGATCCGCGCGAAGCGGATGTCGGCTCGATCATCGGGTTTGGGTTTGCGCCTTTTACGGGTGGCACGCTGAGTTATATCGATGGGATGGGCGCTGCGAAATTCGCTGCCCTTTGCGAGCGGCTGCGGCAGAAACATGGGGAGCGGTTCAAACCGCCGCAGATCATCGCCGATATGGCTTCGGCGCAGCAAACCTTCTATGGCCAATTTGCTGCGCGAGCCAAAAACGCCGCGTGAACGAGCTGCACGCTTCGCGGACCATCAGTCTTTTACGGCTGCCGGCGGAGACAGCCAGTCGAATTTATAGTTCAGGCCGATCCGGGCGATATGATACATCGTCCGGGTGCCAAAGGAGATCGTCGTGCCGTCGCCCGGGCTGATGGTCACAGGGCGGGCATTGATGAAGTTGTATAAATACTCTGCCTTCATCGTGACGTTCGGCGTGACAGCATATTCGAGGCCTATGCCCAAAGCGCCCACATGCGGGAATACGCCTGAGCGCACAGAAGTGCTTGCCAGCGCGCTCGAAAAGCCTGGCGTGAAGAAGCTGTAATAGGTCTCAATGACGCCGAAAGAGAAGCCTGCGGTCAGATAGGGAAGAAAGCGGCCCCAGGCATAGCCTAGGCGCAGACGGCCTGTGCCGAAGCTTTCATATTTGGACCCGAAGGTGGCCGTCACAGGAGCTCCGTTGGGGAACATGCCAGAAACGGTTGTCTGGCCCCCTATTCCCGACGCGTTGATGTCGAACTCAAGCCCCGCCACGATATGGAAGAAGGGCAGCTCATAGTTGAACCCGGCCTGAATGCCGCCAACCGGTCCCGACGCCGTGATGCCGTTTGTGCTGCGGATGAGGCCGTTTGGCCGCGGCTCAACCATGAAATATTTGAAACCGAAATGATCAACTCCACCGCCGACATTGACGCCCGCATAAAATCCCGTCCAGCTGAATTCAGGGGGCGGCGGGGTAAAAACGGGAGTCTCGGTGCGGGATGGAAGATCCGAAGCGCTGGCTGCGGTGCCGGCCGCCGCGAACACTGCCCCGGCGATGAGCCTCACAAAGGCCTTGCCGGCCCGGTCCCGCTGGGCAGCACCACAATGGGGCCCGTGCAATTCTGTGCGATGATTCACCTGTCCCGCTCCATAGCCGCTATAATTTTGCTCATAGAGCCTTGACCGCTGAATTTTCGCAAG
>DASRYK010000091.1:0-19628 GCA_035687205.1 Methylocella sp. | reverse complement strand
GCGCATTGCGTCGCGCTCTCCGCCGCAAAAAGAATAGCGCCCGCCGGGTCCTTGCGGCTCGAAGCGCCCCGGTCGCAAGCCTGCGCTACAGCATAGACATAGGACCGGCAGGCGCAGAGCCGCGTGTACATATCAGCGAGCTTTGCCTGCACAAGCTCGAATTCGCCGATGGCGCGGCCAAACTGCTTGCGCTCGCGCACATAAGGCAGGCAAATATCAAGACAAGCTTGCATGATGCCGAGAGGCCCCGCGGCGAGCACGGCCCTTTCGTAGTCGAGCCCAGACATCAGAATGTGGACGCCTTCGCCAACAGCCCCGAGCACATTCTCCTCCGGGACTTCGCAGTCCTCGAAGACAAGCTCTGAAGTTGGCGAGCCGCGCATGCCGAGCTTGTCGAGCTTCTGCCCGGGCCTGAAGCCGTTGAAACCGCTCTCGACGAGAAAGGCCGTAATGCCGCGCGAGCCCGCATGCGGATCGGTTTTTGCATAGACCACGAGGGTTGAGGCATGAAGGGCGTTGGTGATCCACATCTTTGCGCCATTCAGTATATAGCGGCTCCCTTTCTTCTCCGCGTGCAGGCGCATCGAGACAACATCTGAGCCTGAGCCTGACTCCGACATGGCGAGCGCTCCAATATGCTCCCCTGACAGAAGTTTTGGCAAATAGCGGCGCTTTTGCTCTACGGTGCCGTGGCGGCGGATCTGATTGACGCAAAGGTTCGAATGGGCGCCATAGGAGAGGCCGACAGAGGCCGAGGCGCGGCTGATCTCCTCCATAGCGATGCAATGGGCGAGATAGCCAAGCCCCGCCCCGCCAAACTCCTCCTCGACAGTAATCCCGTGCAAGCCGAGCACGCCCATCTGCGGCCAAAGATCCGCGGGGAAAGAGTCGGTGCGGTCGATCTCGGCCGCCCGCGGCGCAATCTTGTCTTGCGCAAAGGCGCGCGCCATGTCCCGCAGCCGCTCGATCTCGGGTTCGAGAGAAAAGGCAAGAGCAGGAGTTTCCATCAAAAGCCCCAGGCTGTTCTCAGCGGCTGATCCCGTCTTGGCCCAGCGCAGCGGGAGGCGGCCCTGCGCCATTAAAGCATAATGCGCCCCGCAAGGGTGCGGGGAATCCTTAATCTTCTTTCAGATCCAGGGCTTGCATGGCATAAGGCGCAAACCATGGCACGCTCATGCGCTCAGCTTCTGTGACTGTCAACGCCGCCGATCTCTGCCGCGCCTTGGTGCGCTGCCCCTCGGTGACGCCGCAAGATGCGGGCGCCCTCGCCGTGCTTGAAGCTGCGCTGAAGGAGGGAGGTTTTTCCACTGAGAGGATAACCTTCTCGGAGCCCGGCACTCCGGATGTCGAAAATCTTTACGCCCGCCTAGGCAAAGGCGCGCCCTTTCTTCTTTTTGCGGGCCATACCGATGTCGTGCCGCCGGGCGATCCTGCGCAATGGCGCTTCGATCCATTCGCGGCTGAGCTCGCCGATGGCGCCATTTGGGGCCGGGGCGCGGCCGATATGAAAGGGGGTGTGGCGGCATTTGCCGCTGCCGCCTGCGCCTATGCCGCGCGGCATAAATCCTTCAAGGGCTCGATCGGCCTCCTTATCACAGGCGATGAGGAAGGCCCCGCCGTCAACGGCACGGAGAAGCTTCTGCGCTGGGCCTATGAAAAGGGTGAGCGTTTCGATCATTGCATCGTTGGAGAGCCAACGAGCGCGGAAGTGCTTGGCGACACGGTCAAGACCGGGCGGCGCGGCTCGCTCAATGCGACGCTCACTGTCGCTGGCCGCCAGGGCCATGCCGCCTATCCCGAGCGGGCGGATAACCCCATTCCCAAGCTTCTGCGCCTGCTGGGCGCCTTGACCGGCGCGCCGCTTGATCAGGGCACCGCGCATTTCGGCCCCTCGAACCTCGAAATCGTTTCCGTTGATACCGGCAACCCGGCGTTCAATGTCATTCCGGGCGCTGTCCGGGCGCGGCTCAATGTCCGGTTCAACGATCTCTGGACGCCGGAGACGCTCGAAGCCGAATTGAAGCGGAGGCTCGATCATGTCGGCGCGCCTTATAAGCTTGAAGCAGAGCCATGCAACGCGCCTGCGTTTCTGACGAAGCCCTCCGCCTTCACGGAGCTCGTGACAAATGCGATCGAGCGGCAGACAGGGCTAAGGCCCATGCTTTCGACATCGGGCGGCACTTCGGACGCGCGCTTCATACGCGCCTATTGCCCGGTCCTGGAATTTGGCCCGACGGGAGCCACCGCGCATAGGGCGGATGAGCATATTATGATTGCTGAGCTTGAGGCTTTGACCGCGGTCTATGGAGCGATTATCGAGGATTACTTTGGCCGGGAGTGAGGGTGAGCCCTGAGAAAGATGAAATTCTTATCATGGCCGCAGAAGCTTGCGATGTTCGAGGCGCTCTTGCTTACTGCTTGGCACGATCTTACCGGTATGTAGTGTGCCGGGACGCTCGCAGACCGGGCGAGCACCCGGCGCGTCTGTGGATTTGGCCGCGGCAAAAACACCCGAATGCACTGCTTGCGCGCGCCCTGGACGCCAGCTTAGCTAACCGCGCAGGAGTTCGCCCGCAGTCTCTTCGAGGCCGCCGCTCCTGAACTTGAATCCAAGGGGGCTGGCGCGCAAGGGCCCGCTTATCGATGCGCCCGTCATCGGCTCGGCGAGGAAAAGCGATAAGGACGCCGCCTTGGTCAAGCACCGCAGGAGTCCGTCTGCGCCCAGGTCTCGAAAAATTTGGTGAGATTGGCGCAAAGCCTCATTCGACCGTGATCTTCGGCATGGCGCGCGCAGCGCCCGCCTCAAGCCTCTCCTTCACCTTCGCGGCGATAGCACGATAGATTTTGGCGTGCTCCCCTTCGGGATCAACTGCGGTCACTGGGCGGCCCGCATCCGAATGCTCGCGGATCATCATATCGAGCGGCACCTCGCCCAGGAAAGGCACGCCGTATTTCTCCGCCTCAGCCCGTGCGCCGCCATGGGCGAAGATATCGGAGCGGCCGCCGCAATGCGGGCAAATGAAATAGCTCATATTTTCGATGATGCCGAGGACGGGCACAGCAACCTTATTGAACATCGCAATGCCGCGGCGCGCGTCGATGAGCGCAAGATCCTGCGGCGTCGAGACGATAACCGCGCCTGAAAGAGGCACGTTCTGAGCGAGCGTAAGCTGTGCATCACCCGTGCCCGGCGGCATGTCAACAAGCAGACAATCAAGCTCGCCCCATATTACGTCTCGCAGCAATTGCTGGATCGCCGACATGACCATCGGGCCGCGCCAGATCATCGCGTCCTCCTCGCCGACCAGGAAGCCGATCGACATGGCCTTGATGCCATAGGCGGAGAGCGGCTTGAGCGCGCGCCCTTCCGTCCCGGGTTTCGCCTTGAGCCCCAGAAGGCGCGGGAGCGATGGCCCATAGACATCGGCGTCGAGCACGCCGACGCGCCAGCCCAGCGCGGCAAGGCCGAGCGCGAGATTGACGCAGCAGGTGGATTTGCCGACGCCTCCCTTGCCAGAGGCGACTGCCACGATTCTGGAAATGCCCGGGATCGCCAAGCCGCGCGGAGGCGCGGCTTTCGGCGGTGGCGGCGCGGGCCTCTCGGCGGTCACGATGATATAAGCGTTTGTGACGCCAGGCACTTTTTTGACGGCAGCCTCAGCGGCAGCGCGAACCGGTTCAAACTCCGAAGATTGGCCACGGCCGGCCTCAAGCGTGAGATAGACTTTTCCATCCTTGACCGAGAGCCCCTGGAGCGCGCCAGACTCGGGCAGGGGCGTGCGCCCATCGGGGCCGGGCACTGACTTCAGCGCAGCGAAAACTTCCTGCTCACTCACCATCTCCGTCCGCTCCCTGAGTCCAATGGGTGGTTTTTGGCCCTGCCTGCCCTTCGTCCAGACAGCGCGGCATGGGCTGGCGCAAAGGCCCGCTTCGATCATATATAAGCGCCCCAATGGCCATGCTGAAGGAAGCCCCTGCAAATCCAGGGCCGCAAGGAGGAATTTTTGCTGTTCATTCGTGACCGCCGCGCATGGCTGCAAGGCTTCCTCGCCCCTTGCCTCACCGCGGCCATGCTTCTTGGTCTTGCTTTCCCCTCATCCTCAGCAAGCGTGCAAAACATCACAGTTGCGACCGAAGGCGCCCGGCCCCCTTTCAACTATCTCGAGAATGACAAGCCCGCGGGCTTTGAGATCGACCTCGCGCAAGATTTATGCGCCCGGATGAAGGTCTCTTGCACCTTTGTGACTCAGGATTGGGACGGGCTCATTCCCGGCCTTCTTGCGCACCGTTACGATGCCATCATGGCGGCGATGGAGATCACCCCCGAGGCGAGCCAGACGATTGCCTTCAGCAAGCCCTATGTCCGCATGCCCTGGGCCTTCCTGGCCTTGAAGGGCGAGCCGGCGCCCGATACGAGCCCCTCGGGGCTTGCCGGGAAAACGGTTGGGGTCGAAGCCGGAGGGCCCCAGGAGGCCTATGCCCAAGATCTCTACACGCAATCGCAGATCCGCCCCTATGCCAGTCTCGAGGAAGCGGTCCTCGACCTTGCCGAAGGGCGCGCCGATGTGGTTCTTGCCGCTAAGGATGTGATTGCCGCCTACATGAAAAAACGCAAGGAAGCCCAATGCTGCGCGATCGTGGCCGATGTGCCGCATGATCCCTCCTATTCCGGCGAGGGGATCGGGATCGGGCTGCGCAAGGAGGACAAAGCCTTGAAGGCTATGTTTGACAAGGCGCTCGACGCTTGCATGGCCGATGGCACCTTCACCCGGCTCAGCGCGAAATATTTCGGTTTCCTGGTCAATTAGAGGCTCGAATAGAAGCTCGAAGCGCTTTTTGTGTGACTGCGGGGCCTGGAGAATGGCATGGCAAGAGTGGCGTTTATCGGCCTTGGCGTCATGGGCTATCCCATGGCAGGACACCTCAAGAAAAAGGGCCATGAGGTTACGGTCTATAACCGCACCGCGGAGCGGGCCGGGAAATGGGTTGCAGAGTTCGGCGGGAAGAGCGCGCCCACGCCCGCGGAGGCTGCGAAGCAGCAGGAGTTTGTCATTGCCTGCGTCGGAAACGACGGCGATCTGCGCTCGGTGACTTTAGGCCCGCAGGGCGCTTTCAGGACCCTTGAAAAACAGGCGGTCTTCATCGACCACACGACCGCCTCGGCCCAAGTGGCGCGGGAGCTTCATGCTGAAGCGAAGGCGCGCGGGGCTGGCTTCATCGACGCGCCAGTCTCGGGAGGGCAGGCGGGCGCAGAGAAGGGCATCCTCAGCGTCATGTGCGGGGGTGACGAGGACGATTACAAGCGCTCCGAGGCCGTGATCTTCTCATACGCGCGGGCCTGCCGCCGCATGGGGCCTGCGGGATCGGGCCAGCTCACCAAGATGGTCAATCAAATCTGCATTGCGGGCCTCATCCAGTCGCTGGCCGAGGGGCTTCATTTCGCCAAGCGGGCGGGGCTCGATCCCATCGCCGTGGTCGAGATCATCAGCAAAGGCGCGGCGCAGTCCTGGCAGATGGACAATCGCCACAAGACCATGGCTGTAGGCGAATTCGGATTTGGCTTCGCGGTTGACTGGATGCGCAAGGATCTCGCGCTCTGCCTCGAAGAGGGCCGGCGCAATGGCGCCATTCTGCCAGTCGCCGCGCTCGTCGATCAATTCTATGCCGAGGTGCAAAAAATGGGCGGCGGCCGGTGGGATACGTCAAGCCTCATCGCGCGGCTCGAGCGCAAAGGCGGCTGACGCGCTGCGAGATCCTAGACTTCTAGAAGCAAGAGCGCTCAGCTCAACTCCCGCAAATGGCGGTAGACGATGATACGGGAAACAAGGCCCGTGACCATGGCAATCCCCGCCGCGAGAAATGCGATGACGGCATAGACATTCCAGCCGAGCGAGAAGCCTCCGAACATGGCTTCGAGCTGATCGCCGCCTGGAGTGGCCCTCAGCCAGGAGGCCAGAAGTTCCGCCGCTATGAAGGCGAGGATGGCAAGCCCTCCGCCGATCGCGCCGCCTCTGAGGCCAAGGCGGAAGAAATGCCGTTGGAACTGGCGCGAAATATAGCTATCAGCGGCGCCGACGAAATGCAAAACCTCGATGATCTCTCGGTTGCCCGCCATCGCCCCCTGGGTTGCAAAGGAAACGGCGAGGATCATGGCGGCGAGCACAAGAATGAAAATCGCGCCCGCGACGGCAACGACGCTTTTCGCCATAATCGCAAGACGCGCAAGCCACAAACGGTGGTCATCGACGCTCGACCCCGGAACCATTTCGGCAAGCCTCTTGCGTAGAACGCTGATATCAAGCCTCTCATCAGGATTGAGAACAACCACGATGAGGCGCGGGACAGGCAATTCAGTTAGATCAAGGCCCGTTCCGAGCCAGGGCTGCAGAAGCTCCTCGGATTGCGCCTTGGTGTAGGGCCGGACAGCGGCGATCCCTGGCATGCTCTGCGCAAGGCTGGCGGCTTTTGCCGCATCTGCATCAAGGTCCCTTCCGGGCGCCGGGCGGATTTGAATCGTCATCTCGCGGGCAACCGTATCCTGCCAGCCGCGCGAGGCATCGCTGATAAGAATGGCCGCGCCTGCAGCGAGCGAGGCGAGAAAGGTCATAATCGCGACGACCGTTGCAAGGGCGTGGCCAGAAATCGTCGATTTGGGCACAAGGGCCACTTCGCCTCTCGCGCGTTTTCTGAAGCCGGAAATCAAGGTGCTGCGCAGGTTCATCCCGCCTGTCCCATCCCGCCGCGCGCCGGGACACCTTGTCCCAGCAGCGTTCTTTAATCGTAGATGTGCAAACGGCCATCGCCAAGGACGAGCCTGCGGGCGCTGTCGAACTGGTCCATCAGCGCAAGGTCATGTGTCGCAATCACGACGGCCGTCCCAGATTTGTGCAGTTCCGTGAAAAGCCTCAAGAGCCTGCGGGCCAGATTGGGATCGACATTGCCGGTTGGCTCATCGGCAAGAAGCAGCTCGGGCCGGACGATCAGTGCCCGGGCAATGGCCGCGCGCTGCTTTTCGCCGCCAGAAAGCACGGGCGGCAGAAGATGCATACGCTCCCCGAGCCCGACCCATTGCAAGAGCTCCATCACCTCGGCGCGATAGCTCGCCTCCTCCTTCCCCCGCACGCGCAAAGGCAGCGCAACGTTTTCGTAAGCCGTCAAATGGTCGAGAAGGCGGAAATCCTGGAAGACTACGCCAATGCGCCGCCTGAGGCCCGTGATCGCCGCCTTGTCAAGGGATGAGGCGTCGGCTCCGAAAAGATGGATTGCGCCGCGCGTAGGCCGCAAGGACAAGAGGATGAGACGCAAAAGCGTCGTCTTGCCAGCACCCGAAGGCCCAGTCAGAAACTGGAAAGATTGCGGCGCGATGGAAAAGCTGATGTCGCGCAGAATCTCAGCTCCCATTCCGTAGCGCAAGCCAACGTTTTCAAAAACAACCACGCAGACCCCCGATGGCAATGCCTTTGATTCGTTTGCGGCATATTGCAATTCTAGGACAATTGAAGCGAAATTTCGCGCAACCGGCCTGGCCTCCAGCGGAGGCCCAAGTGAGGGGGAAGCGGAAAATTTGCTTAATGCGAAAAGCGCAGGCGCAGCAGCCTTGGCGCGGGGTTTGCTCTCTCCCGCGCGTTTGAGGCTGCGCCCTCGCCTTGCCCCTCGTGCATCTGGGCAGATCGCTCAGCAGGCAGGACGGGCTAATACTGCGTGCTATATAAAATAATGCGCTTGGCGCGGCCGGGCTTTCAGAAGCGGAAATAAGCTGCCGGGAGGCAAGTTCGCGCTAGGGAGCAAAAACATATGAAAGCCCCCCCCCCGGGCAAAAGGTGCGGCCCGGGCCAAAAGCCAAAATGCTCAAACTCCGGAGGGAAAGATGAAGAGATATAGCCGGTTTCTTGCGGTGGCGTTGCTGACCTCCGCGGCGGGCGGATCCTTTGGGCTTGCCGCCTGGGCCGACGAGACATGCCTCTCGCCCTATACGGCTTCCTTAGTCAAAGGGCAGGAAGCCTATCTTCATGTCTGGACGCTCGGCGAGCAAGGAGTGGGTGACGAATCCGATAAGCTCGTGACGATTGACGTTGATCCGAAATCCAAGACCTATGGCCAGATCCTCAGCAGCGTCTCGGCCGGCGGGCGGGGGGAAGCCCATCACATGGGATTTACCGATGACCGCAAGTATCTTTGGGCAGGGCGGCTCAGCGACAGCCGGATTTTCGTGTTCGACATTGGCAGCAATCCCGCAAAGCCTGTACTCGTCAAGACGATCACGGATTTCGAGGAGAAAACTGGCTACGCTGGGCCGCACACTTTCTACGCCCTCCCGGGCCGCATGCTGATCGGGGCGCTTTCGAACACTAAGACGCATGATGGCGTTACGGGTCTTGCGGTCTACAGCAACGATGGCGTGTTTTTGTCTTCGCATCCAATCCCTTTAGGGGATGGCGGCGATGGCTATGGATACGACATTGCCATTAACCCAAAGAAGAATGTTTTTCTCACATCGAGCTTCACGGGTTTGAACAATTACATGAGGCCGCTTGGCTCGGTCGTGAGCGACCCCGAGGCGATGAAGCGCTTTGGCAACACGATGGTGCTGTGGAATCTGAAATCCATGAAGCCGGAGAAGATCTTTGCCGTTCCCGGCGCGCCGCTCGAAATCCGCTGGTCGTTGAACGAGGGCGACGATTGGGCGGTCACCGCTTCGGCCCTGACATCAAAGCTCTGGCTCGTCAGCCGGGGGGTCAATAACGAGTGGCAGGCGAAGGAAGTTGCCACCATCGGCGATCCGGCAAAAATTCCGCTTCCTGTCGATATTTCGATCTCGGCGGATGCCAAGAGGCTCTGGGTAAACACTTTCATGGACGGGACGACGCGCCTTTTCGATATTTCCGATCCTGCAAAGCCTGTTCAGATCTATGAGAAAGTGACAGGCAAGCAGGTCAACATGATCTCCCAAAGCTGGGACGGAAAACGCGTCTATATCACCTCGTCACTGCTCGCGAACTGGGACAAGACAGGCGAGGATAATGAACAGGTTTTGCGCGCTTACGATTGGGACGGCAAGGAGCTGAAGCTTAAATTCGAGGTCGATTTCTTCGGGCAGAAGCTCGGCCGCCCGCATCACATGAAATTTTCCGGGCCTCTCAGCAAGGCCTCGCTTGAGACCCCGGTGCACGCGGCACTGCGGTGAAGTGCTGTGGGGCAGGCGCAGCCTGCGCGCGGGTGCGCCTTTCAATCATGCTCGCAGCAGCCGTGGGGCTTCTCACGGCTGCCCTTCCGCTTTTCGCAGGGGAGCCTGCGGGACTGCCGCCTGCGCCGGGGACCTACCGGCTTGACCGCATTCAGCGCGTCCCTCAAGCTATTGTGCTTGAAGGCTCGCTGATTCCGAGGCTGCTCTCCCATTACATTGGCGGCAAGATCACGCTCTTCGGCTTCTTTTATTCCTACTGCGCCGATCCTGAGGGCTGTCCGCTCGCCTGGGACGCCTTTGAAAAGGTGCGTGCAGAAATCATGGCCGACGCAAAGCTGCACGGGCGCATCCGCCTTGTCTTCATGAGTCTCGACCCGGCGCATGATTCGCCCGATGCCATGAAGGGCTTTGCCCAAAGATATGAGGCCGGGGGCCGCGCCGTGCCCTGGCATTTCCTCACCACCTATTCCGGATTCTTTCTCAAGCCTCTCTTGCGCGGCATGGGGGAGGAAGTCTCGGCCCGTCCCGGAGAGGACGGCGTGGTGCTCAACCACATGCTCAAAGTTTTCCTCATCGACAAGGAGGGCTGGGTGCGCGAGATCTATTCGAGCCAGACGCTCGACCCTGTGCTGGTTCTTGGCGACATCCGGACATTGCTGCTCGAAGAGACTGCGCTTAGCCCCTAGGCGCTTAGGGCAGCAGCAAGATGAAAGACCTTACTTCTCGCCGTTCTCAGTCGGCGGCAAGAATGACATGGGAGGTTTTAAAAATTGCGAGAATTTTCGCGCCGGGAGCCGCACCAGCATCATCCGCGCCAGCGCGGGTGACAACTGCCGTGACTGTCTTGCCGCCGCCGATATCAACTGTCACCTCGCTGTCCGCTGAACCATCGGTGCGCTCAATGACGGTTCCCTCGATCTTGTTGCGCGCAGAGATTCGCAACGGCATGCCCGAAGGCGCGAGCATGACAGAGGACGCATTGACCATAGCGACGCAGCACCGCCCTGGCGCGAGGGCAAGCTCCTTCACGCTGGCATTGGTGATGGCCGCAGTAATCACATGGCTTGGCGTCACTCTGAGCTTGACTTCAACATTGACCGCCGAGGGTATGATTTCGGCGACCTCGCAAAAGAGCGCGTTGCGGACGCTAAGCTTGACGCCTAGGCCCCAAAAGAGGAGATCCCGTTCATGTTCCAGGCCCTCCTCCGCGATGGCCGAAGAGATCCGCCCAAGCTTCTCTTCCAGCCGGCGGAAGGTCTGGATCAGGCGGCGGCCTTCCTCAGTTATTTCGGCGCCGCCGCCGTGCGAGCCGCCCGTGCGCGTGATAAAGGCTGGCCGCGACAGGAGATTGTTGACGGCGTTGACCGCATCCCAGGCCGTCTTGTAGCTGAAGCCAGCGACCTCGGCGGCCTTTGTGATGCTCTTGTGCTCCATCACGGCTTCCAGCAAGGCGATGCGCTCGCGCCCGATGAGGAGCCGCCCCCCCGCGCGCCAGGCGAGCAGGCTGTCCACATGGCCGCTCACGCCAGCGCCTCCCTCAAGAGGCTTGCTCTTTGCCATGATCCGCCGTCTGAAAAAACCGGTCTGCTTTGCGACGTTAAATAGAATATAGAGCCCCAGCGTGCCGGGCGCCACCGGCCTTTGAAAAAGCCTGCCCCTCTTTGACCTGCGCCGGATTTATTCCGCAACCCGCGGGCGCCGAATCCCTTCCGCGGCACCCCAGGGCATAAACCTCTTCTCCGGGAGATGGCCTTATCCTATCGCGGCTGGAAGAATGGCATGTTCGGGGGCACGCCGCCTTTGGCCCCCGAGCCGCCAGGAATCGGAATATGCGGATTAGGAATGATGTTAGTGGGAAGGGGCTGGCCGGCGATCTGTTGCTCCTTGCCGAGCTTGTTGATTTGATCGGCCAGGTCATTTTTATGTTTTCCTAGCTCCCTTAGTTTCTTTTTTAGCTCGTCGATGAATGCGCTAACAGGCTGTTGAAAAACTCCCCGTCTGATTGGCACTGATGGGATTCCATTGGTTCCGGGCAGGGAAGGCTTGGGATGCAGGGTGAGGACGCGCGGTCTGGTGTTCTGTTCAGCTATGTCGGCCTTGAAGCGCGCGTTCCGAAGATGCATCTTCTCCGGGTAATCCGCGAACCGGCGAACGCGGCGCTCTCGGCTTTGGCCGGGGAATTTTCGGCGCTCTACGCTTCGATGGGCCGGCCCTCGATCCCGCCGGAGAAGTTGCTGCGCGCCATGCTGCTGCAAGCCTTCTACTCGATCCGCTCCGAGCGCCAGCTCATGGAGCGGCTGGAATTCGACCTTTTGTTTCGCTGGTTCGCGGGGCTCGGGGTCGAGGATCCTGTGTGGGATCATTCGGTCTTCTCGAAGAACCGCGACCGTCTGCTCGATGGCGACGTCGCGGCGAAGTTTCTTTCCGCCGTGCTGGCGCAGCCGCGCGTGAAGCAGCTTCTGAGCAACGATCATTCCTCGGGCGATGGCACGCTGATCGAAGCCTGGGCGTCGATGAAGAGCTTTGTGCCGAAAGGCGCGGGCAAGGAAGCGAAGCTGTGTTTTACCGGCCATGCGCTGATGGAGAACCGCAATGCGCTTTTCGTCAACGAGTTACGCTCGATGCGAGTGACGCTGCATGTGGCGCAGAACGTGAGCGGCCGACCGCCGGCGATCGATGGACGCACGGCGCGGCACGAGGGCTACAGGCTCAGCCAGCGCATCCGCAAGCGGATCGAGGAGGGGTTCGGCAGGATCAAGACCGTCGCCGGGCAGGAGAAGACGAAGTTCCGGGGCTGCGACAGGGTGGGCTTCGCTTTCACCTTCGCAGCGCCGCCTATAATCTGATCCGGCTGCCGAAGCTGCTCGCGGCGGCGTGAGCCCAGAGGGTAAAGGCGCTGAGCGCCGAGCTTCTCGAGCATAATTGGCCGCATAAAACCCGCAAAAATGCGGATCAAAGCAGAGTAACGCCAAAGGCGGCCGCATTTTCAACAGCCTGCTAACCAGCAAACTCATCATGCGCATTTTCGTGCTCCTTATGCTTGGCCTCGCCGTTTTGGGGATCTTATGGCCCAGCAAATTGCGCGCCGGCCTGAGCGTTATGGGTCTCATTGCTTTGCTGGCCGCGATAGGGTTCCTTGCGGTCATTATTCTCAACCTGCCTTCCCCGCCCTATCGCTAGCCGGGGCTGATGCAGGCCCTTATTCCGTTGCAGGAAGCGTTTTCCACATCTGGTTGCCCGCGGGCTGGCCAAGCCAGTGAGGCAAGCCCTTGACAGGAACGGGGGGATTTTGAAGGCTGCCAAAGCCGCCGGTCACACCGCATCCCAAAGGGATAGCGAGCCAGCGTTTCGCCGGTTGCGGCGTTTTGTCTGAAGCAAAGGGTGTGAAAGGAGTTCCAGATGAAAATGGGCGGGAAGTGCAAGACGGTCACCATGGCAGCCGTGGCGGCGCTTGCCGGGATGGCGAGCGAAGCCAGCGCCGCGCAATGCGGCAACACTGCCGCAGGCTTCGAGGGATGGAAGAGGGAGTTTGCCGAAGAAGCACGGGCGAGGGGAGTGAGCGCCTCTGCCGTCTCCGCTCTGATGGGGACGCATTATTCAACAGCAACGATTGCGGCAGACCGCGGGCAAAGAAGCTTCCATTTGTCGCTCGATCAGTTTCTTGCAAAGCGTGGCGGCTCGGTCATTGTCTCGCAGGGGCGGGCGCTCAAGCGGTCCAATGCAGCCCTCTTCGCATCCATCGAGCAGCGCTATGGCGTGCCGCCGGGGCCGCTCCTCGCAATTTGGGGAATGGAAACAGGCTTTGGGCGGTCGCGCGGAAATCAGAACACGCTATCGGCAGTGGCGACCCTTGCTTATGACTGCCGGCGGTCGGCCTATTTCACGGACCAGCTCTATGCAGCTCTGACGCTCATCGACCGCGGCATCCTCTCGCCGGGCACGCGGGGCTCCATGCATGGGGAGGTGGGCCATACGCAGTTTCTTCCGAGGAACATCCTGAACTACGGCACCGGGAACCTCGACAGCGTGGCGAATGCGCTCTCCTCGACGGCGAATTTCCTGCGAGCCCATGGCTGGCAGGCAGGCGCCGGCTATCAGCCCGGCGAAGCCAATTTCGGCGCGATCCAGGCCTGGAACGCCGCTCCCGTTTACCAGCGGGCCATTGCGATCATTGGCCGGCAGATCGACGGAGGATGACACCGGACGGGCATGGGCCAGGCCGTCATACGGCCAACAGTCATAGCCGTATCAGTCCCTGCGCACCGGGCTCGTTCCGGAGCCAGCGGGAGCAGTCCTCTGCGGCTGTCTTGTCTGTCAAGAACGGACTAATGACGGGTGTTTGCCTGCCCTGGCCGGAGCCCGTCAAAATATTTGATCCCAAAGGTGAGCGGGCATTCTTTGCCGCTGCGCTGGGCGGGCTTTTGTTATTGTGCGATTTGCTTGTGGCGAACCCGATTGAGGGCGGCTGCAACCTGCAGTGTTGACCTTCTCGAAAAGGGGCGCAGGAGCAACTGTGCGGCGAGGCGGCGGGCGGGCCTTTCTTGTCAAAGCGGTCCGCTGGCTGAGGAGGGCATATGCCGGCAAGTCCACTTTACGAGAGCGATTTTCATACTTTGGCAAGCGAGCCGGCAGCGCTCCAGGGACTTGCCCGCTCTAGCTCTGAAGATACGCTCTGAGCGTTTCCGCTCGTCACGAGTGCTTTGCCATCGTGCCCTCCAATGACCACATCGATGATTTGCGAGGGCGCCACGTTTCCCACGCGCACCCGGGTGAAATCCTCGGCATGCCCCATCCCGCCGCACTCGGTCAGAACGCGCAGGGTCTTGCCGGTCTGCCCCGCAAGATGGACGCGCAGCGCTTTCCCGCCAGCCTCACGCAGGCGCCTGGCTCTGTCCTTGACCGTCTCCGCCGCAACTTGCGGCATCCGCGCGGCAGGCGTCCCGGGCCGGGCAGAAAAGGGAAAGACGTGGAGATAGGTGAGGCCGCAGTCATCAATGAGCGAAAGCGTTTCTTGAAACATGGCCCCGGTTTCGGTCGGGAAGCCAGCAATCAGATCGGCGCCGAAAACAATGCCAGGGCGCAGCCGGCGCAGCTCCGCGCAGAAGCGGATCGCATCATCCCTCGAATGCCTGCGCTTCATGCGCTTCAAAATGAGATCGCTGCCCGACTGCAGTGACAAATGAAGATGCGGCATGAGGCGGGGCTCCTCCGCGAAGGCCGCAAGAAGCGCTGGGTCCGCCTCGATGCAATCAATCGACGACAGACGCAGCCGAGCGAGATTTGGCGCCTCGCGCAAAATGGACCTCACAAGCTCCCCAAGTGCAGGGCCGCCGCGCAAATCAGCGCCATAGGACGTCAAATCGACTCCGGTCAGGACGATCTCCCGGAACCCCTTTTCAGAGAGGCGGACGGCGGCGCGGATGATGTCAGCGGGAGTCGCGGAGCGCGAGGAGCCGCGGCCGTAAGGAATGACGCAAAAGCTGCAGCGGTGGTTACAGCCGGTCTGGACCGCAAGGAAGGCGCGGGTATGACCCTCGACGTCTCCATTTAGTACATGCGATGATGACTCCGCTTTTGCCGGAGCGCCTTCGCCTGAAACGGAAGACCAGACCGCCGGATCCGTCTTGACTGCGTTGCCGATGACGCGCGAGACCTCCGGCATGGCCGCGAATTTTGACGGGCCAATCTCGGCCGCGCAGCCGGTGACGATGATTTCAGCCTCGGGGCGCTCCCGCTTGATCCGCCGGATGGCCTGGCATGCCTGGCGCTCGGCTTCCGCCGTCACGGCGCAGCTGTTCACGATGACGAGGTTGCGGCGGCCTTGCGCCAGCGCGGCGCGGCGCATGGCCTCCGACTCGACGAGGTTAAGGCGGCAGCCAAAGGTCAGGACTTCGACACCGCCTCCTGAGCCATTCGCCGTCAAGCCGCGATATCCGCAAAGAGAGCAGGGTCAAGCCGCGTCTCGAATTCATATTCGACGGCCCCTGTCATCAGGACGCGGCCGCTGCCCTCCAGCCAGGAAATTTCGAGATTTCCGCCTGGCTGGGCCACAACGGCCTTGCGGCCTGTAAGGCCCAGCCGCACAGCCGCGACAAGCGCGGCGCAAGCGGCCGAGCCGCAGGCTCGGGTCAAGCCCGTGCCGCGCTCCCACACCTTCAAGGCAATGTGATTACGGGAAACGGCACGGGCGAGCGAAATATTCGCGCGCTCGGGAAAAACCGGGTGATTCTCGAAGAGCGGGCCGATATGCGACAGGTCATGGGCCTCGATGTCTTCGGCCCAAAAGACCGCATGCGGATTGCCCATGTTGACGCAGGAGGGCGGCCCTAAGCCAAGGCTTTCCCTCGTCTCAATTTCCAAGGCGACTTTGCGCGTGTCGGGAAATGGGCGGGAGAGCGGGATCTCGTGCCACGCCAGCCGTGGAGAACCCATATCCACGGTGAATATGGATTCACTGGCGCGCAGGCACTCAAGCCGCGCCGCGGAGGTCTCAAGAACCACTCTGTCCTGCTTAGTGCCGCGAGTCAGGAGATAGGCAACGCAGCGTGTCCCATTGCCGCAGGCGCTCGCTTGCGTGCCGTCGCTATTAAAGATCGCCATAAAGGCATCGGCTCCAGGCGAGCGCGGCTCATGCAGAACCATGAGCTGGTCAAATGCGAGACCTTCGCCGCGCCGGATCGCCCGTGCTTCCTCGCTGCTCACGGTCAAGCCAGTGCCGCGCAGGTCGAGAATGGCGATCGCGTTGCCGAGGCCATTCATCTTTGTGAGGATTTTCTGTGCAAGAGGGCTCATGGCCGGCTGGCTCTTAAATGAAGGACGGCTGTCGAAAAAAACTCTTCTTTCCGCTGGGGTGTAAAGGCTGGTTACCGCAAGTTTCACGGGCGCCGCAAGGGGCGCTCTCCCCTGGCTGCGGCCCGCTTAGCCTCATGATATAGGACATCCGGGTACAGATGCGAGAAAACCGGTTCGCCTCGAAACTCTGCTCTGGGGATGGATGTGGATTCTATGCGTGCCTCTGAAAAGTGACTGCTTGGCCGCAGCCTTTATTTTGGAGTGAAACATGAGAATGAGTTGCCGAACCCGGCTGCTTGGCACCGCGCTCGCTATTGCTGGGTTTGTGTCAGCCACTGCCCTGCCCTTGGGATCTGCGTCTGCCGGGACGCCCCCAGCGCCAGAGGCAGAAAACGCGGCGCCCGCGCCTCAATCCAGCGAAAACCTAGAAGCCTCTCCCGCACCTCAGCCCGATACTGGCGCGCAGCCGCCTCCAGCTGTGCCAAGCGACGGCTCGGTGATGACAATTGAACTCAAGCCGCGCCCTGTCGCCTATCTGAGCGCCAGCGGGGAATGGGCCACCGGATTCAAGGCTGTCCGCGGCGAGATCGCCAAGGTCCAAACCGCCATAAAAAAAGCGGGTCTTACTGCTGCAGGACACCCCTTTGCGCTTTTTCTTGAAACCGACGAGAAAAATTTTCAGTTCCAGGCGATGGTGCCAGTTACCGGAAACCCGGAGATGAAGGAGCTTTCTGAAGGCGTGAAGATTGGTGAATCGCCCTCGGGAAAGGCCCTTAAATTCCTGCATCGCGGCGCCTACGACGATATCGACTCGACGTATGAGCTCATCACCGCCTTTCTCGATGAAAAAGGTCTCGACACGGAGAACCGTTTCATCGAAGAGTATCTCACGGATACAGAAGAGCCCGACGATGCCAATTTGGAAGCCGATATCTATGTGCTTCTAAAGTAGATATCTGAGAGGAAGGCATTTTGCCCTCCCGCTGCGCGGTTCGGGGCCGCGCAATTTCTTGTAAAATTGCCTGGATTGTTTGATCTTGCGGGAAGCGTAACATGTGGCACCGCTGGCGCAGCACTGCCAAAATTGCTATAATTATTCTTTCTTTACTCGCTGTCTCCGAAATATATCTTCGCTCGGCAGGATTCTCGTCTTTTCCAGTCTATGATACAGGCGGAGACATAAAGTATATTCCCTCCGCCAATCAGAGCGGAAAGTTCATGGGCCGCAATGCTTGGTACTTCAACAACCGGCATATGGGAAATATTGCTGATTGGGCCCAGGGCAAACATCCAAACGTCTTATTGGCCGGAAATAGTATTGTTCTTGGCGGCAACCCCTTCGACCACAAGAGCAAGCTCGGGCCGCTGCTCGAAGAGCAGCTGGGGCCTCCATACACCGTTTGGTCCGTGGCCGCGGGCGGCTGGACGAATGTCAATGAGCTTGCCTATCTCGACCGCAACCAGGATGTTTTGCAGAATGCCGATACGGTGATCATCGAATATATGGAAGGCGGGTTGAGCGCGCCTGCCCCCTGGCCAGGATATTACGTCTTTCCTGACCGCAAGCCTTGGTTTTTAACCGGCTATTTATTGCGCAAATATGCCCTGGCAAAAATCGGCAAGGCGGTGAGCCAGGAGTTTGGATCTCTGCCTCCCTCGGGGGCAGACGACGCCGCGCAAATCGAGCGCTTTGCCGCCTTTGCAAAGAGCACTGCCAAGACGCGCAAACTCGTGATCTTCCTTTACCCTTCGGCCAAGAATTTGAAGCAGAAAGCTGCATGGGAGGCGGCCATTTCGCCAATTGAGGCGATCTGCAAAGCGGCGGGAGCTTTATGCCTCGATATCGCAAAAGCGCCGGCTTGGAGCGAAAGGGCCTATGCGGCCGACGGCGTTCATCTCACGGCTGAAGGCAACAAATTGCTTGCTTCCATCCTTGCCAAAGCGGTGCTCTGAAAGCTTTATGCCAGCCAGCTGAGCGTCAAAGGGCTGCAGCCTCATGCGGCATCTCCCAAAATTCCGGGAGTGCTGAAGCCAGCCTGCCGCCGATGCGCACAGGCGCTATCTTGACCGCCAAGCCTTTACTGTCAGCCTCGACCGCGACACCGCAAAGCGTCGCAGGCCCCAGCGCCGGCTCGAGGCGCGCGGCCTGCAGCTTTCTCGTGAAGCGGCGTATGGGCTCTTCCTTATCCATGCCGATGACCGAGTCATAATCGCCAGTCATTCCCGCATCGGTGATGAAGGCCGTGCCATGCGGCAGGATCTGATGGTCGGCTGTGGGGACATGGGTATGCGTGCCCGCGACGAGCGAGGCCCGGCCATCAACGAAATGCGCGAAGGCCTGTTTCTCGCTCGATGCCTCGGCATGGAAGTCGATCACAAGAGCGTCGCATCCCTCGCCCAGGGGGCAGGCCGAGATCTCCCGCGTCACGGCGGCGAAAGGGTCGTCCATCGCGTCCATGAAAGTCCGGCCCATGAGATTGATGACAAGGACGCGGGCGCCTGAGCGGGTCTCGATCAGATTGGCCCCGGCTCCGGGCGTGCCTTGCGGATAGTTCAAGGGACGGATGAGACGCGGCTGCCGGGTGATAAAGACGAGCGCCTCGCGCTGGTCGAAGGCGTGATTGCCCAGCGTAATGCAGTCCGCCCCCGCCGCAAGCAGCTCGGAGCATATGGATTCCGTAATTCCGAACCCCCCGGCTGCATTCTCCCCATTCACGATGACGCAGTCGAGCTTCCAGGCACGGCGCAATCCGGGAAGATGGTTGATGACCGCAGTTCGCCCCGCGCGGCCAACGACATCGCCGATGAAAAGCAGGCGCATTCTCTAGCGCCTCGCGCAATCGATCAACTCATTCTCCGTCAGCACGTAATCGAGACATTCGTCGTGCGGCTCATGCGGAACCTCGGGGAATTCCTGGCAGGCATAGGCAAGGCCAACCGCGCAGATCCTTTTTCTGGCGCGCAGCTCTGCCAGCGTCCGGTCATAATAACCTGCGCCATAGCCAATTCTACGCCCATTGCGGTCAAATGCCGTCAAAGGGACAAACAGCAAATCGGGGGCGGCCTGTGGCGCATGTTGCGCCGGCTCGCGGATAGCCATCTTTCCTTTCGTCATCGGGTCGCCCGGCCGCCACAGCCGGAATATGAGAGGCGTGCCGCTCTCTCCCGTCACAGGAAGAGCGGTTTTGACTCCCGCCGCCGCGAGGGCTTGAAGAAGCGGAAGGGTCGAAGGCTCGTGGGCGACGGGAAAATAGGCCGAGACGACTTCAGGATGCAAGCGCATCACAATGGCGAGGCCTTCGTCCGCAATCCGGTTGGCGAAGGCCGAGGCTTCGCCCGCGCTTGTTTCAGACCGCAGCGCCAAAGCTTGCGCGCGTAAAGCTGGTTTTGAAAGAGCCATGGGGCAATCAGCGAAATGTTGCGCCGGAGTGCGTCCCCTTAGGATAAAGCCGCAGAAGGCGGTTTGCGCAGCCCAGCCCTTTTGGAAAGAAACGGAAGGAAAAGAACGCCGGGGCGGGGCCGCGATGGCCGTGGGATATCGATCCCGGGAACCTACAATGTAGGTGGGCGCCATGTGGCCAAGCCCACGGGCAAGGCCAGGGACAGCTCCCTTGGAGATCGATAAGGCCCCGGGGAATTTGATCCTGCACGC
>DASRYK010000090.1:0-14208 GCA_035687205.1 Methylocella sp. | reverse complement strand
TTCGCCAAGCACCCGCCGGAGTTGCGAGTTATGATTTTGTTCGCTATTCGCTTTTAGATTGGCTGGCCGGGCGCGAAAAAGGCCCGGTCGGCCCAGCAAATCTTTCGCCGCTTACGGAAAGCCGGTATCCAGGCCTTGCTTTATTTTGGGTCTTGTTGTCAGTGAGGCGCCTGTGACGAAACCTTCGAAGACTCCCCTGCTCGACACGATTGCGACACCTTACGATTTGCGGCGCCTGCCCGAAAGCGATCTCGCCCAGGTGGCAAACGAGCTCAGGGCGGAGACCATCGATGCCGTTTCCGTCACGGGCGGGCACCTCGGCGCCGGGCTCGGGGTGGTCGAGCTTACGGTCCCGCTTCATTATGTCTTCAACACCCCGGACGACCGGCTGATTTGGGACGTCGGCCATCAGGCTTATCCGCACAAAATTCTCACCGGCAGGCGCGACCGGATCAGGACTCTGCGCCGCGGGGGCGGCCTCTCAGGCTTCACCCGGCGCTCGGAAAGCCCTTACGATCCCTTTGGCGCCGCGCATTCCTCCACATCGATTTCCGCCGGGCTCGGGATCGCCGTTGCCAATACGCTTGCGGCAAGAAAGTCCCATGTCATTGCGGTGATTGGGGACGGGGCGATGTCGGCGGGCATGGCCTACGAAGCGATGAACAATGCGGGCGCCATGCATTCGCGCCTGATCATCATCTTAAACGACAATGATATGTCGATTGCGCCGCCGGCCGGCGCGCTCTCCGCTTATCTCGCCCGGCTCGTCTCCGGCGGCACTTACCGTTCCGTGCGCGAGACCGTGAAGCAGCTCGGGCGCCATCTTCCAAAGTTCATCTACGACCGGGCGCGCAAAACTGAAGAATTCGCACGCAATTTCTGGGCGGGCGGAACGTTGTTCGAGGAGCTTGGCATATATTATGTCGGGCCGATCGACGGGCACAATCTCGATCATCTTCTTCCCGTTTTGAAAAATGTGCGCGATGTCGAGCTTGGGCCGATCCTCGTCCATGTCGTCACGCAAAAAGGCAAAGGCTACGCCCCGGCGGAAGCATCCAAGGACAAGTATCACGGCGTCAACATGTTCGATGTCGTGACCGGCGTTCAGGTCAAACCAAAAGCGAATGCGCCCGCCTATACGCGTGTCTTCGCCGATTCTCTCATCGCCGAAGCCAAGGCGGATGACAAAATCGTTGCGATCACCGCGGCTATGCCGAGCGGGACGGGGCTCGATCATTTCCAGAAGGTCTTTCCCGAGCGCACCTTCGATGTGGGGATCGCCGAGCAGCATGCGGTCACCTTCGCCGCCGGGCTCGCCACAGAAGGCTTCAAGCCTTTTTGCGCCATCTATTCGACCTTCCTCCAGCGCGCCTATGACCAGGTCATCCATGATGTCGCCATTCAGGGGCTGCCGGTGCGCTTTGCCATCGACCGGGCCGGGCTTGTCGGCGCGGATGGCGCGACCCACGCAGGCTCATTTGATGTTGCCTATCTCGGAATTCTTCCTGGCATGGTCGTGATGGCCGCGGGTGACGAAGCCGAGCTTGTGCATATGGTCGCAACCGCCGCAGCCTATAATGAAGGGCCGGTTGCCTTCCGCTATCCGCGCGGCGAGGGCGTAGGCGTCGAGCTGCCCGAGCGGGGGACAGTCCTGGAGATCGGCCGCGGCCGGATTTTGCGCGAGGGCTCCAAGGTCGCCATTCTGTCCTTCGGCACAAGGCTAGCCGAGGCGCTCAAGGCAGCGGAGGATCTTGCCTCCTACGGCGTTCCGGCAACCGTTGCGGATGCGCGCTTTGCCAAGCCGCTGGACCACGATCTGCTGTTCCGCCTTGCCGCGGAGCACGAGGTGCTGATCACGATTGAGGAAGGCTCAATCGGCGGGTTCGGCTCCTTTGTGATGCAGGCGCTGGCCGAGGAAGGCATGCTCGACGGCATTGGGGCGCGGGCGCTCAAATTCCGCGCTATGGTGCTGCCGGACCGCTTCCTTGACCACGACAAGCCGGAAAAGCTCTATGCATCAGCGGGCCTTGACGCCAAAGGCATCGTCGCAAAAGTTCTGGCCACGCTCGGCCGCGAAACCGAGGCGCGAACGAGCCTGATTGCGTGACGCAGATTCCGGGAGGGGCCGCAAGCCCGAGGCCCCGCTATCTCCCGCCAGCCCCTTGCGTTGCCAGGCATTGGCCTTTGTCCTGAGGCCGCAATGGCGGCTGCCAGTGCCTTACCCCCCTCCGCAGCAAGCAATGGGTCAAGCCACCCTTGCAGGCCGTGCGGCATCCGGTGACAACGGGGCGCAAGCCATCTATTTCTCTTCCCGGCAGAACGGCATGCCGCGCATGAGGCACCCTGGAAAGCATGATGGATCGAGCTGAGACCGGGCAGACTCCTAAAGAAAGACATTTGCGCTATCTTCTGCGGGAAACTAAGGAGGCCTGGCCTACGCTCGGCCTTTATGAGCGTTTTGAGCAAGCTGTCGCGCTTGTCCTGACATTTCTCATCGCCTGTGTGGTTGCCGTTGCAACCGTGCAGCTTGTCATGGGCGTCGGGCTCACACTGGTTCTCAAACCCGTCGAGCCGCTAGAGCATGGTGTTTTCCAGAATGTGTTCGGCATGATCATGACCGTGCTGATCGCGCTTGAGTTCAATCATACGATCCTGGGCATCCTTCACCGCAAGGACAGCATTGTTCAGCTGCGAACAGTCATCCTCATTGCGCTGCTTGCCATGGCGCGGAAGTTTGTCGTCATCGACACATCCTCGGCGGAGCCGCTCACTATTATCGGTCTTGCAGCCGCGGTTCTGGCCCTCGGGGCCGTCTATTGGCTCGTCCGTGAGCAGGATCGAAGACAAGCCCGTGAATTGAGCAGAGGACCAGCGAGGGAATAAAGGCCATGCCCGCTGGCAGCGCTGCGGGGAGCGCCCTCCGGTTCCGGTAAGGCGATGCAAGCAGCATTGAAAGGAGGAGCCGCCATACCAAGCCGCGGCGGAGACACTGCAAGGCTGACGATTAGCCGTCTCAGCGAACGCGGGGAGGGTGTGGCCGAGGGTCCGGATGGCTTGGTCTTCGTTCCCTATGCCCTCCCAGGCGACACCGTGCTTGCCGAGGTAGAGAACGGCCGGGGCAAGCTTATTGAAATTTTGCAGCTAAGCTCAAGCCGGATCCCTCCGCATTGCCCCTATTTCACCCGCTGCGGGGGCTGCGCAGTACAGACGCTTGAAGCGGATGCTTATGCAAACTGGAAGCGCAATCTCGTTGCAGCGGCTTTGCACCGGGCTGGCGTTTCGGTTGAGGTGGGGTGCCTTGCCGATGCTCATGGCCAAGGCCGCAGGCGGGCCACTTTTCACGCGCGCTTCAAAAGCGGGCGGCCAGCTACAGGCTTCATGCGGGCAAGGGCGCATGACATCGTCGAGATCGATGCCTGCCCTCTGCTTGCGCCTTCCATGGCCGGAGCTTTGCCCTTGGCCCGGGCCTTGACCCAGGCGCTTGCTGGCACTGGCAAGCCGCTGGATATTCACGTGACGGCGGCAGCATCGGGCCTTGATGCCGATGTGCGGGGCCATGGCCCCCTCGGCGATCCCCAAAGAAAGGCGATCATCCGGGTGGGGCTAAAACACAATCCCGCCCGCCTCACAAATCATGGCGAAACCGTTCTGATGCTTCGCGAGCCTGTCCTGCGGATCGGCAAGGCAGCCGTTGTCCTGCCACCGGGCGCCTTCTTGCAGGCCACAGAGGCAGGAGAGCTTGCGCTAGCCGAGCGGGTTTGCGCCTATGCCGCGGGAGCCAAGAGGGTTGCCGACCTTTTTTCCGGTATCGGAACCTTTGCGCTGCGGCTTGCCGAATTTGCGGCGGTTGAGGCTTTTGATCAGGATGAGTTTGCGCTTTCGGCGCTGGCGCGCGCTGCCCGGACGGCAGAGCTGCGGCCTGTCAAAGTGGCACAGCGCAACCTTTTCCAGCGCCCTCTCACTCCATCAGAGCTCGCGTCCTTTGACGCCGCCGTCTTCGATCCGCCCCGTGCGGGGGCTGAGGCCCAATCCCGCGCGCTTGCGGCTTCTGCCGTTCCGGTGATCGCTGCTGTCGCCTGCAATGCGCAGACCTTCGCCCGGGACGCCGCCATCCTCTGCAGCGGCGGCTACGAGCTCGTCAGCGTGGAGCCCATCGACCAGTTCCGGCACTCCTTTCATGTCGAGCTTGTTGCGTGTTTCCGCCGCGCGCCGCCTTTTCGGAAAAAGCGAAAGCCGCTCTTCGGTTAAGGGCGCGCGCCTCAGCCCCAGGGAGAGAATCGCCGGCCTTCCGATGGAAGAATTTGCGGAGGGGCAGGAGGGTCGAACCAGCGAAACCCGATGAGGCCCAGGAGAAAACCGCCGATATGGGCCTGCCAGGCGACAGCGGCGTTTTCCACGCCGGCACCCGCGGGAAGGGGGACAACGCCAAACAGGAAATTGGCAAGAAACCAGAAAAACAGGAAGCTTACGGCGCTGCGGTTAGTAACGATATCCCGCAAGGCCAAGGGGGGCTGACGGTAGGCCGCCGCCTCGTCGATGCGCTCCGAAAAGCCAAGCCGTTCATCGAGCGGAGCGCCAGGCTGAAATACGAAACGGGCAGCTGCCGCCATAACCCCTGAGACGGCAGCGGAGGCGCCGACAACCGGTTCAAGATCCGCGATATGCGTGATGTAGTGCGCGCCAGCCCCAGCCACGGCAGCGGCCGCGCAAAAGAGCAAAAAACGCGGTGTCCCGAAGCGCCGCGCGACGGCTGAGCCGAAGGCCGCAAACCAAATGCAATTAACCCCGACATGCAGCCATCCGCCATGCAGCAACGCATAGGTCAGCGGCGTCCACCACAATGGCCTGCCGTCGCCAAGAAAAAAACGCGCTGACTCGGCGCGAAAGGTCTCATCTCCGCCAAGCGCTTCGAATGCCTCGGCCACGCGCTGCGGGTCGAAGGCGTAGGTGAAACGCCCCGGCACAAAGGCCAGGTGTTGAAGAACTTCGAGATAGGCAAGCGGGGGTAGGAGCTGGCAGAGGCCTTCGATCGCAAGAAGAAGCACGGCAATCCAGAGGACTGGACGCGGCAGATTGAAGATACGTTCCCTTCGATCACGCATTGAGACTGCGCTTCCAGTTCTAAGGATGGCCATGGCAGGCCCCGGCAGCCGCTTTTCAGGCCAAGGGAGCATTCCGTCTCCATCCCGGCTTTGCGGCATTAGACCGCAAAAGCCATGTTTCGTCCTCCCGGCCCGGCGGCTTCCTTGCCCGCGCCGCACGCGCGGGAAAAAAATAACGGGCAACCCTCAGGCTGGCTTAAGCCAAGGAGCGTCCTTAGTCCACATCGGCGAGCGCGAGCGGCGTGCCGCCAGCGACCTTCTGCGCCAGCGCTGCTTCCATAAAGGCGTCGAGCCCGCCATCAAGCACTTCGCTCGGCGAGGGAGACGTCACCCCCGTGCGGAGATCTTTCACAAGCTGATAAGGCTGTAAAACATAGGACCGGATCTGATGCCCCCAGCCGATCTCTGTCTTGCCCGCTTCGGCCGCATCGGCAGCAGCTTCCCGCTTTTCGATCTCACGCTCATAAAGCCGTGCCCGCAGCATATTCCATGCCGTAGCCCGGTTTTTGTGCTGCGACCGCTCGCTCTGGCAGGCAACAACAATGCCGGTTGGCAAATGCGTGATCCGGACGGCCGAGTCCGTTTTATTGACATGCTGCCCGCCAGCTCCTGAGGAGCGGTAGGTGTCGATCCGGCAGTCGCTTTCTTTGATGTCGATTTCGATCCTGTCGTCGACGACGGGATAGACCCAGACCGAGGCAAAACTCGTGTGGCGCCTTGCGTTCGAATCGAACGGCGAAATACGCACTAAGCGGTGAACGCCCGACTCCGTCTTGGCCCAGCCGTAGGCATTGTGGCCCTTGATCAGCATCGTGCCGGACTTGAGGCCGGCTTCTTCGCCGGGCGTTTCCTCGATGATTTCAACCTTGAACTTGTGCTTTTCGGCCCACCGCGCATACATGCGGAAAAGCATGCGCGCCCAGTCGCAGCTTTCGGTGCCGCCTGCGCCCGCATGGACTTCAACGTAAGCGTCATTGGCATCGGCTTCGCCGGACAGAAGCGCCTCGACTTGCATCCGGGCCGCATCGGCCTGCAGCGCCTTGAGCTGTTCAATGCCTTCCTGCTCGGCGCGCTCGTCCCCCTCCGCCTCGGCAAGCTCGATCAGCGTGATTGCGTCGGAAAGCTCGCTCTCGAAACGGCTTAAAGAGCCAAGCTTGGCGTCAAGCTCGGTGCGCTCACGCATGATTTTCTGTGCGGCCTCGGCGTCGTTCCAAAGGTCTGGATCCTCGGCCTTGGCGTTCAGCTCGGCAAGACGCCGTGCAGAGGCCTCGACGTCAAAGATGCCTCCTTAGCAGCCCCAGGGACTGCTCTATCGAATGGAAAAGCGCTTCGGCTTCAGCGCGCATGTAAAGCTCTCGTATTATGAAGAATGAAAGGGGATGGGAATTGGGAGTTCCTATAGTCATATAGGCGGCATCTGTAAACATCCAATGCCCCGGCAAGGACGCGCCCGGCCAATGCGGCGGCTTTCAGCGGTCTCGCGCCCGGAGGGGGCGGCGTCAAACCGTCACTTGCGCGCCGAGCTCAACCACTCTGTCTGACGGAATCGAGAAGAAATCGGTGGCATTCGCTGCCTGCCTCGCAAGGCCGATATAGAGCCGGTCCTGCCACAGGGGCATGCCCGATTTGGGGGCGGGTTTGATCGTTCTGCGGCCAAGGAAGAAAGACGTCGTCATAATGTCGAACTTGAGGCCCGCCTTGCGCAGCAAGGCAAGCGCCGCCGGAATGCGGGGACTTTCCATATAGCCGTAATGCAGGATCACGCGCGTGAAATCACCTGAAAGCTTCTCGACCTCAAATCTTTTCTCGGGCGGAACTCTTGGCGTGTCTTCTGTTACGACCGAAAGAAGCCAGACGCGCTCATGAAGGACCTTGTTGTGCTTGAGATTATGCATCAGCGCAGAAGGGGCAATCTCAGGCGAGTTGGTTAAGAAAATCGCGGTCCCCGGCACGCGGATCGGATTGGATTTCTCCAGCATGCGGATAAGGTCCGGCAGAGGGATCGAGTCGCGCTTCAATTTCTCCGTGAGAAGCGCTGTGCCCCGGACCCAGGTCCACATGATGACCATGGCACATCCGCCGAGCAGCAGGGGCACCCAGCCGCCTTCGAATATCTTCAGCATGTTGGCCGTGAGAAAGGCAAGATCGATTGTGAGGAAGCCTGCGGCGAATGGGACGGCGATCCAAAGGGGCCAGCGCCAGCAAGTCCAGATAACGGCGAACGCAAGCGTCGTATCGACGACCATTGTGCCCGCGACAGCAATTCCATAGGCCGACGCGAAGGAGCTCGAATTCTTAAAGAAAAGAACGAGCAGGATCACCCCTGCCAGGAGCAGGCGGTTGATTCGCGGAATGAAGATCTGCCCTTCCTGCGTCTCGGACGTGTGCAAGATGAGCATCCGCGGCAGGAGGCCGAGCTGGATCGCCTGGCGGACGACGGAAAAGGCGCCCGTTATAACGGCTTGGCTTGCTATGATGGTTGCGGCCGTGGCAAGGCCGACGAGCGGCAGAAGAGCCCAGTGCGGCGCGAGCAGAAAAAAGGGATTGACGATAGCGGAGGGCTCCGAGAGCACGAGCGCGCCCTGGCCAAGATAATTCAAGGTCAGGGCAGGCAGAACGAAAAGCAGCCAAGAAGCCTGAATGGGGCCGCGGCCAAAATGACCCATGTCCGCGTAAAGCGCTTCCGCTCCCGTCACAGCAAGGAAAACCGAGCCAAGCACCACGAAACCGAGCAGGCCGTGGCTCAAAAGGAATTTCACGCCAAGGAGCGGATTGAACGCATGGAGAATATGCGGCGCGTCGGCAATATGCGTTGCGCCGAGGAACCCGATGGTCACAAAGAAAAGCGCCATTACCGGGCCAAAGAAAGCCGCGACGCGGGCGGTGCCGCGCTGTTGCGCCCAGAAGAGCGACACAAGGACGAGGAGGGTGAGCGGCAGCACATAAGGTGAAAAGACCGGCGTAACGAGCTCGAGTCCCTCAAGCGCGGAAAGCACCGAAATTGCAGGAGTGATGATTGCATCGCCCGAGAACAAGGCTGCGCCAGCAACGCCAAGCAGAAACACCGGCGCAACGCCGCGCCCGACGGCCTGCTGGGCAAGCGCCATGAGCGACAAGGTGCCGCCTTCACCCTTGTTGTCGGCATGCATCAGAAACAGAACATATTTTGCCGTGACTGTGAAAAATAGCGCCCAGATAAGCAGCGAAACGGTTCCGAGCACTTTGACCTCGGAGGTTTCCTCCGATGGGATGTGAGCTAGGGATTCGCGCAAAGCGTAAAGAGGGCTCGTGCCAATATCGCCAAAGACGACGCCGAGCGAGCCGAGCGCCATTGCGGCAAAGGCAGATTTGCGGGGGCCAGCGGAAGGATCGCTCACGGCCTCCCCGGAACCCGGAGAGTTTCGGTCGCGTTCGTCAGGTCGCCCCATTTTGCACATTCCTCGCGGCTGCGGCCAGCGGGCTTGGTAGCCGCTAGTGTTGCGGTGACAGCGCGGTTAGATCCCCTCTAAGCGTGAAGGAAGGGACATCAAGCGCCAGCAAGCACTCATACCCTCGCTGGGGAAAGGAGTTAAGGCCCCCCCCCCCGGGGGCTTGTGAACGCCAAAGGATAGCGGACTTCCCTGAGCCGGCTTTGCTTCCTTGCGCAAGGCTTGCGTCATTGCGATGAAGACCGGGAAACTGTCTTGTACGAAACAAGAACAAATGGTACGGATTCCTCTATTGGCAAAGCTGCTAGGGACACTGACTGGCAGAGGGGGGTTCTTTCAGCTTTGCTTTAACAGCTTCTGGAGGCGCGTCCTCTGACAAGATTCTCACTGCGGCATTTTCGACCCGGAGATACATAAAGAAAACTTTCCTGCCGGGATGGTTAGGCCAGAATGGCACAGGGAAAACAAGCAGTTTCAAGTGCGGATTTCCGGGAAGCTGGCATGGTTAGGGTATATAAGGGGATTGGCTTTGTATAATTGAGGCCAGATCTTACCTGTTTGGGTTATTGACAACTGACGAAGCACTATAAAAACTTAACCAAAGTTTGCGAATGTCGGCAAAGCCTGCCTGGACGTGGTGGTGAATCTCGCATGTCCAGAGTAATGTGGATTTAATCAAAGGAAACTTTATGGGCTCCCGCGTCACCAGAGCGGTGCCCTAAAAGGGTGGGAGAACACGGGAGGGTCCAGCGCTGCGCCATAGGCTTGCGGCGGAGCGAGGCATCTCCCACATCAGAGGGCTGATATTTTCTGAAGCGATCTTCCAGAAGGCCGGATATGAGAATACGGACGTTTTTCACAATCGCTATGCTTTTCGCAGCCGGGGTGCTCGCCGCAGGCGCCGCGAGTGCCGATGCCCAGCCATTGGCTATGCCGGATTTTTCAATCGAGAAGTCGTGCTCCTTGTTTAACGGGCATCCCCGGCCGCTCGCCCTATGCCTGTCGCAGGAATCCTACTATCGTGAGCAAGTCACGGGCTTGTGGGCGCGCGCCCCTGTCCCCGGGCGTGAGACTTGTGCGGGCCTTGCGGCGCAGTCCGAGCGCGGAAAATACGAGGTTCTATCCCGCTGCCTTCGTGCGGCCATTTCGGAGGCTGCCGTGAAGGACGCCGTCGGAACGGTCCGCTAGCCGCGGTCTTAACCTTTTTTCGCACTCCGCTTAAGCGAAGAGAGAAGCCCGGAAGGGGCGCAGAATCGGTCCCCTTGCCTTCCCAGCCAGTTGTTTCGGCTGAAGCCTGAAACGCCGGTGGAGCTTGGCCGGGAGGCCGCTGCCTCAAGAGTAAATATCCTAGCGCACAAGGGGGCACGCCGGCAAGGGAGCCTGCACGTTTTCAGACCCTTACAGACAAGATGAATCTTACGGCAACGCGGTCTGCGGGCTTGCAGTGCTGGGACGGCGGTTTTTTCAGCTTGGACCAGCCTCATCATATACGAAATACGCCCCACCGCGCCTCGTTCGGGGCTTCGGGCGGCGGCGGGGACTATCCGCGGTAGATTCCCGCGATGGCCATAAAGGTGCTCGCGCTAAGGCAGGCCCCTCCGACCAAAGCCCCATCCACTTCGTCCACAGAAAGCAGCTCCCTGGCATTTCCGGGCTTGACCGACCCGCCATATAGGATCCTCCAGGCGGCCGACGAAGCGGCAAACAGCTCCTTCAGACGCCGGCGGATGAAGCTATGCATCGCAGCGATCTCGTCGAGACTGGGCGTCATCCCCGAACCGATCGCCCAGACGGGCTCATAAGCGATGACAATTTCCCCCGGCGGCGGCTCCTCAGGGATCGAGCCGGTCAGCTGGCTTGCGACGATCTGCAGGGCTTTACCATCTTCCCGCTGGCTTAACGTCTCGCCGACACAAACGATGGGGGTGAGGCCGGCGCGGAAGGACGCCTTCACTTTGGAGCGAACGGATGCATCGCTCTCCTGATGCCCTAGACGGCGCTCGGAGTGGCCCAGGATCACATAGCTTGCCCCGGCATCTTTGAGCATTTCAGCGGAGATATCGCCCGTGAAGGCCCCCATCGGCTCGGCGTGGCAATCCTGCCCGCCAGCTTTGACCGGCGTTCCTTCGCAAATCTTTGCCGCTTCGGTGAGAAGAGTTGCTGGCGGGCAGATAACAATTTCGGCCTGCCCTGCGCCGCCAGCAGCTGCAGCTTCGCAGATGGCGGCCACTTCTTTAAGGCTTGCGCGCAGCCCGTTCATCTTCCAGTTGCCCGCTGCTAGCGGGCGCGTTCCGTGACTCATTGCCATATCCCAATCCGTCACAGCGGCCTGCGTTGCATGCTGCGGCCCGTCTACTTATAGTCCCGTCCTGGATTCTCAAAGCCCCCCGTCACCGCCATCTTTCTGTTCTTACGTCATCGAGACCCATCCCATGCTCCAATCAATGCGTGCATCGGCCCAAGGCTGGATCGGCCGGTTCATTATGGCAACCCTTATGGGGGTCATCATCCTCAGCTTCGTGATTTGGGGGATTGGCGACATCTTTCGCGGCTATGGCGTGAATGATCTGGCCCAAGTTGGCCGCGCCGCGATTGGAGCGGAGACGTTCCGCAACGCCTATCAGACGGAGTTGCAGCGTCTCCAGCGCGTGGAGCGGCGCAACATCACTTATGAAGAGGCGCACAGGTTCGGGCTCGACCGCCAGGTGCTCTCCCGCCTTATCGGCGAGGCCGCGCTCAATGACGAGGCGCGGCAGCTCGGGCTTGCGGTCAGTGATGAGGCTCTCAAAACTGCAACGGTCTCGGATGAGAACTTCAAAGGCATGACAGGCGTCTTTGACCGCAAGCTGTTCGAAGCATTCTTGCGCGACGAAGGCTTTACCGAGAAATCTTATCTGCAGCATCAGCGTGCTGCATTCCTGCGCCGTGAGATTGTTGAAGCATTAACCGATGGCGTGCAACTGCCGAAAGCCCTGCTTGAGGCGATCTTCCGTTTCCAAAGAGAGGAGCGCGAGGCCGATTACATCGTTCTTCCGCCCTCAAGCGCCGGTCAGCCTCCAGCACCGTCTGAGCAAGATCTTTTGACGCAATACGAGGAATCGCGGCAGCTTTACACGGTTCCGGAATTCCGCAGCCTTGTGGTGCTGGCGGTCACGCCTGACTCGATCGCCAAGCCGGAGAATGTGACCGATGCTGAGGCCCAGAAGCGGTACGAAGAGGTCAAGGAGGAGCGTTTCGGTGCGCCTGAAAAGCGCGAGGTCGAACAGATTTTGTATGCAAACGAGACGGAGGCCAGGGAAGCACGGGCAAAGCTCGATGCGGGCCAGACTTTTGAAACCCTTCTCAAAGACAAGAATTTGACGCCGAAAGACGCGAGCCTTGGAACGGTAGCCCGGAGCGGGCTCGTCGATCAAGCGGTCGCGGAAGCGGCGTTCAAATTGAAAGAGGGCGAGGTCAGCGCGCCTGTCAAGGCGCAGTTCGGGACGGTAATCCTCCGTGTTGGCAAAATCATCCCTTCAACGGTCAAGCCTTACCCGGACGTCGCACCGGAGATCAAACGCGAGATCGCCTTGCAGCGCGCGCAAGGCGAGATCACCCGCCTGCATGACGCGATCGAGGATGAGCGCACATCAGGAAAAAGCTTGACTGAGGCGGCGCAAAGCGCCGGGCTTACGCCCAAAGTGATCGATGCCATTGATGCAACAGGGAAGAACCCGCGAGGCGAGGCGGTTCAGGGCCTGGCCGATGCTCCAGCGCTTCTGAAAGCAGCCTTCGCTTCCGACGTTGGCGTTGACAATGACACTTTGCGGCTAGCGGGCGGCGGTTATCAATGGTTTGAGGTTGCCAAGGTGGAGAAAGCGAGGGAAAAAACCTTCGAGGAAGCGCGCGCAGCTGTCGAGAAGGCTTGGCGGGAAGAGCAAATACGCAAGCGCCTCGCGGCTAAGACCGCAGAGATTGTGAAGAAGCTTGACGCAGGCGAAAGCATGGCTGCGATTGCCGCTGCAGAAGGCAATCTCGAGGTCAAGCACGCGGCCGATGTGCACCGGGGTGGATCGAGCGGGCTTCCGCCCAACTTTGTTGCGCAGATTTTCAACACCGGCGTTGAACGTGCTGGATCCGCAGAGGCCGAAGAGGGCGGCCGGATCGTGTTCAAGGTCACAAAATCCTTCACCCCGCCCTTTGATCCGGATGCGCCGGAGATCACTGGCATCGCGGCGGATGTGAAAACCGGCTATGCCGAGGACATGGTTGCGCAGTATCTAGCCAAACTTCAAAGCGACATCGGAGTGAAGGTCAATAACAAGGTTTTTGCCGCTGCGGCGGGTATTTCGCCCGATGGCTTTTGAGCCTGGCTGATGTTCGAGCCTCCGGCGCAAATTTTAGAGCAGAGCTACAGGAAAGGCGAAGCCCGCTTGGTCTTTGGCCGCCTCATCGGCGATCTTGAAACGCCGGTGTCGGCCTTTTTGAAACTGTCAGCCGGGCGTGCCGGGCGCCTGTTCTTGCTTGAATCCGTTGAAGGAGGAGCCGCACGGGGGCGTTACTCCATGATCGGGCTCGATCCTGACATCATCTGGCGCGTCTATGGTGTAAAGGCCGAGATCAATCGCAGCGCCCTTGCGGACCCTGACATATTTTCGCCTTGCGCCGCGCCGCCGCTCGATTCGCTGCGCGAGCTGATTGCAGAATCGCATATCGAAGCCACGGAAGATCTGCCTCCGATGGCGGCCGGAATCTTCGGCTACCTCGGATATGACATGGTCAGGCAGATGGAGAGGCTTGCAGAGGCAAAGCCCGATCCAATCGGCGTGCCTGACGCTATTCTCTTGCGGCCGACCGTGATGGTCGTCTTCGATTCGGTCAAGGACGAAATCGTTATCGTCACCCCGCTGCGGCCCGGGTCAGGGGCTGAGTTTGAGAAAGCGTATCAGCAGGCGGTTTCCCGCCTGAATGCTGTGATCGCAACGCTTGAAGGCCCTCTGGCGCTCGGCCCCTTTGCTGCTCCTCCAGCAGATGCAGCCATACTGCCGCAATCCAACACGCCCAAGGAGCGCTTCATTGAGATGGTCGAGCGGGCAAAGGAATATATCCGGGCGGGCGATATCTTCCAGGCCGTTCTTTCGCAACGGTTTTCGGCGCCATTTGCGCTGCCCCCTTTCTCGCTTTACCGGGCGCTGCGCCGGATCAACCCTGCGCCCTTCCTCTGCTACCTTGATTTCGGAGACTTTCAGATCGTCTGTTCAAGCCCTGAAATCCTAGTCCGCGTGCGGGATGGAAAAGTCACGATCAGGCCGATTGCAGGCACACGCTGGCGCGGCAAGACCAAGGCCGAGGACGAGCGCTTGGCAGATGAACTCTTGGCCGACGAAAAGGAATGCGCCGAGCATTTGATGCTGCTCGACCTCGGGCGCAACGATGTTGGGCGTGTTGCCGAAACGGGATCGGTCGAAGTCACGGAAAAGTTCGTCATTGAGCGCTATAGCCATGTGATGCACATTGTCTCGAATGTCGAAGGCCGTCTGTCGAGCCGCTGCGATGTGATCGATGCGCTCTGCGCGGGGTTTCCGGCCGGCACTGTCTCTGGCGCGCCTAAAGTCCGGGCAATGGAGATCATCGACGAGCTTGAGACCGACAAGCGCGGCATCTATGGCGGCTGTATCGGTTATTTTGGCGCCGAAGGC
>DASRYK010000089.1:0-34465 GCA_035687205.1 Methylocella sp. | reverse complement strand
GGCCAATGACAACACGTCCTATCTGGCGGTGCCGCCAAGCGCGCAGGACGGGCTCGTTCAAGTCACCCTGGCTGGCGCGGGCGGGCCTTATGTCGAGTCGCGCTGGGGATGGGAGCGTGACGCGCTTGAGACCAAGATCCGGTTTGACATTGGCTTTGGCGCGGTCGAGCCGCGGAGCTGGACGCGATTGGATCACGTGTGATGGACACGGATGAGCTAAGAAAGCAGCTCGAGGATCTTGAGGCAGCGCGCGCCATGGGAGTGCGGCGCGTGCTGTTCATGTCGGGCGGCCAGTCGAGAACCATCGAATACCGGGACGATAGCGAGATGCTGCGGGCGATTGGGGAGCTCCGCCGGAAGATTGCAGAGCTCGAAGGGACCGCGGCGCCAAGATCGCTCCGGGTCATCTGTGACAAGGGATATTGACCATGCCGCGGAGCGCCGGGGAGCTTGAGGCCTTTTGCGACGACGTTTTTGATGAGCTGCGAAAAAACGAAGAGCTTCGTGAGCTCGACTCGCGCGATCTGCGCATCATCTCCGAGATCCTGCGGGCGATGATGATCGTCTACGGCGATCAGGCCGGGGATCTCGACGAGATCGACACGAACGAGGCCAAGGACAAAGTCCATGAGACATTGCTTGAGCGGTGGATGGACCTCGGCCTGAAGCAGGAGGCCGGGGCTTCCGCGGGCGGCAAGCTGGCTGCGGTCAGGGAATGCTTGTTGCGGCACACTCCGCGCAGGCCGCAGGGTCCGCATTGACCCAGTCCGGTTACCCCAGGGGTTACCCCGGGCCTTGCGCGGATCTTTCCGGATCTTTCTAAGTCATTGATTTTACGGTGCCCAGGGGCGGAATCGAACCACCGACACCGTGATTTTCAGTCACGTGCTCTACCAACTGAGCTACCTGGGCAAGCCGGGACGGCGGGCGTTCCAGCAGAGCCGCGGTTATAGAGGAGCAGCGCGGCCATTGTCCAGCGGCACCTTGAGCAAAATGCGAGAGCGCCAGCGGCAAGTTCCATCAAATCCCGGCACTTGGGGCAGAAGGGGGGCGAAAGGCGCTGAGGCGGGCCAAGCCCCGGCAAGATATAAGCAGAAAGGGAATGCGCGCGGCGCCCGCGCTTGCGTTTGCGCAAGGCCAAACGAGAGCCCCCATTGCGTCGGCAAGCGCCTAACCGGCGAGGGGCGCATTATCAATCTTGGCAGCAAATTCGCAGATCAGGCCAATCGTTTCATCATCGATCAGAAGCGGCGCATGACCTTGTCCTTGCACGGTGTGGACAGAGGCATCCGGGTGGTTTACGGACATCTCTTGAAGGGTCTCGGGCGAAAGAAGATCTGAATTCGCCCCTCTGATAATGAGCAAAGGCACACCGCGCAGCCCATTGAATTGCGGCCAGAATGCTGCCAACGGCTGTTCAAGATCGAGCGTCTCAAGCTGTTTCATCAAATTTCGGTCGTAGCGCGTGGATATGCGCCCGACCGAGTCAAAAAAAGTCATCCGGGCATAGGTCTCCCAGTCGCTCTCGCTGAGCCCGCCAAAGCGTCCGCTCATTATTTCCTTGAGGAGATCAACGGCGTCCGGAAGAGAGCGGGGATCAGGCAATTTGCCGACATAGCCGCGGATCCTGGCCATTCCGCGCGGCTCGATCACCGGCCCGATGTCATTCAAAACGGCGCCGCGGATCACCGAAGGCCGCGCCGCGGGCAGCAGCATCGTGTGAAGCCCTCCGCGCGAAGTGCCAATGAAGATGGCGGAATCGATCTCCATCGCGGTGAGCACGGCGCGCAAGTCTGAATTCTCGACAGCGAGTGTGTAATTCCGCCAGTCACGGTCATACTCAGAAAGGCCGCGCCCGCGATAATCCAGAGCAAGAACCCGCCGCTTTGGCCCTTTCAGGCCGCAGGCCAGGGCGCTTGCCAAAGGGCCGAAATCCGCAGAATTGCGCGTGAGCCCTGGCAGGCAAACAGCCGGAATGCCCGGATCGTTTGGGTTTCCGTAGTCCCGGATATGAAGCCGCAGCCCATCCGGAGCTAAGCAGAACCGGCTTTCAAACGGAAGTTCGAACATCGATCACCGCCTATGCTTACCGCCGCCCGCCGGGATAGCTGGCTCTGCGTTCCGCAAGCCGGAACCGGGAAATGCTTGCGCCTGGACGGGATGCTGCTTCAAGCCAGCAGCAGAAGACTCAAGCCTTCGCTTCCAGGCTTTCGAGATCGGTGATCATTTCATCGATCATTTTCAGCCCGATTTGCCAAAACGAAGGATCACGGGCATCGAGGCCGAAGGGCGCCAGCAGCTCGGAATGGTGTTTCGTTCCCCCCGCCGACAGCATTGCAAGATAACGTTCCGCAAAGCCTTCGCGAGCGCCCTGATAGACCCCGTAAAGGGAATTCACCAGGCACTCTCCGAAGGCATAGGCATACACATAAAATGGCGAATGAATAAAATGCGGAATATAGGCCCAGTACGAGTCGTAATCACCGCCGAGCTCGATCGCAGGCCCAAGGCTTTCGGCTTGCTCGCTCAGCCACATCTGGCAGATTTGCGCAGCGGTCAGCTCGCCGTTGCGCCTCTCGAGATGTATCTTTCGCTCGAAGGAAAAAAAGGCAATCTGCCGCACCACGGTGTTCAGCATGTCTTCCACCTTGGCGGCAAGCATTGCGCGGCGCTGTGCTGAGTTCGTGGTATTCAGGAGCAGCGCGCGGAAGGTCAGCATCTCGCCGAAGACCGATGCCGTCTCGGCCAGCGTCAACGGCGTCGGGGCCATGAGCGCGCCATTGGGGCCAGCGAGGACCTGATGCACCCCGTGACCAAGCTCATGGGCAAGTGTCATCACATCCCGGGGCTTGCCCTGATAGTTGAGGAGAACATAAGGGTGCGCGGAAGGAACGGTGGGATGCGCAAAAGCGCCGGGCTGCTTGCCAGGCCGCACCGGCGCGTCGATCCAGCCCTCATCGAAAAAGCGTTTCGCGATACGCGCCATTTCCGGCGAGAAGGCGCTGTAGGCGTCAAGGACAATCTCTTGTGCTTCATTCCAGCGGTAGGACTTCGCCGGGACATGTGGAAGGGGGGCATTCCTGTCCCAAAATTTGAGCGCCGTCTTGCCGAACCACTTGGCCTTAAGACGGTAGTAGCGATGCGATAAACGCGGATAAGCTGCCCGCACAGCCGTCACCAGCGCCTCGACCACCTCGCGTTCGACGCGATTGGCGAGATGTCTCGCATCCGCCACATCCTGAAAGCCCCGCCAGCGGTCGGAGATCTCCTTGTCCTTAGCCAAGGTGTTGGTGATCAGCGTGAAGATGCGCAGGTTTTCCTTGAGTCCCGCCCCTAAAGCCGTGGCGGCCTTTTCACGGACCCTCCCGTCGGGGTCCTGCATCAAATTCAAGACGGGCTCGATAGCGAGAGGCTCGCCATCAACGTTGAACCGCAAGCTTGCAATCGTCTCGTCGAAAAGCCGGTTCCAGGCGCCATAGCCAGTGATCGACTTTTCATGGAAGAGCTGCTCGAGCTTGTCTTCGAGCTGATAGGGCTTGCCTTTGCGGACGTCGTCAATCCAGGGCTGGTAGTGTTTAAGCACTCCCGCCTCTAGCCTGGCAGTTAGCTTGTCATCAAGCCGGTTAAGCTCCAGCTCAAAAAAGAGGAGGTCTGACGTCGCGCTGGTTACTTTTTCCTGCGCATCGCCATAAAACTTCATTCGCGCTGGATCGGTCGTGTTCTCGGCATAGATGAGCCCTGCATAGGCCATAATGCGGCCAAGCAGGTCTTCAAGAGCTTCGTAGCGCTGTATCGCCTCGAGAAGCCCCGCCCCCGAGGCTTTCCTAGCGAGCGAGTCGAGTTTCCCGCGATAAGCGGCATTAAAGGCTTTGCACTCGGCCGCTGCCTTGAGGAGGTCGCTCGCGAAAGCGTGCGAATCCATCGACGGATAGAGGTCCTTGAGGTTCCAAACCGGGAGCTCGCCAAGATCCGCCGCTGGCTTATGCTTCGGAGCGGCCCGCGTTTTACGAAACACGTCAAAGGCTTTTTTTGCAGGGGCGCGCGGCATTAAAAGTTCCTTGAATTTCATGCGGGCACTGGACATAGCGGACGCGCCCGCTGCGATCAATCATCGCGCTTTGAATTATTTTCAACACGGCTTGTGCCAGCCGGGTTTCCTTGCTTTTGCCGCCGCTGGCAATTTCGCGGTTAACGCTGCCTCGCCTTGGCCACCCCCCGCCACAAACTGGCCGGGGGGCTCGCCGCGCGTTTTATACCCGCGCTTTAGCGTCACCGGATAAGAATTTTCTCGATCATGGCCCTGAGCGGCGAAGCAAGGGCCGGATCAGCAAGGCCGAAGGCCAGATTGGCAGCCAGGAAGCCGAGCCTTGCGCCGCAGTCAAAGGTCTTGCCGGCAAAGCGCACGCCATGGAAGGGCTGAGTCTTCGCTAAAGCCTTCATGCCATCGGTCAGCTGAATTTCACCTCCCGCGCCTTTCTCGACCGTCTCAAGAATGGGAAAAATTTCTGGGTTGAGAAGGTAGCGTCCGGAGATCATGAGATTGGAGGGCGCTGTGCCCTTGGGGGGTTTTTCGACCATTCCCGTGATTTCGAAGCTCTGGCCGAAATCCTTGCCAACCGAGACGATTCCATATTGATGGGTTTCTTCAGGAGGCACTTCCTCGACAGCAATGATATTGCCGCCGTGCTTGTCATGGGCTGCAATGCATTGAGCGAGACAGCGGCCTTGAGCGGCATTCGCGGCCATGGTCACCATGTCCGGCAGAAGCACCGCGAAGGGCTCGCTGCCAACGATCTCACGGGCGCACCAGACGGCATGGCCAAGGCCGAGAGGCACCTGTTGACGGGTGAAGCTCGCCGTGCCTGGAGCGGGAAGGTCTGCTGCGAGAATATCTAATTCTTTGAGTTTCCCGCGCCTTCGCAGCGTTTCCTCAAGCTCGTAGGCTATATCGAAATGGTCCTCGATCACTCCCTTGTTGCGTCCGGTGACGAAGATGAAATGCTCGATCCCAGCCTCGCGCGCCTCCTCGACGACGTGTTGAAGAACCGGGCGGTCGACGAGCGTGAGCATTTCTTTGGGGATTGATTTTGTGGCGGGAAGAAACCGCGTTCCGAGTCCAGCCACAGGAAAAACTGCCTTGCGAATGCGCTGCGCCATCATCATCCATGGGAAAGAGTTTGAGGAGATCCTGGCCGATGCGGCGGGGTCTTGTTTAGGGCCGCAGGAACAGGAGGTATTCCCCCCTAACGCAAAAGATTGGCGGTTTGGTGATAAAATTGAACCCTGCAGCGCAAGGGAGAACGCGGCAAAAGAAATTTGCACATCAGCCCGGCAGCGCCCTGACGTTGAAAGGGGACGTGGGCGGAAGGCGGTTTTTTGAAGCGCCTCGTTCCAGAAAAATTCGCGGCCCAGCAGTGGGCCGCGAATTTTTTTAATGGGCATTCGAAAAAATATTACTCGGCAGCTTCCGCAGAGGGCTTTTTGAATTGCGCCGTTTCGGTTGAGGCGCCCATGGCGGTTGTCGACGCCAGCCCGCCTGAGACGGCAACCGAGACGGCGTCGAAATAGCCCGTCCCGACCTCACGCTGATGGCGGGTGGCCGAGTAGCCCTGCGCCTCAGAGGCGAATTCGCGCTGCTGCAACTCGGAGTAGGCCGCCATGCCCCGGTCGCGGTAGCCGAGAGCAAGATCGAACATCCCATGGTTCAGCGCATGGAAGCCTGCCAGGGTGACGAATTGGAACTTGTAGCCCATAGCGCCGAGCTCGCGCTGGAACTTGGCAATAGTTGCCTCATCGAGCTTTGCGCGCCAGTTGAATGACGGCGAGCAGTTATAGGCCATCATCTTGCCCGGATATTTCCTGTGAACGCCTTCAGCGAAAGCGCGCGCTTCTTCGAGGTTCGGATGAGATGTCTCCCACCACAGGAGGTCGGCGCATTCGGCAAAAGCAAGGCCGCGGGCGATGCAGTGCTGCAGGCCGGTGCCTTCCTTCAGGCGGTAGAAGCCTTCGGGCGTGCGGCTGTCCGGCTCGATGAAGGGCCTGTCGCGCTCGTCGACATCGCTCGTGATGAGCCGCGCCGATTCCGCATCGGTCCGCGCGACAATCAGCGTCGGCACGCCCATCGTATCGGCGGCAAGGCGCGCCGCGGCGAGGCTGCGCTCATGCTGCAGGGTCGGCACCAGGACCTTTCCGCCGAGGTGGCCGCATTTCTTTTCCGAGGCAAGCTGGTCCTCGAAATGCACGCCTGCCGCGCCGGCCTCGATATAGGCCTTCATGATCTCAAAGGCGTTGAGAGGCCCGCCAAATCCGGCCTCGGCATCGGCAACGATGGGAGCAAACCAGTCGCGCGAAAGCTTTCCTTCCGCATGCTCGATCTCGTCAGCACGCTTGAAGGTGCGATTGATCCTGCGCGCGAGCTCGGGCCCCGAATTGGCAGGGTAGAGCGACTGATCGGGATACATGGCGCCTGCAACATTGGCGTCGGCCGCTACCTGCCATCCCGAGAGGTAAATGGCTTCAAGGCCGGCACGGACCATTTGCATCGCCTGGTTACCGGTGACGGCGCCAAGCGCATGCACATAGGGCCGCTCATGGAGGAGCTTCCAAAGCTTATTGGCGCCCCGCTCAGCGAGCGTATAGGCGATTGGGAACGAGCCGCGCAGCCGCGCGACGTCCTCGGGGCTGTAGGGCCTGCGAATGCCGTCAAAACGCCCTTTGGGCGCCGAGGGAACGAGATCTTCAAAGGTGAGCTTTTGGCTCATCGGCACTCTCCACCAACGAGTTCACAGATATTAACAATTTGTGCGATTAAGCGGAATGCGATTTCCTGTGGATGCCATAACGGAAAAATCACGCCTTGTGCAGGGCCGCGAGCCAAATTGAGGTTGGCATGTAATCTTCTTACATTGTAAGATTGTTTAATTGTAATAAATTTGACTAACACGATGCCTTCTCCGCCACGGAAAATCTATGCCGGCGCAAAGCTCAAGCGTCTGCGCCGCGACCGCCAGCTCACCCAGGCCGCAATGGCCGCAGAGCTTGATGTCTCGCCGAGCTACCTCAACCTTATGGAGCGCAACCAGCGCCCCATAACCGTGCAGGTCCTGATCCGCCTGACCGATGCCTATGGCATCAATCCGCGCGACTTCATGGAGGGGCAAAGCGAGCATTCCGCAAGCGAGATGGAGCAGATTCTCGCCGATCCTTTCTTTCGCGACGCCGCTGTGCCGCGCGCCGAAGTCCAGGACGCAGCCGAAAATTCCCCCGCTCTTCTTGCAGCTATGGCGCGGCTTTTCCGCGCTTACACGGCGGCCCGCGAGGCGAGCGAGGCAGGGGCAGGAGCCGATGGGGAGCGGGGCGGGCCAGTCCTGGTGGAAAACCCTCTCGACCGGATTCGCGCGATCCAGCAAGAGGCGCGAAATCACTTTCCCGAGCTTGAAGAAGCTGCGGAAACTTGCGCTGCCGAGCTAACGCTTATAGCGGGCGATCTATTTCTTGCATTATGCGACCATCTGCGGGCGCGCCACGGTATCCGGGTCCGCGTGCTTCCTGTCGAGGTCATGGGTGACCGCCTGCGCTGGTATGATCACCACCGGCGTCAGCTTATGATCTCGGAGCTTGTCGAGCTGCCTGGCCGGACTTTTCAGGCTGCTTATCAGCTGGCGCTGAGCCAGTTCAGCGACGTGTTGAACGGAATAGCGGCCCGGCATAGCGCGGGCCAGGAATTAACGCAGCGGCTGCTGCGCATCACTCTTGCTAATTACTTCGCTGGCGCGCTGATGATGCCCTATGGCCGCTTTCTCGAAGCTGCCGAGCTTGCAGGCTATGACGTCGAGATGCTGTCGGCGCGTTTTGGCGCGAGTTTCGAGCAGGTGGCGCACCGCTTGACCACGCTTGCGCGGCCGACAGCGCGCGGCGTGCCGTTTTTCCTGATCCGGGTTGATATAGCAGGCAATGTCTCGAAACGCTTTTCGTCGAGCCGCTTTCCCTTCGCAAACACGGGCGGCACATGCCCTTTGTGGAACATCCATGCCGCCTTTGCTGAGCCAGACCGGATCCTGACCCAGGTGATTGAGCTGCCTGATGGCACGCAATGGTTTTCGATAGCCCGCACCGTGCGCCGCTCGCGCACGCCATTTGGCGCGATCGAGCCGCGTTTTGCAATCGGTCTTGGCTGCGAGATCAAATATGCAAAGCGTCTTGTCTATGCCAAGAGACTCGATTTCAATGCCCTCGATGCCACGGCAATCGGCATCAATTGCCGCCTCTGCGAGCGCCCGGCCTGCCCGCAGCGCTCGGCGCCCCCGGCGATGCGCCCGCTTGCCGCCGACGAGACTTTACGCAGCATCTCGCCCTTCACGTTCAAAGAAGTATGATCCCTCTCCTGCGCGGCAGCACTTCAAGCAAAGCCGTTCTCATAACATTTCACTTTATCCTGAAAACGGTGCCTTCATTGATGCTAAGGTTAGGGCCTCCTGTCATAGACGTGCTGTAAAGCGCTCCTGACTTGTCGAAAACCAAACCTGCAGCCAGCCGGCTCGGCTGCCCATTTTGGGAGAACCTGTAAAGAATTGTCCTCGTCCATCTCGTTTGGCCCTGAGGCGGAGGGCTGAGCTTGAACACAGTGCCTAAATCCGCGAGGCCTCCGCCTCCGAAGGTTGTGCCGTAGAGCGCGCCGCTTTGATCAAAGATGAGCCCGGCTTGCGGAAAAGCACCGTCGTTCCCGCGCTGGAAGCGGTAGAGCACGGTTTCTGTCCATTGGGTCTTCCCGGGAAGGGGCGGCGTCAATTTGAAAACGGTGCCGAAGCCTTGGCCCGACGCTTGGCCTCCGAACCGCGTTGTGCCGTAAAGCGCGCCGCTTTGATCAAAGATCAGGCCTGCCTCCGGGAAAGCACCGTCAACTCCGCCTTTGAAGCGGTAAAGCACCGTTTCTTTCCATTGTTTTTGGCCAGGAGGGGGCGGCGTCAATCTAAAAACGGTGCCGAAGCCTTGGCCCGACGCTTGGCCTCCGAACCGCGTTGTGCCATAGAGCGCGCCTGTCTTTCCGGCGATGAGACCGGCATAAGGCTCGCGGCCATCAAGTCCGCCCTTGAAGTGATAAAGCTCCTGCTTTGTCCAGCCGGTCTTCCCCGGCGCAGGAGGCGTTAGCTTGAACACCGTGCCAGAGCCGAAATTGCCGGCGATCTGGTTCGTGCCATAAAGGGCTCCTGCGCCATCGAAAATCAAGCCTGCCAGCGAGCGGCAGCCTTCCTGCGCAAAGGCTCCCTTGAAGCTGTAGAGTATCGACTGGGTCCACTGAGTTTGCCCGGGAGCGGGCGGCTTTAGCCTGAACACCGTGCCGCAGCCTGCCGTGCCGCCGAAAACCGTCGTGCCATAGAGCGCTCCCGCCTTGTCGAATATCAATTCCGAGACCGGTGTGGATCCGTCGGGAATGCCCTTGAACCTATAGAGAACCGTTTCGGTCCACCGGGGACGTCCAGGCCCGGGCGGAGTCAGCTTGAAGACGGTGCCAACATTGGCGGAACCGCCAGCTGAGGTTGTGCCATAAAGGGAGCCATCGGTTCCAATGATCAAACTGGCCAAGGGTGTCGAGCCATCACTCCCGCTCTTGAATTGATAGAGAACAGACACAGCCGCTTGTGCCGGGGCAATGCAAACGGCCTCTGCGATCGCCGCAAAGCATAAAGAGCACATAAAGGCGCAGTTCAAAGCCTCTTTAGGCCATTGAAAAATTCGGACACCCTGGAGCATGTCAGGACCCTCCCTAATGTATGAACAATAACAACAATGAATTTTGACACAGATACAACGAGCATTATCAACACTATAATCTACGGTTGATATAATCAAGGTGAAATGAAAAGGCCGCGCCTCGCTGCATATAACGTCAACTCATTTCTATCTTACGGCCATGCTTCATTCCGGCCGGATATATAAGATTGCCGGCACCGGCCCGGCAGCAGCAGGCGGAGCTCTGGCCATCCGCCTCTTCATACGTTTGACCGGAAATCTCCGTTTCGCCGGCCCGCCAAAGGTGGACCTTTCCGCGCAGCGGCAGTGCCGGTGTTAGCACCCGCCTGCGTGCCTCAAGCGCAAAGCCGCTCCTGTTTCTGGCACCAGGAAGTGCAAGACCGTCGGACGCGGCCACTTTCGAGCGCTGGACAGGAAAGACGCCGCGGGGTTTGAGGGAAGCCCGATAGCCGCGATTTTTCAAAAATTGATTTTTTTGCTGAGCCTCTCCCTTAGCGATTCATAGCGGTCCAAAGGCTGTTTGTGTCCCGGGGTGTTCTGCCGAGCCAAATCCTCGCGGCGAGCGAAGCGGAGTTATGAACGCCAAGGCGCTCATAAAGCTTCTTTGTGAGATCCGCGACGGAGGAGGGGCGAAGGCCAAGCTCCTGAGCAATTGCCGGCCGCGTCTTGCCCATAGCGATCTGAATCCCGACCTTCACTTGCGCGGGCGTCGCCCCGCTTTCCCGCAGGGTCCGTGCAGCATGCGCAACGGCATGCTCCCGGAATTTGAGGGTCATAGCGATCTTGCAGCTTCGAGGATCTTTGGCTGCATCCATGGCTGCCTCGACATTCGGCAAGAGCCACTTGGCATCAAGCGAAACCACCCCATAGGGAATCGCAATCAGTATCCTCGGCGGATCTCCCGGGAGGCCATTTGCTGCGGCGAGAAGACGCTGGATCAGCAGTTGAATCGAAGATGGCACCTTGTCGCGCGCCGGCAGGCGCCGTTGATAGGTAATGGGCTCCCCCGCAAGAATTCTCAGAAAATACTCCATGCCAGAGGTCTGGAATAAAATGCTTCCTTCAGTGGTGAGAATCATTTGCTCGCTATGCAAAGGCGGGCCGGCGGCGCAAAACTGCGCCCAGTCTTGCGGGACTGCGCTTACCGGCTGCGGGCGGCGGAAGGCGTGGGCGAGCCAGGGACGAAGCCGGCCGAGGGTCTTAACATCCTGCACATTAAACGGCTTTGCGTTGCGCGGGCGTGTCAAATCCACAAAGCCGACGCTTTGCCCATCGCTCTGGACAACCGCATCGAGAATCCAGCAGGAGTCAAGCGGCTCCTCGATTTCCTTGTAGAATGCGCTGTTCAGCCAGGCGGGTCCCTGAATATGCACGAACCAGCCGATGGCGCCTGCTTGGATCGCAGGCTTCCATAAAGCCGTGGGACTTTGCGGATCATCCAAGAACTGCCATAAGCGCTCGCGGCATATTGCCGATGTTGCCGGATTTTCGTTATAAACCGCATAAGGCGTGCCGTCCGGATTAATCAATCCTGCCCGCGTCCCGCCATGCGGGATGATCTCATGCAAAAGAGGCGAGACAGCGATAATTGCGCTCTCGGGCGGCAGTCCGAGGCAGCACAGTGTCTTCAGATGCTCGGATGCCCCCATGATCGTTTCCAAGTCAGTCCCAGTCCGCAACCTTACCAAGGGCAAGGCCGCAGCGGCAAGCCCGCCTAGGGCGGATCTCTTTGCTTCTGCGTCCGCATCCGTCCCCTAAAAGCCTTGCCAGAATTTCAACCTTTACTTGCAGCGGCTGATGAGGTTAAGCCGCGGGCTTTCAAAGTCCTGCGGAAAGAACAATGCGAGCCGCGGGCTGCATAACCTAGACCCCAAGGAGACCGGCGCATGCAGACGAAAAGCGTGATGACTCTTGCCGATGCAAAACAGATTGCGGCCGCGGCCGAAGCCGAAGCGCTGAAGAACAAATGGAACGTCACGATTGCGGTCGTTGACGATGGCGGCAATCTTCTCTTCTTGCAAAGGCTCGACGAGGCGCCGCTCGGCTCAATCACAGTTGCCCAGGAAAAGGCCCGCACCGCGCTGCTCTTTAAACGGCCCACAAAGGTCTTTGAGGAGATTGTCGCGGGCGGCCGCGTGGCGATGCTGACGCTCCCCGGCGCAACCCCCATCGAAGGCGGCCTGCCTCTGGTGAACAATGGCCAGATCATCGGTGCGATTGGCGTTTCTGGCGTGCAGTCGCCGCAGGACGCGCAGATCGCTCAGGCGGGCGTTACTGCTGCTGCAAAACTTTAGGACAAAGCCGGAAGCGCGGTTCAAGCCCGCGCAAATGCGGCTCTCTGGCGGGGCGGGGGCAGCACGATGGCGCCTTCCCGGCCCGCAGCGCTGAGCTTGATGGCAAACTTACATTATTTCTGCCCGATCGCACTCAATTCAGGCCGCTCAATGTCGGGAGAGGCTGACTTTTCCTGCGCCGCAATCAGACAAAAATGTTTCACGTGAAGCATTTTTGTAAGGAATCCGGGCGGAACCGGACAAACAGCAGCCCTGCGAAGGACACGCGCTTCAAGCTGCCGGTGCCTGGGGCGCCTCGCGCAGCCCGGCCAATTCTTCGTCCGTGAAGACGCGGCTGCGGGTCAGAAAGCGCACGCCCTCCGGCGCTTCGAGCGAAAAGCCGCTGCCGCGGCCAGGAACAACATCGATGATGAGCTGAGTGTGCTGCCAGTATTCGAATTGCGCAGCGCCGATGTAGAAAGGAGCATCGCCGGCCGTGCCGAGTTTCACGTCGCTGCTGCCAGTCCGGAACTCGCCTGCCGGATAGCACATCGGCGATGACCCGTCACAGCAGCCGCCCGACTGATGAAACATGAGCGGGCCATGCTTGCGCTGCAGCCGCTCGATGACCGCGAGAGCTGCTGGCGTGGCAATGACACGTTCCACCATTGTCCCTTCCTTTCGAGGCAAGCGGCGCGAGGGCAAAGCCTCGCGCCATCAGGCGGCGCCAATTAGAAGAAGCCGAGCGCTTTCGGGCTATAGCTCACCAGCAAATTCTTGGTCTGCTGGTAATGGTCGAGCATCATCTTATGTGTCTCGCGGCCAATGCCCGACTGCTTATAGCCGCCGAACGCGGCATGCGCCGGATAGAGATGGTAGCAGTTGACCCACACCCGGCCTGCTTGAATGGCGCGGCCAAAGCGGTAGGCGCGCGTGCCGTCGCGGGTCCATACGCCAGCGCCGAGCCCGTAAAGCGTGTCATTTGCGATTGAGAGCGCCTCGTCGTCGTCCTTAAATGTGGTGACCGAGACAACAGGGCCAAAGATCTCTTCCTGGAAGACCCGCATCTTGTTGTGGCCCTCAAGGACCGTCGGCTGCACATAAAAGCCTCCAGCAAGCTCCGGCGGGACCTCGGCGCGCGCTCCGCCGATCAGCACCTTGGCGCCCTCCTGCCGCCCAATGTCGAGATAAGACAGAATTTTCTCGAGCTGGTCGTTAGAGGCCTGCGCCCCGATCATGGTCGAAGGATCAAGCGGGTTGCCTTGCTTCATCGCTTTCACCCGGGCAATCGCCCTCTCCATGAAGCGGCCGTAAATTTTCTCATGGATGAGCGCGCGCGATGGGCAGGTGCAGACTTCGCCCTGGTTAAAGGCAAACATCGCAAAGCCTTCCAGAGCCTTGTCGAAGAAGTCATCGTCCCTGTCCGCGACATCCTCGAAGAAGATATTGGGGGACTTGCCGCCAAGCTCCAAGGTGACCGGAATGATATTGTCCGAGGCATATTGCATGATGAGGCGGCCTGTCGTCGTCTCGCCGGTGAAGGCAACCTTGGCGACGCGCCTGCTCTGCGCTAGGGGTTTTCCGGCCTCAACGCCAAAGCCATTGACGACATTGACAACACCCGGGGGCAAGAGATCGCCGATCATGTCCATGAGAACCATGACGCTCATCGGTGTTTGCTCAGCGGGCTTCAGCACTACGCAATTGCCCGCGGCTAGCGCGGGGGCAAGCTTCCAGACCGCCATCAGAAGCGGGAAGTTCCACGGAATGATCTGCGCCACGACGCCGAGCGGCTCATGGAAGTGATAAGCGACCGTGTCATGATCGATCTCGGCGAGGCTTCCCTCTTGCGCGCGGATGCAGCCTGCAAAATAGCGGAAGTGATCGACGGCAAGCGGCAGATCCGCAGCCTTAGCCTCGCGTATGGGTTTCCCGTTATCGATCGACTCGACGAGGGCTAGGAGTTCGAGCTTCTCTTCGATCCGGTCGGCAATCCGCAAGAGCGCGCGCGAGCGATCCGCCGGCGAGGTTCGGCCCCAGGCTTCCCGTGCGGCATGGGCGGCATCAAGCGCCAGTTCGACATCCTCGGCGGTCGAGCGGGCGACCGTGCAAATCGGCTGGCCGTCGACTGGCGAAATATTCTCGAAGGTCTGGCCTCTTGCGGCCGGGACCCATTTTCCGCCAATGAAATTATCGTAGTGCGGCCTGATTGCGATCTCACTTGCAATGTCTGCGAGAATCTTGTCGACCATCCTTGCCTCCCGAAGCGTTCTTCTGGCCGGCGGGGGTGTTTGCCATCGGGCTCCTGCAGAAAAGCCGGAGCGCGCCCTCGCCGGAGCCTATGATTGCCGGTGCCCGGAAAAAATCTAGTGCCCTCTTCCTTCCCTTCTAGACGTAATTAACGGCAACCGCCAGGCCCTGCTCAGCGGGAAGAAGGACAGAGATCCTTAAACTTAGCCATTTTGCGCCCAGCAAGGCAGTGCATCCGAAAGGGGGAGAACCGGCCCTGAAGGAAAACCGTGAGCGGAGATGATACGCCCACGGCACCGCAAAGCTCAAAAGGCCTTCGCGAAGTGTGTTGAAGGCGGGAGCCTCAGGGAAACTGGAACATGCTGAACAGATCGTCGATCGCCGGGCTGTTGGCCGGGACGTAAGGGTTGCCAGGTATCGCGACCGGGTTCGGCAAATTGTCGCGGCTGCGCTTGGTGATGGCCGGCAGTTTCCAATTCCTCTCAATAAATTTTAGGATGGAAACATGGTCCGAATAGTCATGCACCACACGCCCGCCTGTTGAATAAGGCGACACGACAATCAAAGGAATGCGCGTTCCATCGCCGAAAAAGTCGAGCGGCTGGATATAGCCCGAATCATAGTACCCGCCGCCTTCATCCACCGTGATGAAAATTGCCGTATGCGCCCATAGCTCTGGCTTTGCCTTTATCGCATTGACAATTTTCTTGGTGAAGGCCTCGAACAGATCAAACTTCGAATAACCTGGATGGCCATCGACAAGCGCGCCAGGTTTGACAAAGGAAACCGCAGGCAGCGTGCCCTTGGCGATATCGTCATATAGATCCGTTGTGTCCTTGAGATGGGCCTTGCGGATTGCTGGCCGCGTCATGATCGCCGTTTCGTAGAGGAAGGGGTTGCAGACGCTGCAATAATCGCTGAGCGGCGATTTTTTGACATATTCGTTCCAGTGCTGCCCATAATACTTCCAGGAGACACCCTTTGCGAGGAGCACATCGGCAATGGTCCGCACCGGGGAGGGCGGGAGAGTGAACGGGTTGCCGGTGCGGAGCGTGCCGTCACCATTGTAACCCGTGTCGTAGTTGTTCAAGAGATAGTAGTGCCCCGGCTCACAGTTCGGTTTGGGCTTATAAGGCAGCGAGGCAAGGTAAGACACGATTGCGCCGACGCCGGGCTGCTTGGGATCAGAGCAATTGCTGTATGACCCGCCGCTATAGCCATCCTGGGTGTACCAGTTATCGGTTCCAGGCAGCGGATCGGGATTTTCGATTTGATTTGCTGGCGGCGTCGCGGCATGGCCATGGCCATCGGTGTAATAATAAGCATCAGCCGCGCCGATCATGATGCTGTTCGCGCCCGTGCCGCCCATGACGGACTGGTGGAAGTTGTCGCTGATAGCGTATTGGTGAGCGAGCGCATTGAAGTAATTCATGTCGCCCGCCAAGACATTATAAAATCCCATCGCAAGCGAGCCTTGATGGGTTGTTCTTATATTGACGGGAGCGGATGGCGGCGCGCCATTGCTGCCTGCCCCTGTGCTTGTTGCGACCCAGGTGAAGAGGTCGGCGAGGCACCCGCTCGGATTTTCCGAAGTAGCTTGCGACACGCTGCAGTCGAACTGCTGCCACATCTGGTAGAACCTGTGAATAGGATCTCCAGAGTAGTCATCGTCGGAAATATGCGGGCTCAGCTGAAAGGGCTTGTTGTCTAGATGCAAAGCATCGAGAAGCCTGGTGTCAATGGCATTGTGGGGCAGACCCGTCGCTCCGCTCGTGAGCAGCGGCAGATCGATAGGCGGAAGCGTAAGCCCCTCATAGGCCGAAGCAGCCGCAAGCGTTTTGAAGGGCGGCGGGCTTGTGTCGCTCGCAGAGCCATTGGCATAGGTGGTGTCCGGCGGGGGAAGAGTTTTGTAAGGCGTCTTCGATGTTGGGACGAGCGAATATTTAGCTGGCGCCTTCAAGCTGCCCCGGTACTGCTGCGCCAAGGCGACGTTTGGGCCCGGAGCGCCCGATGGCGTAATGATCCCTTTGGAGAGAAGGTTCGAGACAGTCTGGCCGGCGCGGGGCACATAAGTCGCGAAAATATGATCGAAAGTTCTATTTTCGCCGATAATGATGACGACATGTTCGATTGGGGTCACAGGGGAAGGCGCCTGCGCTGCCCCTGCGGAAGCTGGTGGCGAAAGCAGGGTTGAGGTCAACAAGGCAGCCGCGAGCCCCGCCGTCGCGCGGCTGGCGGCGCGGCCTCGCTGAAGCAGAAGAAACATATGTTCACTCCGTTGGTTGGCACTGAACGGAGAGGACCATAATTTCGCCGCATTGCATGACCTTGGCGGGAGCGTGACGCTGCAGAAGATGTTTCGTAAAATTTGTGTAACGATGGCAGCCTCCCGCGCCCCTGCGGCAATGCGCCTGACGCTGGCTGCAAGATTCGCGGTATCCCTTTTGCCCGGTTTGCTGATATGAAATTTTTACCGGTATGAAATTTGGGCAGAGATAGTTAAACTGACTTATATCAATTTCATGTGCTGGAACCTGATGCAGGGAGCAACGCATGGCGCGCCACCCGCTCGTTCCTGAAATCACGCTGGCCCTTGCCCTTAAATTCATCGTCATTGCGGGCGCGGCTCTTTTTGTTTTCAGCCCGGGGCAGCGGCCCAAAATCGATTCGATCAGCATGCAAAGCCGGCTGATTGGCGATTTTCCGGATTCTACAAGGAGCAGTTTGCGATGACCGATGCGCTTGACGTTGTGCAGCTCTCCAGGCTGCAGTTCGCCCTCACGGCCATGTACCATTTTCTCTTTGTGCCGCTCACACTTGGCCTATCGGTCCTGCTTGGCATCATGGAGAGCGTCTATGTGATGACGGGCAAGGAAGTCTGGCGTGAGGCAACGAAGTTCTTTGGAGTCTTGTTCGGCATCAATTTCGCCATGGGGGTGGCAACCGGAATCACCATGGAATTCCAGTTCGGAATGAACTGGGCCTATTACAGCCATTATGTTGGAGATATTTTTGGGGCGCCGCTCGCGATGGAAGGCTTGATGGCCTTCTTTCTGGAAGGCACTTTCGTCGGGCTCTTCTTTTTTGGCTGGGACCGCCTTTCGAAAGTGGCGCATTTATGCGTCACCTGGCTTGTTGCGATAGGATCGAATCTCTCGGCTCTGTGGATCCTTATCGCCAATGGCTGGATGCTCCATCCCGTCGGGGCAAAATTCAATCCCGAGACGATGCGGATGGAAGTAAAGGACTTCGGAGAGATTATCTTCAACGTCGTTGCGCAGGAAAAATTTGTTCACACTGTAAGCGCAGGCTATGTGACAGGCGCCGTTTTCGTCGCCGCCGTAAGCGCGATCTATCTGCTGCGAAGGAAGCATGTCGAGATGGCGCGCCGCTCCATGACGGTTGCGGTGAGTTTTGGCCTTGCCTCCTCTCTTTCCGTCGTCGTCCTTGGCGACGCAAGCGGATATACCGCCACCGATAACCAAAGGATGAAGATCGCCGCGATCGAGGCGATGTGGAAGACGGAGCCTCCGCCAGCCTCCTTCACGCTCTTTGGGATGCCGGACTTGGCCGAGAAGCGCACCGATTACGCGGTGAAAATCCCCTGGGTGCTTGGGCTGATCACAACACATTCGGTCACGGAGGAGGTCCCCGGCATCGAGGAGCTCGTCAAACGGGGCGAGGACCGTATCTGGAACGGCCTGCTTGCCTATTCTGCGCTTGAGAGGCTGCGCGCGAATCTGAACGATGCGGAAGCGCGGGTGCAGCTCGACCAGAATATTGGTGATCTCGGCTATGCGCTCCTTCTGAAGAAGATCCGTCCCGATATCGAAAACGCGACCGTGGAGGAAATCAGGAAGGCCGCATGGGATACAGTGCCCGATGTCGCGCCTCTCTTCTGGGCGTTCCGCATCATGGTTGGCTTTGGATTCTTCTTTATTGCCTTATTCGGCGTGGCTTTCTATCTCAACTCCACGGGCCGCCTCTTGCGGGCGCGCTGGCTGCTTTGGGCGTTTGTTGTCACTCTGCCTCTCCCCTGGATTGCGGCCGAGGCGGGATGGTTCGTTGCTGAGGTTGGCCGCCAGCCTTGGGTTGTTGAAGGGATTTTGCCGACGTTTCTTGCCGTGTCGAATATTCCCGCGCGCAATGTCGTCATCACGCTCGCTGGCTTTATCGGCTTCTACTCAGCGCTGCTGCTCGTCGATCTCTATCTCATGGTAAAAGCGGTGCGGCTGGGCCCAGGCGGTCACCGGGAGATTTCAGGCGGAGCGGCAGCGCCGGCCGCCCGCAGCGCCGAGTAGAACTCAGAAAAGGAGCGCTTCATGCTCGATTACGAAACTCTGCGCCTCATATGGTGGCTGCTGCTAGGCGTCCTCCTTATCGGCTTTGCTGTAACAGATGGCTTCGACCTTGGCGCAGCAATCCTTCTGCCCTTTGTTGGGAGGACCGATAGCGAACGGCGGGTTGTGATGAACGCCGTCGGCCCGGTCTGGGAGGGAAACCAGATTTGGCTAATCCTTGGCGGCGGCGCCATTTTTGCTGCCTGGCCGCTGCTCTATGCGGCTGCCTTCTCTGGCTTCTATCTGGCAATGTTCGTTGTGCTCGCTGCGCTCATTCTGCGGCCGGTCAGTTTTAAATTCCGCTCGGATGTCGACGATCCCAGATGGCGCCGGTTTTGGGATTTTTCCTTCTTTCTGAGCGGCTTCGTCCCTGCGCTTATTTTTGGCGTTGCGGTTGGCAATGCCTTGCAGGGGGTTCCCTTCCGTTTCGATGACCAGCTCCAGATGACTTATGAAGGGAGCTTTTTCGGCCTCCTCAATCCGTTTGCGCTGCTTTGCGGTCTTGTGAGCTGTGCAATGATTGTCATGCATGGAGGGATCTATCTCGCGCTTAAGGCGGACGAACCGGTTGCGGGGCGCGCAGCCGCTTACGCGCGGCGCGCTGCCTTGCTGTTTCTCGTGCTGTTCGCCGCTGGCGGGGTCTATGCATGGCTAGCTGTCAAGGGTTACACAATCACGGGCGGCGCCGCGCCTGACGGCCCATCGAATCCGCTCTTGAAAACGGTGGAGCGCAGCAGCGGCGCCTTGCTTGCGAACTTTGCCCACTATCGTTGGATGATGGCAGCGCCAGCCCTTGGTTTTGCCGGCGCTCTCGCCGCAAGCGTGCTTCTCGGCCTCAAGCGGGAAGGGCTCGCGCTGATTGCAAGCGGGCTTGCCATCACCGGCGTGATTGCCACCGCAGGCCTGAGCAGCTTTCCGTTCCTCCTGCCTTCCTCGCTCGACCCCAATGCGAGCCTGACTGTTTGGGATGCTTCGTCGAGCCGCATGACCTTGGTCATCATGCTCGCCGCGACGATTGTCCTTCTGCCCATTGTTTTGGCCTACACGGCATTTGTTTACCGCGTGCTGCGCGGCCGGGTGACCAAAGCCTATGTGGAAAAAAACAGCGCAAGCCTCTACTGACGCAGAGGGAGTCCTTTCATGTGGTATTTTTCCTGGGTTCTGGGGGTGAGCTTCGCGATATCCTTCTCGATCATCAATGCCTTGTGGCTCGAAGCTCAGGAGGCGAACGAAGCCGGGCAAGCAGAGGAGAGCGGCCGATAAAGGAGCTTTCTCCGCCGCAGCAGCGCCGGAGAGGAGACGGCCTAAGCCAGCGCCTCGCTTTCCTCGCCCTACGTCCCGTTATACTCGGCCCAGCAGTCGGGCGTTTCGAACACCTTGACGCTCTCAAGCTGCGGCAATGCCGTTTTGACCCTCTCCCAAATCCAGATTGCAATGTTTTCAGCGGTCGGGTTCTCGAGGCCCTCAATATCATTCAAATAATTATGATCCAGGCGCTCTTGCAGAGGCCTGACCGCGGCCTCAATCGCAAGGAAATCGGCGACGAATCCGGTCACGGGATCGACAGGCCCGGCAAGCCGAAGTTCGACCCGATAAGAGTGGCCATGGAGCCGCCGGCACCTGTGCCCTTCCGCCACATTCGGCAAAAGGTGAGCTGCTTCAAAGCTGAAAGCTTGCGAGATCCTCACGGGTCACTCTTCACCGCAGGCCGATCAACTTATGGGTCTGAAGGCTAAGCTTCCAGAGCGGATGACCGAGACAATAGGCAATGGCGTCGGCCGTGTTCTTCGCCAGATTGCCGCCGTCCATCGGCTGCAGCCAGAAATGGGCAAAATCCAGACTGCTCAGATCATCTGGCGCAAGACCCTCTTGAGGGAAAACAAGCTTAAGCTCGGAGCCGGAGCTGGCAAGAAGGCGGGTCCCGGCTTTCGGGCTCACGCAGAGCCAGTCGATGCCATCGGGCGGCACTATCGTTCCATTGGTCTCGACAGCGATTTCGAAGCCGATGGCATGGACAGCCTCAATAAGGGGGGGATCGAGCTGAAGCAGCGGCTCGCCGCCGGTGAAGACCACAAAGCGGTTTCCGGCGCCTTTAACCCAGGCCCGTTCAATTGCCATAGCGAGAGTCTCGGGGTTCGTGAAGCTTCCGCCGCCAGCGCCATCCAACCCAGCAAAATCCGTGTCGCAAAAGCGGCAAATGGCGCTTGCGCGGTCCTCTTCCCTCCCGGACCACAGATTGCAGCCCGCAAAGCGGCAGAAGACAGCGGCGCGACCCGTATTTGCCCCCTCTCCCTGGAGAGTGAGAAAGATCTCCTTGACCGCGTATTTGCCCATGCGCCACCCGCTGCCCGTTATGAAGCGGCGTTGTGGTATTCTTGCCTGAAGGCAGCAAAAGCTCTGCCTCAAGCAAAAAGGACCTCAAGGAGGTCCTTTTTGCTTATTCCGCCGCCGGTGAGAGGGTCAGATAAGCTCGCTGATCCATCTTTTCAACTCGCTTTTCGGGGCGGCGCCGACCTTTGTGGACGTCATCCTCCCATCCTTGAAAAACATTAGCGTCGGGATGCTGCGGATCCCATAGGCTCCTGCCGTTCCGGGATTTTCATCCACGTTGAGCTTGGCGATTGTCACCTTCCCCTGCATTTCCGCGGCGATCTCTTCGAGCGCTGGGCCGATCATCTTGCAAGGGCCGCACCATTCGGCCCAGAAATCGACAACCACAGGCCCGCTCGCCCCGATGACTTCGGACTTGAAATTGGCATCCGTGACTTTGACCGTGGACATGCTTTTCTCCGGCTCCGGGTGCGGGATCCGCCCGCGCATAACGTCCCGCAACGTAAAAAGGCGGGATGCAACCGTCAAGCCGCCCCGGGCGCAGTCGGCCAGGGCAGGGGGGCTTTTCTCCTCATGCAATTCAGGCCTCTGCCATCAGGAGATTGCGCGGCTTATTCCTCATTCGGCGGCAAGACCCTGCTGGCCGAGCCCAGCCAAAGCCTCCTCCATGTCGGCGATAAGGTCGCGGGGATCTTCGAGCCCGACCGACAGCCGCAGGAGCCCGTCCGTCACGCCCAGTGCCGCCCTTGCCTCGGGCGTCAGCCTTTGGTGGGTTGTCGTCGCCGGATGGGTGATGAGGCTCTTAGCGTCGCCCAAGTTGTTGGCGATAGTGATGAGGCGGAGCCGGTTCCCGAAGGCAAAGGCTGCGGGCTTCCCGCCGCGAACCTCAAAGGAGACAAGGGTGCCTCCGGCGGCCATTTGCCGCTTGACAATACTGGCCTGAGGGTGGTCCGCCCGGCCAGGGTAACGGACATTGAAGATACGCTTGTGGCCGCTCAGAAATTCAGCGATCTCGGCGGCGCTTTGCGACTGCTGCTGGACCCGCAGCGGAAGGCTCTCAAGAGATTTCAGCAAGACCCAGGCGTTGAAGGGCGAAAGGCACGGCCCGATCTGCTTATAAAGACTGTGCACCTCGTTTTCGATCAGCTCGCGGCTGCCGAGAATGACGCCTCCAAGACAGCGCCCATGGCCGTCGATATGCTTCGTTGCCGAATAAACGACGCAGTCGGCTCCAAGCTTGAGCGGCTTTTGCAGGACAGGCGTCGCAAAAACATTATCGACGACGAGCCGCGCGCCATGCTCATGCGCGATAGCGGCGATAGCCGCAATGTCATAAACTTCAAGGCACGGATTGGTGGGGCTTTCGAGAAAAAGCACCTTGGTCTGCGGCCGCATCGCTGCGCGCCATTGAGAAAGGTCGGCGCCATCGACGATCGACGATTGGACGCCGAAGCGGGGCAGAAACTCTTCCACGACGTAAAGACAAGCGCCGAACATGGCGCGTGAGGCAACGATATGATCGCCGGCCTTAAGTTGCGCCAGAAGCGCGGTTGTGACCGCCGCCATGCCGCTCGCCGTCGCGCGTGCTGCCTCTGCGCCTTCGAGCAGGGCCATCCTTTCCTGGAACATGTCAACGGTGGGATTGGAATAGCGCGAATAGACATAGCCCGGCTCAGCGCCTTTCATGCGCGCCTCGGCTGTTTCCATGTCCGGATAGGCATAGCCCTGAGTGAGAAACAGCGCCTCCGATGTCTCGCCGAACTGCGATCGGGCCGTGCCGCCATGGACAAGCTGCGTCGCCGGATGCATTTTGGTCAAATCTGGCTTTTGCCCGCGAGCGGTCATCCCGGTCTCCTTGACAGGCCTTGCCGGACAGCAGCTCGCCTTGACCGCAAAGCCGCCGGTGTGCGCTTTGGCATGCCTGAACAACGCCTGTTTACTCCCCGCAGGGCAGGATCTCAACCCGGCCCGTGGATAACGGGGAGTTCTAAATTCCTGCCTGCATCAGGCACAGCATTCTGTTCGACCAATGCGCCGTTCCATCCTAAGACTGCCTCAATCCATCCTAAGACCAGGAGTCAGTTTCTTGGCTCAGCGAGGCGCTCGAAACGCGATGGCTGCCAGATTTCTCCCCCCGCCCGCTGACCCCGGAAATGGGGCGCATGCTAATCCTCTCTTCGGTGTGCAGGACTTCGGCAGTCAATTCGGCCTGCTTCCGCGCGAGAAAATCGAGCTCATGGCGCGGCGCAAATTCATCCGGGCCGAGGAGGATTTCGATACGGACCAGTTTCAGCCCGCAAGCCTCGATCTTCGCTTGGGCTCCTGCGCCTATCGCGTGCGGGCAAGTTTTTTGCCGGGCCGCGGCCGGCGAGTCGAGGACAGGCTGCATGCTCTGGGAAGGCAGGAGGAGGCAATAAGCCTCGAAGGGAAAGGCGCCGTGCTGGAAAGGGGGTGCGTTTATGTCATTCCCCTGCTCGAATATTTGACTTTGCCAAAGGATATTTTCGGCATCGCCAACCCCAAGAGCTCGACAGGGCGGCTCGACATCTTCACGCGACTCACAACAGATAGCAGCGATGTGTTCGACCGAGTGGCGCGCGGATATAAGGGCCGGCTTTATGCTGAGGTCTCACCGCGCAGCTTCAGCGTGCGGGTTCGCAAAGGATCAAAACTCAACCAGCTCCGCTTCCGCAGACTCAATTCCCAGCAGCTCGAACGGACCGACTTCAGCGTAGATGAAAAGGGGCTGCGCGAGCGCCATCAGAAGACGCCCCTCGTCGATGGCGATCTGGATCTTCGCAGCAACGGGCTTGTGCTCCGGGCTGGGCTCAGCGCCGAGCCGCGCGAGGGCATCATAGGATACAGAGCCAAAAAGCATGCGGATATTCTTGATGTCGACAAAGCCGGCTTCTACAAGACTTCAGAGTATTGGGAGCCGGTCCGGGCGAGGCCGGACAAGAGGCTGATCCTCGATCCAGGCGAATTCTACATTCTTGCTTCGCGGGAGCGGCTTCAAATTCCCTCCGATCTCGCTGCCGAAATGGTTCCCATCGATCCGGCGATGGGGGAATTCAGAGTACATTATGCTGGATTTTTCGATCCCGGCTTTGGCGCAGGTCCCGGAAGCCTTCCGTCCGCCCGCGCTGTGCTAGAAGTCCGCAGCTATGAGGTGCCCTTCTTTCTCGAGGATGGCCAAATCGTTGGTCGCCTCATCTTCGAAAAAATGGCCGGGCGCCCACAGATCCTTTACGGGCCAGCCTCCCATTACCAGGGACAGGGTTTGAAACTTTCCAAACACTTCCGGGACGATTGAGGCCGCAAAGAGGCTCCCACCCAATACGGGCTTTTTGTGAAAGTCTTTGCGTGCTATGAATCAAAAACATTCGCGATCAGTGCGCTGAGTTGAGGAGAGGCACATGGACCGCCGATTGGCAGCAGCCGCTTTGGCCGCCTTCTTCGCAGGTTGCGGCGGGCCCGCATTCGCGCAAGTCCCCATTAACCAGGGAGGCGCAGGCATTGCCGGGACTGGCTTTGGCGGTGCAGCAGCGATTCCGCCGGCGGCTGTGCCGCTGGTCATTGGAGTCGGGCGCAAAGGAGCTGGAACAGGCGGCACAGAGCTGGGCGTTGGCAATGTGACGGGGGGAATCATCGGATATCCTCGCGCGGCGACAGGAGGAGTAAGGGATTCGATTGATTGGGGAATCAGCACCGGCGGCATCCGGGGGACAGCCCGCGGTTTGAGCGCCACCACCGGCGGCGTCAAGGACAGCATCAATTACGGTCTCGCGACGGGCGGTATAAACGGGAGCACGATCGGAGCGGGAACGGGCGGAATTGGCGATCTGAACAGCCTTGGCGCTGGGACGGGCGGGATGAATGAAAAAAATGCTCCGAGATTCCGCGTGGTGCAGTAGCGCCCTTCCATGCTCCTCATTCCATGCCTCCTCATATAAAGGCTGGCTGAGGTAAAAGCTGACTGAGGCACCTCCCAAAAAAGGAAGAATTCCTGTAGATCAGAGGATTAAGGGAATTTTCTGACTCCAGGCCTTAATGAACGGCTTCCTGAAGGGCCGGGTGAGATTGTTCTTCTAAACTTAAACTGCTTTTCACGAAACGCTGGAGCTGCCGTGAGGGTGGCCCTCCTGCAAGCGCAAGAGGGATGTGCCGCACTTCTCTCTAAGACGCCTGCTCAAAGTTTGGTTTTTTTCCTGCCACGGGCTTCACCGCTTCAAAAAAACACTGAGCCGTCCCTCACTTGGGATTTTGGGTGAGGAGGCGTACCGGCTCCCTGCAGAGACTGCTGCCAGGAACTGTCTCAATTCGTGAAACTGCTCTCCCGCCCTGGCTCCCCGCCCCGGCCAGCATAGGCTGGCAGCGCGCCCGTCCCGGTTTGCGGTGATGAGCTTGGGGAGGGCAGGCTTGCATGGGGGGAACTGCGCCAAGCCGTCACTGGCGTTTCTGCCAAGCATCAAGTTCTGCGCAATTTTCGAAGGCTATCCTGGCAACAGCGCGCTTGGAAGAGACTGGTCAAGCGGGAAGGGCTGCGGAAAGACTGCCCAGAGCAACTCTTTGAAGCGCATCCAATCTATTCTTGTGATAGGCGGAAGATATCAAGCATATATCTGCTTACTGAGCTTATAATCTACAATAATAATAGTAATTTAATTATATTGCTTATAATATGCAAAACTTAACTCTTATTAATAGCAAAATTGTTAATTCACATGAACGGCAGATTCAGTTTTTTGTTTAAACTGATTTTCATTTATGCCTCGTATTTTTTCAGAATTGACGCATGAAACGGCGGCGATAACGGGTCAGGCGTCAATACGCTGCCACGATGAACGCAGCTCAAAAATGAGCGCGGCTAAAAAGATGAGCGCAGCGAAATTGAGATTGGTAAGCGAGGTGAGTCATATGAGAAACGCCATGAAAAGCGAGGCTGCCCCGCCTCGTTCCGAACGTGTTGCTGTGGTGCGGCCTGTCTATGTCGAAGCCCTCACTCTTGTTGAGAGGCTCCATCGCCGCCTTCTTGACGTGATCAAGGATGAGTTTGACCGCCGAGGCCGGAGCGATGTCAATTCTGTGCAAGCCTTGCTTTTGTATAACATTGGCGACAAGGAATTGACGGCAGGGGAGCTGCGCTCAAGAGGCTACTATCTCGGCTCCAACGTCTCCTATAATGTCAAGAAACTTGTCGAAACGGGATATCTGCACCATTCCCGGTCGCGCATAGACCGCCGCGCTGTCCGCATCAGTCTTACGCCCAAAGGAAAGGAAATCCACGAGATCGTTGCGAGCCTTTATGACAAACATGTCGCAACCGTCGAGCAAATCGGCGGAATCAGCTGCGACGAGTTCGTCAAGCTGAATCAGTCGCTCACCCGGCTTGAACGCTTCTGGACAGACCAGATCCGGTACAGGTTATAACGGGCCGCAGGGCAAACAGAATAAAAGCTGATGCATGCGCTCATTTTGAAGCGCAGCTCCAGGAAAATCATAATTCGAAGAACGGCGCCACAAATTCGCCGCCCTGTTTGTGCCTTTTTAACCATTATCGCTTCATTTGAAGGATCCGAGGCCCCGCCGGTGCTGGCGCGCCGTTTCCGCGCGCAGGGTGTGTTTTCGAAGGGCGCAGTTCGAAAATCCGGCTCGTCGTTAAGCCCCATGGAGCTCGCCCCGGGTGTAAACGCCCCCAAAAGATGCGCGGGCGGCAGGCAATGGAAAAAAGCCAGGCGAAACGGGCTTCATCGCGGGTCTGGATATGCAAAGTGCGGAGATAAAGCCTTGCCATTGATTTCGAGAAAGCATTTATCGCTCCTTCCCAAAGGCCGGTGGCGGCGCACGGGCACTGCTGCGGCTTTTGCCGCTCTTGCTGCGGGGGGTGTTTTTCTCCATGCGGGCGGAAGCGCGGCAGCCGGATTCGGGCAGCCTTTCGGCGAACAGGCGGAATGGGCGCAGCGTTATGATGCCGATCCCCGGCTCGCCGTAAGCCGCTCGAACACGCCGGTCTTGTCTTATGAAACGCTCGCAGCAACCGAGCAGGCGATCGAAATTTACCGGCAAATCGTTGGCAATGGCGGGTGGAATGTTGTCCCTGGGGGGCAGACATTGAAGCTGGGCGTCACCGGTCCGGCGGTGGTCGCTCTGAGAAGGCGGCTTGCCGCATCCGGGGACCTCGACCCCTCCGCCGGAGCATCGCCTGTCTTCGATTCTTACGTCGATGCCGCAGTCAGGCATTTCCAGGCCCGCCATGGTTTGCTTCAAACCGGCGTGGTGTCCAAAGAAACGCTCGCTGCGCTCAACGTGCCCGCAGAGTTCCGCTTGAACCAGCTTGAGGTCAATCTGGTTCGCCTGCGGTCCTACTCGGGCAACCTTGGCGAGCGTTTTGTGATGGCAAATATTCCGGCGATGGAGGTTGAGACCGTCGAGCACGGGATGGTAGCCACCCATCATGCAGCGGGCGTGGGCAAGATCGACCGCCAATCGCCCGTTATGATGACCAAGGCGATTGATATCAATTTCAATCCTTATTGGACAGTGCCGGTATCTATCATCCGCAAGGACTTGATCCCGCGCATGCAAAAGGATCCGAATTATCTGAGCGACCACAAAATCCGCATCTTTGACAAGGACGGACAAGAGCTTCAGCCTCAGCAGATCAATTGGAAGTCGCTTGACGCCGTCAATTACAAATTCCGGCAGGATCCCGGCGGCGATATCAACTCGCTCGGAGTGGTGCGCATCAATATCAACAATCCTTTTGGGGTCTATATGCACGACACGCCCGAGAAGGGCATTTTCGGCGACGATGACCGCTTTGTTTCGTCCGGCTGCATCCGGGTTCAGAATGTCCGCGATTATGTGGCCTGGCTCCTCAAGGAGACTCCCGGCTGGGACCGCTCGCATATCGATGAGGTGATCCGCTCCGGCGAGCGCATCGACGTCAAGCTCGCCGCTCCGGTTCCAGTCTATTGGGTCTATATCACTGCCTGGGGAACGCCTGAGGGTCTTGTACAATTCCGCGAGGATATTTATCAGCGCGATGGATTCGGGCCCATGGCAGGCGGCGAGACGCAGCCGGCCTTGCCGCAAGTGCTGCCAGAGCCAAAGCCACAGGCGGCGCGCTCGCGAGGCGCGCTTCTTGAACCGGTTCCAGGCAGCGAATATTAGCGCCTCGCTGCCCCCAGAGCTGGGCTCGCTGGATTTGAGCGGCTCTTGCGCCGTCATTCAAGCGGCCCGCCGCCCAGTTGCCTTGCTAAAGCCATGACCGCCTTGGAGCAATTGCCTCCGGCGTAGACGCTGGCTTCATGACGGCCGCCCCCCGTAAGCTTTGAACAAAGCGGCAGCATCGGCTTTTTGCGCGTCATCCACAATTTCCTGAAGGGGCAGGGTTTTGCGCAGCTTTTGAAATGTTATCCTTTGCGGAGTCGCGAGAGCATCTGGCATCTAATTCTGCATGGCAGATGAGCATGCTAATGCGATTTCGGGGAGATCGTTCGTTGGACCACAAGTATCCCGGTTCGCAAAGCGCGGAGTACGGCGCCCCACTTGATTTGACAGCGATTGACGCGGGTGAGCTGATCGAAGTCTCCGGCCGGGTCAAATGGTTCGATTCAGCGAAAGGTTATGGGTTCATCGTCCCGGATAATGGCGCTGGCGATGTTCTGTTGCACATTACGGCGTTGCGCAAGGACGGATTCGGCGCAGTGATCGAGGGGACGGGTATTGTCTGCGAAGCCGTTCGCCGGGCGAAAGGGCTTCAGGTTCTCAAGATCCTTTCTGTTGACGGATCGAGTGCCGCAAACCCGTCCGAACGGCGCGCCCCGCGGGCTTGCGCGAATGTATCTCAGGTTGGTGCTTTTCAAATTGCCGTCGTCAAGTGGTTCAACCGGACACGGGGGTTCGGCTTTTTGACCCAAGGCGAAGGAACCCAGGATATCTTCGTGCATATGGAGACCCTGCGCCGCTATGGCATTGCCGAGTTGCGGCCGGGAGAGAGCCTTCTCGTCCGTTTTGGCAATGGCCCAAAGGGTCTTTTGGCCGTGGAAGTGCGGCCGCTCGACATGGCCTTGCCCGTCGCCCATTAACGCTTCAAGTGCAATTGTCTTTTGGTGCGCTCCGTGATGACGCTATCCTCTGGCTGCGGAGAGGGAACGGTTGAGCTTCGTGCAGATTCGGGAGCCGTTACCGCAATGCTGCAGGCAAGCAAGGTGATGCGCGCAAAAGGTCTTTACGCCATTGAATTTCCGGCGCGCCCGGGGCTCTCTCGCTGCGGCGTCCTGAAGACTAGACTCAGCCTGATCTTGCTGTTTTTTCTGATTTTTGCACCGGCAAGCGCGCAGCCGGGGCCGCCGCAAGGCGGACTCGAAAAGCTCGAAATAATTACTTCGAGCGGAACACATGAATTTCTCGTGGAAGTCATGCGCAATGAGCGACAGCGGGAGCGCGGCCTCATGTTCCGCAGGTTTCTCCCCCCAGAGCGGGGCATGCTTTTTGACTTTGAGGCTGAACGGCCCGTGACAATGTGGATGAAGAACACTTATTTGCCGCTTGACATGATCTTCATTTCCCGGTCTGGGCTTGTGACCAGGATCGCTGAAAATACGGAACCTTTGTCCGAGAAGATTATTTCGTCAGGCTCCCCGGTTTATGCTGTCCTCGAAGTCAATGCCGGAACCGCGGCGCGCATTGGGCTGAAGACTGGCAACAGGGTCCGCCACTCCATATTTCAGAAGCAGCTGGATGGCTCCAGCGGCGCCAATTAAGCGCCTGCATGGCCGTTCCTTAAGGGAATTGCCGCCCTTGTTCCACCGTCATCTGCGTGCTAGCCAATGCGCGGCGAGAGGGGAGGGCGGATAGCCCCGGGGTATAGCGCAGTCTGGTAGCGCGGAAGTTTTGGGTACTTCAGGTCGCAGGTTCGAATCCTGCTGCCCCGACCATCCCGATCCCCCGGCCAGCGCGCCCGCAATGTGAATGTGCGCGCAATGTGAATATGTATGTGTGCATGCATTTAACGGGCGATGCCTGCGTTTTTAGGAGCGCAATGAGGATGATTGCACGGATTTACCGCCCATCTCCAACCGCCACACAGTCGGGTCATGCAAAGGCCAAGCACTGGGTTTTGGAGTTCGAGCCGCTGTCTCCGCGCCAGGTTGATCCTTTGATGGGGTGGACGGGATCAAGCGACACTCTAAGCCAGGTCCAGCTGCGGTTCGCCACGAAGGAGGAGGCCATTCACTATGCCGAAAAAAACGGCTTGAGCTACCGTGTCGAGGAGCCAAGACCGAGGTTCCGCAAGATTTTGAGCTATTCAGACAACTTCAAACCAACCCGGATAGGGCAGTGGACGCATTGATAGCCGCCTGGCGCAGGGGAAAAAATATAAATAATTTTAATAGACTTACTGAAAACATCGATAACTCTCGTTTTCGCAGACACCGCAGGCCCCGTAGCTCAGCCGGATAGAGCAGCCGCCTTCTAAGCGGCAGGCCGCAGGTTCGAATCCTGCCGGGGTCGCCACCTTGAGAAAACCACTGATTCCGTTACGATTTTTTCGCCTAACTCCGCGCCTGCCCGGCCAAGCGCGGGGTTTTTACTTGCGGATTTTCAGCGCCGCAGCTTTTCCATCGCCTCCCTGCCGAAGCCGAAAAGCGGGCGCTGCTTACCGAAATGGCCATCTCGCTCGAGCAAAATCAAATCGACGAAAGGGGCGCGGCATGATCTCAGCCGGAAGGAAGTGCGTTCGCCCGCTGATGGAGGGGAAACCAACCGCTCTCTTCGTCACGCAAGGCATGACAGCTGCGGTGCCATTGCTTCCGCCCACAACTCCATGCGGGGGGGGGGAACCGTTGAAATTTTCAGGGATCTGCCGACCCTATCCGTAAAGGCAGAGCTATTGTGAGACCATCGCTGAAGCCCATTGTCAAAGCGCCATCATCTCCCGCGCGATGGCGATCAAATCGAGCGCGAAGCCCCGGTGCGAAAAGGGGCTGCCCTCCCGCCTATAGCGGCGGAGCGGTTTCCCTGCCGCTGTTGCAAAAATGCATATCTCTCTGATTGTTAACCTCTTTTAACGACATTGCGGCTTATTTGTGCACGCCTCCAGCGGGGGCTCTGCCGCAGTTCAGCCGCAATTTCAGGCGGAACTGCGCCTCGGCTTTACGATGCTTTAAGTCTTCGAAAATTAAAGACGGTAGAGCCATCGGTTTGCCTGACTTCAACCGGCATAGAGCTAAACGCTGGCCCTGCCGCGAGCCTTGGGAGACACGCATGGCGCCAAAGCAGATATTCCAGACCGTTGCGCGCTCCCTTTCTCATCACCCCCGGTATTTCTTGAGATCAGATCCGCCTCTTTGTTTTCTGCTCGCCGGGCTTGCCGGTAGCGCGGCGCTTGGTCTTGGAGGCTGTGCGCAGCCTGCGCCCCAAAGGTACGCCTATGCGCATGGCAAGGAATATTTTCCCTCCTCGATCTATGGCCCTGCCAGCCCCCGCGTTGTTGCCGACGGCGAGCCTGTTCCGCGTGGCGGCGGCATGTATATGGTCGGAAAACCTTACACAATTGCTGGACGGACCTATTATCCGAGCGACAAACGCTATACGGCCGTCGGCGTTGCGTCCTGGTATGGCGATGCCTTTCATGGGCGCCGGACAGCCAATGGCGAGGTCTATGACCGTGACGGAATCTCCGCGGCGCATCCGACAATGCCGCTGCCGAGCTATGCCAGGGTCACTAATCTGAAAAACCACTATTCCATGATCGTGCGGGTGAATGACCGCGGGCCCTTTGCTGGCAATCGTATTATGGACGTTTCCCGGAGAACGGCCGAAGTGCTCGACTTCGACAGAGGCGGTACGGCGAAAGTCAAGGTTGAATATCTGGGGGCTGCCGGGCTCGAAGGCTCCGACGACCAGTTACTGCTTGCAACTCTGCGGTCGGATGGCCCAGCAAGGGTTGCTGACCTTGGGCTCGCCGAGCCGGAGCTTCCTCCCCGCAACGTGCCGACCGTTGTGGCCAAGGCCGAGGACATCCCTTCATCAAGCGGGGGGAAGGCTGAGGACGGCTCGAAGCCGGCACCCGCGACTAACCGCCCAGAATTAGGAAGCATCGCGCCGCTTCCGCCGCCGAGACCGCCAAGCGGGGGAGCGATCCGTTTGGCCGAAAAGCCAAAAGGCATGCATTTGGCTAAAAAGTAATGCTGCGGCTGTATCGTGATGCGGTGCCCTCCAATGCAACCGGAGGGGCGCCCAAGGCTCCGTAAACGGCATTTCCCGGCTTTAACATCCTTGAAAATACCGTTCCGCGCATTGATTGTCCCCAGCCCCCGCGCTACCAAAGTGATTGAGGCGGCGTTTTAGGCCCGCAGCGATGAAGCGTGCCTGATTTGCCTAAGATTGCCGCTCCGCAGGATCGAATGGCCGGGTGAGAGACGCCTTGGACTTGTGGCGCGCAATGCAGACGATTGTCCGGAGGATAGGGCGGTCTATACGTCCCCTGCTCCATGCCGCGGTCTTGAGCTTGATTTTTTTCTTCACGCCAATGCATCTGCAGGCAGGCAAGAGCGCTGCTGCGGAGACTTTCCAGACCAGCGCGCCGCATGCCATCTTGATCGACGCTGAGACCCAAAGCGTTTTGTTTGAAAAGGATGCCGACGCGCTGGTTGTGCCTGCATCCACCGCAAAGCTTATGACCGCTGAGCTTGTGTTCAATGAGCTTGCCTTAGGGCATCTCAAGCTCGATGACCAGCTGCTTGTGAGCGAGACGGCATGGCGTTACGGGGGCGCACCCTCCCGCGGATCCGCAATGTTTGCGGCTCCCAACAGCCTGGTTCGCGTCGAGGATCTGATCCGGGGGCTCGTGATCGTCTCTGGCAATGATGCAGCGATTGCGCTTGCGGAGGGGATCGCCGGCTCAGAGGGGGCGTTCGCAACGCGGATGACGAAACGTGCGCGCGAACTCGGCCTTGAGAAATCCACCTTTACCAATGCTTGGGGGAAGGGGGATCCAGACCAGAAGGTTACTCCCAGGGAGATGGCGCTTCTTGCCGCCCATATCATCCGGACCTATCCGGATTATTACAAATATTTTGGTGAAAAAGAGTTTACCTGGAACAAGATTAAACAAAGCAACCGGAATCCGCTGCTGACGATGGACATTGGCGCGGATGGGCTGAAGACCGGAAATATCGACGAGAGCGGTTACGGGCTTGTCGGCTCTGCGGTCCAGAACGGCCAGCGCCTGATTCTGGCGCTTTACGGGTGCCGCACGGCCAAAGAACGCGCCGAGGAAGCACGCAAAATATTTCTTTGGGGGTTTCGCTCATTCGATTCGAAAACCATTTTCCGCGCCGGGGAAACCGTGGGCAGCGCCAAGGTCTATGGCGGAACGCGCCGCGACGTGCCCCTCGTCGCCGACGGGGATGTAAGCGTTCTTTTTCCCCGAAATTCGGCTGAGAAATTTTCAGGGCGGATCGTTTACACAGGGCCGCTTATTGCGCCGGTGGAGGCAGGAAAGCCGGTTGCGCGGCTCAAGATATTTCGAGGAAATGAGCAAGTTCTCGATCTTCCTTTGAAGACGGCCGAGGCTGTGGATCAGGGCTCCTTGCCGCAGCGGGCGATGGATGCTGGGATCGAATACGCTACGGGAATGTTCCGCAAGTATGTCCTTAAGCGATGAGCAGGCAGCGCTTGGAAACTTTTGCGATTTGAAAGAGCGCGGGCGCTTCATAACGCTTGAGGGCGGCGAAGGGGCTGGAAAATCGACGCAGCTCCGTCACATCTTGCGCTGGCTGCGGGAGAAAGGCGTTCGCGCCATAGGCACCCGCGAGCCGGGCGGCTCTGAGAGGGCGGAGGCCCTGCGCAAGCTGCTGCTCTCGGGGCGCATGGCAGAATTTGGCCCGGCAGCGGAAGCCATTCTTTTCGCAGCGGCGCGGATCGACCACATCGACAACACAATCGATCCCGCTCTCTCGGCAGGAGTTTTCGTCGTGTGCGACCGGTTTGCAGATTCGACGAGAGTTTATCAAGGCATGCTCGGCAAGCTTGATCCCCGCTTTCTGCGTGCGCTTGAGCATGTCACCTTGGGATCACTGCGGCCCGACCTGACCTTGATACTCGATGTGCCCGCCGCTCAAGGGCTGGCCCGGGCCCGGTCAAAGCGCTTAGGCGGAGAAGCGCCTGACCGTTTCGAGCGCGAAGACTTGGGCTTTCACGAGAATCTGCGCGCTGGTTTTTTGGCGATTGCGGCGGCGGAGCCTGAGCGCTGCGCCATCATAGATGCGTCGGGCTCCGAGGAGGACGTCACAAAGCAGATCATCGCGCAAATCTCGGAGCGGCTTCTTTTTCAAGAGACAAAGCATGAGGCTGAGCCCAGCTAGGAGCTTGCCTGCAGGAGGCGCCGAGGCCGCCTTTGAATCGGACCGTTGCGAGTTAGCCCCGCATCCCCGCGCGACCTATAGTTTTTTTGGGCACGCTGGGATCGAAAGGGATCTTCTCTCCTCCTATCGCGCCGGCCGGCTGCCG
>DASRYK010000088.1:0-3713 GCA_035687205.1 Methylocella sp. | reverse complement strand
CGGCACTCTTCCAGCTCACACAACCAAACGACGAAGAGAAAGAGTGTTATGGAAACGTCAAGAGCGTGCTTTCTGGCTCTGTCTGCCGTCATTGCGGCAGCAACCTTGTCCGGCTGCGGCCGCGGTAGCGACAGTCCTGTGAAGGTCACATACCGCCAAGTTGGCATATGCAAGGGCTTCGAGACGGGCTCCGGCCCAATGATGGCCAAAGCTGACGAAGGTTATGCCTTCTTTAAATTTGAGACAATCGAAAATCCATCAAGCAAGGCCTTCGTTTTCGATCCCAAGCTTCTTTTCGTGGATCAATCTACGCCGGAGCAAAAGGCCGGGCAGGTATGGGAGTGGAACCGGCGTTATTCGTCAACTGACTCCCGCTTTAAACAGCTTGGCATTTCGCTGGCTCCGGAAACGACAATCCCGGCTGGTGGCAAGGCCGATATCAATGCTTTTGTCGTGATCCCGCTTGGCATCGATAATCCGTCCAAGGGGCCGGATGCGGACAAGTTCGCCTTCGAAGTCGTGTATGATTCGATGAATTCCGAGAATACGGCGAGCGGCCAGATCCGCATTTCGGAAGGTATGATCTTCAACAAGACGAATGCTTCGCAGAAGGACTGGACCGTCGTTGAAGATTGTAAGGACGTGAATTTCAAATAGTGCAACTCGATGATCCGGTTGCGGTCCGGCTCACGGTCTATAACGGGAGCTGGACCGCCAGATCGCCCGCGTTTTTGGGAGCAGCCGTTTCGAATTCGGATGATGATAAGAAGATAACAGTTGCACTCTGGCCGGATATCTATGGGGTGGTCTTCATGGGAATTGACTCGGCCTCAAGCGCAATCGCGCGCGCAGACTATGATCCGGTGTGACCGGATCTGTGATTGTGGCACGCTCCTGGCCGTTTCAGCTTTTCTTTCTGACTGATAAGCCTTTTGCCCGCGAAACCGCCATGCTAGAGCGCTTGGGCCTGCATCCGCTGGCCGGTTTTCTGATAATTCTCACCGCACAAATGCATGCTGACACGCATTGACCGCCGCTTCGCGGAGCTTTCAAGGCAGGATCGCGCCGCGCTCGTCACTTTCGTTATGGCAGGCGACCCGGACCCTGCGGCGTCTCTTGCCATTCTGAAGGCGCTTCCTGCCGCGGGGGCAGATGTCATCGAGCTTGGCATGCCCTTCACCGACCCCATGGCCGATGGCCCTGCGATCCAAGCGGCGGGCTTGCGCGCGCTCCGGGCTGGGACGACTCTCGCCAAGACATTGGAGATTGCTGCTGCTTTCCGGGCCAGCGATGACACGACGCCGCTTGTCCTCATGGGTTATTACAACCCGGTTTATGTTTATGGAATCGAGGCGTTTCTTCGTGACGCTAAGGCGGCTGGCGTCGATGGGCTTATCATCGTTGATCTGCCCCCGGAGGAGGACCAGGAGCTTTGTCTTCCCGCGCTTGCTTCCGGCCTGAGTTTTATCAGGCTCGCAACGCCCACGACGGATAGCGCGCGATTGCCGGCGGTTCTCGCCAACACATCCGGGTTTGTCTATTATGTTTCGATCACAGGCATTACCGGGGCTGCAGCGCCTGAGGTTTCCAAGGTCGCCGCGGCTGTCCGGCGCATAAAGGCCCACACGCGCTTGCCTGTGGCGGTGGGGTTTGGAGTCAAGAACGCAGAAAGCGCGGCAGCGATCGCAGCCCATGCGGACGGGGTTGTGGTCGGCTCTGCGCTCGTCGAACGTGTGCGCGCCTCGCTCGGCTCTGACGGAAGAGCGACCGCGCAGACCGTCGATGCAGTCGCGGGGCTGGTCGCTTCAATTGCCGAAGGCGTGCGCTCGGCGGCGCGCCTTGAGGCCTGAGCCCCTGGATAATTTCACGTCATGAGCCTGCGAGCAGATTATCTCGGAAAGCTGGGTGCCCGATGAACTGGATTTCCAATGTCGTCCCGCCAAAGGTGAGATCTCTGCTGCGCCGCGAAACACCTGAAAATCTCTGGGTTAAGTGTCCCGAGAGCGGCGAGCTTGTCTTCCACAAAGACCTCGAGGCGAACCTCTTTGTCGTGCCAGGCTCAGGCTATCACATGCGCCTGCCGGTCAAGTCGCGGCTCGACAATCTTTTTGACGGCGCCGCCTATGAGGAGATTGCAACGCCGGATGTGCCTTTGGATCCGCTCAAGTTCCGTGACGTGAAGCGCTACACCGACAGGCTCAAGGAGTACCGGGCGAAAACTGGCGCATCCGATGCCGTCCGGGTCGTCTCAGGCAAATTGCAGGGCATGGATGTGATCGTCGCGGTCCAGGATTTCGATTTCCTCGGCGGCTCGCTCGGAATGGCGGCGGGAGAGGCTATCGTGACGGGAATGATGACCGCCGTCGAGCGCCGCACCCCTTTTATCATTTTCACGGCCTCCGGCGGCGCAAGGATGCAGGAGGGCATTTTCTCGCTGATGCAGATGCCGCGCACGACGATTGCGGTCCAGCGCCTGCGGGCAGCAAAGCTCCCCTATATTGTCGTTTTGACCAATCCGACCACGGGCGGCGTCACGGCGTCCTACGGCATGCTCGGCGACATCCACATCGCCGAGCCAGGCGCGGTCATCGGCTTTGCCGGCCCAAGGGTGATTGAGCAAACGATCCGCGAGCGCCTGCCCGAGGGATTCCAGCGCGCTGAATATCTCCAGGCGCATGGCATGGTTGATATGGTGGTGCACCGCCGCGATATGCGCGCAACCCTTGCCCGTCTGTGCGCGGTGCTGACCCGCGCCCCGCCGCTTCTGCCCAGCCAGAATGCGGCCTGACGGCTCGAAAAAGGCCGCCATGGAATCGCTCGACGCGCTGCTTTCTCATCTCTTTACGCTGCACCGCAGGACAATCGAACTGTCGCTCGGCAGAATAAAGCGGCTGCTTGCAGAGCTTGGATCGCCCGAAAAGCGCGTTGCTCCTGTCATTCACGTTGCCGGAACGAATGGCAAGGGCTCGACCATCGCATTCTTGCGCGCGTTTCTCGAAGCGGCTGGAAAGCGTGTGCATGTCTACACCTCGCCGCATCTCGTGCGTTTTCACGAACGAATCAGGCTCGGCGCTCCTGGAGGGGGCCGCCTTGTTGGCGACGAAGAGCTGTTTGCTGCCTTGACGGCGTGCGAAAAGGCGAACCGCGGCCAGCCGATCACATTCTTCGAAGTCACGACTGCTGCGGCTTTCAAGCTTTTCAGCGAGCATCCGGCCGATTACCTCCTGCTCGAAACAGGGCTCGGCGGCCGGTTCGACGCGACCAATGTGATTGAGAAACCGCATGCGGCAGTGATAACGCCTGTTTCGATTGACCATGCAGAGTTCCTTGGCCCCACGATCGATAAGATCGCCTTTGAAAAGGCCGGAATCCTGAAGCCAGGCGTGCCCGCAATCCTTGCGGCCCAGGAGGAGGCAGCGCTGGCGGTGATCGAGCGTCAGGCCTTGCGCCTCAATGCTGCAGTGATCGCCGCTGGGCGCAACTACCGCTCCTGGGAGGAGCATGGCCGGCTTGTCTATGAGGACGAGGGCGGCTTGCTCGATCTGCCTTTGCCGCGGCTCACGGGGCGCTATCAGCACCAGAACGCAGCAACCGCAATCGCCACATTGCGGGCGATTGAGCCGGGCCTCCCGCAGCTTGCTTTTGAGGAGGGCTTGGCCCGCGCCGAATGGCCCGCGCGCCTGCAGAATCTCGCTTGCGGGCGGATCGCCTCC
>DASRYK010000087.1:0-10858 GCA_035687205.1 Methylocella sp. | reverse complement strand
CAGCATTCGACTATGCCTCGTCGTTCTGGCATTCTGATGCACGTCCATCCGGGGCTCCTGGGCGAGAGGTGAAGGTGTGGCAACCACAGCTTCTCAGCTCAGCCCCGGACGGACAACCTCCATAGCATCGACAGCTAGCGGGAAGATCTTACCGGAATATTTAGGGGTCATCGAAATGAGAAAGATTGCAACATCCATTATTTCTGTATCTGTTCTTAGTGTCTTTGGATCCGGGGCAGCCCATGCCCAGCAGGCGGTGATCAAGGGCCCGGTGGTTTCGGTCGAGGTGCCATATGAGGCGCCGGGCAAGGGCATCGATTTTGCGCGCGCCAAGCCCATGCCCCTGCCGCAGACGGCCCTTCCGGATGTCTCCCCAGAGGAAGCGATACGCAGCGCGCCAGCGGCTGGCGTATTTCCAGGCAAGCCAGGCTTTTCTCCTGGCGGCGCCGGTGACGGAAAGAAAAGCCCTGTGATGCTGCCCGTTCCGCAGCAGTCCCTGAGGGATGCTCCAAACAAGCAAAACGACACTCCACAGGAGTTCGGCTCCTTTGGCGTTCCTTATACAACGTCTCAAGTGACAGCCTTTCAGGACGATACCGTGGCTCACTACCCCTTCCGCGCTGCGGGAAAGCTGTTTTTCAAGAATGGCGCCGCGTCGTTTGTTTGCTCCGCATCACTGATTAAGCCGGGCGTCGTCGTGACGGCGGCGCATTGCGTGGCCGATTTTGGCAAAAAGAAGCTTTACTCAGCGTGGCAATTTGTGCCTGCCTATGCCAATGGGGCCGCGCCCTACGGCGTCTGGACCGTGCGCAAGGCGCTCGTCCCCTTAGCTTACTTTAATGGAACCGATGTCTGCTCCCAAAAGGGAGTTGTGTGCCAGAACGATGTTGCTGTTCTCGTGCTTAATCCGCAGAATGGCCGGTTTGCTGGAACATCGACGGGATGGTTCGGCTATGAGTGGAACAACTATAGTTTCACGAGCAAGGGGCAGGTTCAAATCACTGCTTTGGGCTATCCGACAGCCCTCGATAACGGAAGGCTCATGGAGAGGACTGATTCTCAGGGCACGCGGACTCCAAGCTATGCAAACTGCACGCTCATCGGCTCCTTGATGTCAGGCGGCTCGAGCGGCGGGCCATGGCTCGCGAATCTCGGACTTGCGCCAACTCTGACCGGAGCCAAATTCGGATCAGCCGCAAAGCACAACGCTGTCGTCGGGGTCACAAGCTTTGGCAACGACACAGTGAAGCGGCAAGGGGCGTCTCCATTCACGACGGGGAATATCGTCGCTCTCGTGAATCAGGCCTGCACCGATGCGGTTCGTCCCTGCCAATAGGGCAAAGCCTTCGAGCAAGTTCATAGGCTTAACCGCTCATGGGCGCCCGCCTGAACGGAGGCGGATCTAATCCCACACAAAAAGCCCCGCGGCTGCCGATGCCTTGCCGCGGGCTAGCCCGGCCAAAGCTGCAAAGGCTGCGGCGGCAATAAAGCCATCAAGCCTGTCCATGAAGCCGCCATGGCCAGGGATGAGCGCGCTTGAATCCTTAGCGCCGAACCGCCGCTTGACCCAGGATTCGAAGATATCGCCGGCTTGCGAGATGGCTGCGGCTGCAAGCCCAAGCGCAAGAAGCGGCAGCCGCGTCCTGGCATCGAGCCCTAAGCTGCCCGCCGCCACGCCAAGCGCTGCCCCTATGAGCACGCCCGTGAGCGTGCCCGACCATGTTTTTGAAGGCGAAATCGCAGGCCAGAGCTTGGGGCCGCCGATGAGGCGCCCGCCAAAATAAGCAAAAACATCGGTTCCCCAAACGGCCGCAAAAAGCCACAAGATCGCCCTTGCGCCGTATTCCGAAGAGCCGTGCAGAGCGCCTACGGACATTAAGAAGAGGCCCGCATAGGCAGTCCCCCCAAATGCCCAGAGTTTCCGCTCCGGCCCGGCGGCGAAGGCGGCGGCGAGCCCCCCGCAGGTGAGGATCGCCAAGGCAGCGCCATAGAAGCCAGAATTGACCGCATAGGCGCTGGCAATAAGCGCGCCAGCACTGGCAAGAACACGCAGGCGCGGGCGCGGCGCCTTGATGAGGATCTGCCATTCCGCGCCAACGGCAACAGCGGCGCCGGCCCAAATGAGATTGAAAATGAGACCGCCCTGCCATACAGAAAAGAGCGCCGCCGCCATGAGGGCAAGAGCAGAGAAAATGCGCGGCAGGAGGTCAGCCCAGTTCTGACGCCCGGAAAAGCGGGGCGGAGGGGAGTTGCCGCCCGGTGCCGGTGGCGGATCATTTCGCATCGGCAGCCCGGAGTTCGAGTGAGCCGCGCCATTCAAGGTTTGGCAACGCGGGCAAGGACCCTATCATTCCCGCGCTGCGCCGTCACGCCGCCAAAACGCCGTTCCCGCGCGGCATATTCGGCAAGCGCCGCAGCAAAAGCGTTACGGTCGAAATCCGGCCAATGCATCGGCAGGAAGACGAGCTCCGAATAGGCAGACTGCCACATCAGGAAGTTCGAGAGCCTTTGCTCTCCCGATGTGCGGATGATGAGGTCGGGATCGGGGATCCCTGCGGTGTCGAGGTGGCGGGCAAAAAGCTCCTCGTCAATGTCGGAAGGCTTGATCGCGCCTGCTGCTACGGCCTCGGCGAGGGATCGCGCGGCAGCAGCAACTTCTTGCCTGCTCCCGTAATTGAAGGCGACGATCAATGTCAGGCGGCTGTTCAGGCGCGTTCTTTCTTCTGCTTCCTCGAGCAAGAGGCGGATGTCTGCCTTCAGATTGTGCCGCGCGCCGATGACCTTGACCTTGACCCCGGCCGCGACGAGCTCATCGAGGTCATGATGGATGAAGTGCTTCAGCAGCCCCATGAGATCGGCGACTTCTTTCACAGGCCTGTTCCAGTTCTCTTGCGAGAAGCTATAGACTGTCAGATAGTCGAGCCCGAACTCGATCGCTGCGCGGACGGTCTCGCGGAGCGCTTCCACCCCGCGCCGGTGGCCCTCGATCCGCGGGAGGCCTTGTCGTGCCGCCCAGCGCCCATTGCCATCCATAATGACGCCGACATGGACCGGTGTCCGGGCGAGCCGCTCTTGCGGCGGGACGGTCTCCTCCGTCAGAACAGACTCCATCGTCATGCTCTGGCTGCCGGCAGCCCCTGGCGGAGCCACGTCGCGGTGAACAACTTCTTCAAAACTATTCCATTCTCAAGCAATGGCCCGGGCGGCAATGGCTCATCTCATAGCGGCGCGGCAGCATGATGGCACTGTCCCGCATGGGTTAAAGGCCAGGAGCCAAACCGCCGCGCCCGGTTCGCCCAGGCCGGCTGAGCTTACACCTGCATGATCTCGGTTTCCTTGGCGCTCAGCGCCGAGTCGATCTCGCCAACGTATTGGTCGGTCACTTTCTGGATTTCGTGCTCATGGCGCTTCTCCTCGTCCTCGCTGATGAGCTTGTCCTTGAGAAGCTTTTTCAATGTATCGAGCCCGTCGCGGCGGACATGCCGCACTGCAATGCGCGCCTCCTCGGCATATTTGTGCGCAATCTTGGCCATTTCCTTGCGGCGCTGCTCGTTGAGTTCGGGAATGCGTATCCTCAGGACTTGGCCTTCCACGATGGGCGCAAGACCAAGATTGGCGTTGCGGATCGCCTTGTCGACAGCGCCGACCATCGCTTTGTCCCAAACCTGGATCGAAAGCATTCGCGGCTCTGGCACGCTTACCGTTGCAAGCTGATTAAGAGGCATGGACTGCCCATAGGCTTCAACATGCACGGGCTCCACCAGGCTCGGTGAGGCGCGGCCAGTGCGCAGCCCGCGCAGCTCCTGTTTCAGTGCCGCGACCGCGCCCTGCATGCGCCGGCTGAGGCCGGACAAATCGAATTCAGCGGACATTTTCAACCTTGATGTGCTGATGCCTGTTCAACCTAACATCGTGGTGTCTGCGCTTTCAGGCTCTAGGCATACCTGCCGGTTTGCGTCTCCAGGCTCCCGGGCTAAGGCGAAACGAGCGTTGCTTTGCCCTTGCCCTCCAAAGCCGCAAGGATCCCGCCAGGCTGCTTGATCGAGAACACGATTATGGGAATTCCATTCTCCCGTGCAAGCGCGAAGGCGGCCGTGTCCATCACCGCGAGATTCTTGGCGATCGCCTCATCGTGAGTCAATTGATCATATCTTATGGCTTTGGGATCGCGCTTGGGGTCGGCGGAATAAACCCCGTCGACTTGAGTCGCCTTCATGATGAGGTCGCAGGAAAGCTCGGCCGCGCGCAAAGCGGCTCCGGTGTCGGTCGTGAAAAACGGGTTTCCCGTCCCGCCAGCGAGCACCACGATCCGTCCCTTGCGGAGATGATGCAGCGCCGCCTGCCGTGAATAGGGCTGGCAGACCGAGGGCATTGGCACCGCCGACAGCGCCCGCGCTGCTTGGCCCTCTTTCTCGATCGCATATTCAAGGGCTAGCGCATTCATCACCGTCGCGAGCATGCCGATCGAGTCGGCGCGCGCTCTTTCAATGCCTTTATCTGCCCCCTCGATGCCGCGGAAGAAATTTCCCCCTCCGACCACGACCGCGGTCTCGCAGCCGCGCGCGGCGATCTCCTTCAGATCGGCCGCAATTCTCGCAAGGATTTCATGGTCGAGGCCATGGGTTTGCGCGCCCATGAGCGCTTCGCCCGAAATCTTAAGGACGATCCGCCGCCATTGCATCCCTGCCCTTGGCTGGAGGCTGCCCGGACACGATCCCGTCATGGTTTGCTGCCTTTCGCACTTCCGGCCAGCCTTGAGGAGCGGAGCCAAGGCTCGCGGGCCCAGTGTCGGAACCGCGAGCCAAGAAGCCGGGCCGTATCCTTTTGCAGCGCGCGCCGCGAGACCTTCGCCCGGCTGCGCTGCAATGCATTAAGGCCCCTGAACGGCAACTGAATGAATGCGGCTCCCCCCGCTGCGGGGTTCCGTGAGCGCAGGGCGGGCAAAGGCAGAGCGCGCGCGCACACTTTCCCTGGGGCTGATTGAAGAATGGCTTCATCTGCGCAATTTGACAGTATTATTGCAATTTTATGACATTCAGGCATATTTTCGATTTCAATTTGATGTTTCAATGACGGCGGGAGGAACAGCCACAATGCAGCGGGTTGCCAGCCCCAGCCTGCCCAGCAGCGCGCCGAAAATCCCCTTTACTCAGCGCAGCTGCGCTGCAGGGATCGCAAGCCTCGGATGTTTCGGCCTTGGAGTGCAGCTCTACTGCAACATCGAGGAGGCGCTTGAGACCGGTTCGCCGGTTGCCAGCCATATCGTTCAATGTTTGAGTTACTTCACGAATGAGACCAATCTTCTCATAGTGCTTGCCCTGACAGAGGTCTGTGCGCGGCCTCACCGAAGGCGGTTCCTGACAAGGCCGGACGTCCATTCGGCGCTGGTTGTCTATATCATCGTTGTCGGCGCCGTCTATGCGCTCATGCTGCGCCATCTCTGGCAGCCGGAAGGGATCCAGCTTTATGCGGATCACGTGCTGCACGACGCCATGCCGCTGCTGTTCACTCTCTATTGGCTGGTTTTCTTGCCAAAGGGGAGCCTGCGCTGGAGCGATCCCGCATGGTGGCTTTTGTTTCCGGTTGCATTCTTCATCTATACCATGCTGCGCGGCGCGATCCTCGGCGTCTATCCTTATCCCTTCATTGACCCTCTGCGGCTCGGCGCGGCGCGTGTGTTCTTGAACGCCGTCGCGCTGCTCTCGATCTTTTTTGTGCTGGGCGTTGCTTTGACGGCGATAGACCGCGCCTTGGCCCATGCACGCGGGCAAAGCAGGCATCGCCGGGACGCCGGGGCTTTGACAAACCGGACAGCGGATTACTCGCTCTAAGCCGTCATGAATAGCAGCCTCCGGTGCCGGCGCTCCGGAGGCAAGCGCGCTCGGGCCGCCCATGATTCTGCTGGCGCGCGAGCGCTATTTGAGTGAAATTGATTCCATCCGGCATGCAAGAATATGCTGGCATTTAAGGGCCGGAAGCATTAACGGCACTTTTGTGGCAGCCCGGTCTTGGAAAGGGACCGGGCAAGGGGGAGGACTCAAGCATCCGTCAAACATATTTTACATGTTTTACATGCTCTATTACGGCCGAGCCCTCCGGCCGCTAAAAGGATGCCGGGTGAGCTGCCCGATAGCCGGCATTCACCGGGGCGAGCCCATCCGCGGACCGCATTCCTCGCGCTGCCTGCCCGCGCTGCGCAGGGCAATCTGACCTCGACAGGATCTTCATGACAAAAAAGCTTTTGTTCTTATTGGATACCGACCCAGTGCCGAGCGTTTTTGACACGGTTGTCGGCTATGACGGCGGTGCCGATCACGTCATAGGCTACGGCGGCGTGACGCCAGGGAATGCTGGCGCCCTCGTCGATGGGACGATCTACACGCGAGGGCCCAAGGAAAAGCAAAATACCGCAATCTTCGTCGGCGGCGGCAGCATGACCGCCGGGGAGGCCTTGTTCGAGGCGGTTAAGAAGCGTTTTTTCTCGAATTTCCGCGTGTCCGTGATGCTGGACAGCAATGGCTCCAACACGACGGCGGCCGCGGGCGTTGCCCTGCTCGCTAAAGCAAAGCCGCTCTCTGGCAAGAAAGCCGTTGTGCTGGCAGGCACAGGCCCTGTGGGCATGCGGGCTGCAGCGATGCTGCATATCGAGGGCGCGAGGGTCGCCATCACATCGCGCTCGAAACAACGCGCCGAGGCTGCATGCCAGGCGGTCAGCCAGCGTTTCGGCTTTGCCCCCGAGCCCATCGAAGCCTATGACAATGAAGCGCGCGCTGCCGCCATCAAAGGGGCGCAAATTGTCTTCGCGGCAGGCGCCATTGGCATTCCGCTTCTCGACGAGAAACACTGGCAGAGCGATCCAGATATTGAGCTCATTGCTGACTGCAACGCCCAGCCGCCCCTCGGCATTGGCGGCATCGAGGCGGTGGACAAGGCAAAAGAGCGCCATGGCAAGATCGTGATCGGCGCGCTGGGCCTTGGCGGCTTAAAACTCAAGCTCCATCGGGCCTGCATCGGGCAGCTTTTCGAAAGCTCCGATCAGATTTTCGACGCTGAAAATATTTATGCGCAAGCCAAGGCCCTTGCCTGACTCTTGGAGACCGCGACGATTATGACCAGGAACGCGACCGCGAATTGTTCGATCCAGACCTTTCTCGACGATCTCGCGAGCGAGCGGCCAACGCCGGGGGGAGGGGGGGCCGCCGCAGTTTCAGGCGCGATCGGTGCTGCTCTCGTCTCTATGGTGGCCAACCTCACCATTGGGAAAAAGAATTACGAGGCGGTCTCCGAAGAGCTCAAGGAAGTCAACGCCAAGGCAGAAGCGCTGCGTGCTGAGCTCACACGCGCCATTGACGAGGATGTTGCAGCTTTCAATGCTGTCATGGGAGCTTATGGGCTCCCGCGCGCAACCGATGAAGAAAAGGCAAAGCGGGCTGCCGCAATCCAGGCTGCTTTGAAGGAGGCGACCCTTGCGCCCCTGCGCGCGGTCAAAGCCTGTTTTGATGTCATCCGCCTCTCCGCCGCCGTGGCCGACAAAGGCAATCTTAATGTCATTAGCGACGCCGGTGTTGCTGTTCTTTCGGCCAATGCGGGGCTTCGCAGCGCGGCCCTCAACGTGTTCATCAATGCCAAGGCGATCAAGGATCGCGAATTTGCTGAAAAGCAGCTTGCTGAAGTCAATGCGCTTATAGCGCAAGCAGCGGAGATGACCGAGTCCGTATACCGGACGGTCAAAAGCAAGATCGACTCCTGAAAGCCTTAGGACGGAGCGCCCTCCAGCTGGGCCTGCTGCCGCAGGCGCCGGCTGCGGCCCCGTCCCCGCGCCCGCATACGCCATTAACCTCGCTGAAACCATAACGGTGTCTTATAAACGCCGGATGGGTGATGGAGCAGGTCATGCCGGCTTGGAGAGACCGGAATGCGCTGCGCGCAACGCGCCGCAGCAAAGCGATGGCCTGGCCGGCGCAGAGGGCTTTGCGCAATTGGAGATTATGGGCGCGCGCCTTTCCGCTTGCCGCGCTGGCCTTGACCGGGATTTACCTGCTTCTTCAGCCTGCGCGTTACTGCGCGGAAGCGCAGATCATGACCGCGCCCCGCGCTTTTGGCCTCATCGGGCTCAGGGCAAGCCATTCCTCTCCGGAAAGAGGCGCTGCGGTTGAAGCTGCCGGGGTAAGGCTTATTGCGTCCCGCAGCCTTGCCCAGCGCGCGATCCGGGACCTCGGCCTTGAAGGAAATTCCGAATTCGATCCCGCCGCGAACGGGTTAAACCTTGCGCCGCGGATGCTCGTTCTGCTTGGCCTTATGCCTGACCCCGCGAGAAAAAGCCCGGAAGACCGTGTGCTCGAAACCTTTCTCGGCCGTATTCAGGTCAGCGGCCCGGGACGCAGAGGGATTGTAAGGATTGCCTTTCAGTCCTCAGACCGTCATCTCGCTGCGCGCGCCGCCAACCGCCTTGCTGAGCTTTATCTCGATCTTGAGGCGAACACGAAGCCACCCGCCGGAGGGGCTCTTCTGCCTTCCCGCTTCTTTGCCAGGGCGCGTCTTCCAGAGCAGCCGCTAAGCCCCTTCGGCTCAAAGAGCGCAGCCTTGGCTTTTTCATGCGCCGTTCTTGCTGCTGCCGCCTTCGTCATCACGGCACTCTGGCCCTTGCCCTTTTTCCAGGGCGGCGCAGAGCATCTTTGCCTTCCGCAACGGCCCGGCCAAGCGCAGACGCTTTCACGCTTTAAGCCAAGCGGCGCCTTTGCCAGGGCTTGCAGCAGGACGGCGAACCCCACGGACGAAGCCAGGCAAGGGAGCGAGCCACAGTCTGATCCACAAGGGCTGCCAAGCGCTGCCGCACGGATTCTTTCTGCATCCCCGCCCGCCGGAGAAGCCCTCAGACTCCTTGCGGTGCCCACAGAAGCCAGCGCTTCTGCCTACGGGCTGATGCTTACTCTTGCCCGTGCGCTTGCCCGGGAACGGCGCTCCATAGCTGTCAGCCTCGACCCAGACAATCCTCTGGTGGAGAAATCTTTGGCGGGAGCAGCCTCTGAGGCGGAACCCGGGCTTTGTGAGCTTCTTGACGGAAGAGCCACATTTTCCGGGTCCATCCGCCGCGATCCAGCCTCGCGGCTCCATATCCTGCCGCCCGGCAGCAGCAAGGTTTGTCTGCAAGACTTTGAAAGCGTTCTCGACACGCTCGCCAGAATTTATGAGATTATCATCCTGGCTGTGCCCCCAGCCGGGACAAGCACTCTGGAGAGACTGCTCACCGCAAAGACGCGTTTTGCGGTTCTTGCCGCGCCTGCCGCGCCCCCCAGCAGACAATTCGAGGCGCAGAGGCAGCTTGAAGAGTGCGGCGCGGGCGAGGTTGTGCTCCTTCGGAACATGGAGGAGGCGGGGCTGGCGCCAGCGCGGAAGGCAGCTTGACACCCGCCCTTCAGCGTTTCCTGCCGCGGCCGCCTTCCATCCATTGAATGAGCGGCATGAGCGGAAGGATCCAGGCAAGGCCAAGAGCCGCGTAGCAAAGCACCTGCACGGGCCTTGAGGCTTCGAGCAGAGGCCGCGATTGAGCCAGCGCCATGGCAGCAAGCGCATAGGCGGGCACGAATACGATCACGATTGCCGTGCCGATGAGCTTGCGGAGCTTTAGCCGCATAGGCAATCCTTCACGCCATGCGATAAATGGACATTGTGTTGGCGGCCGTCTTTGGCTTTCGCCCCCGCAAACTTCCCGATGAGAAGTTCATAGCTCATGACCATACAAACTCCCATCATCCCAAGTCCATGCACCGGCATCTGCACGATGGACGAAGCCTTGGGATTTTGCCTTGGATGCGCCCGGACAAGAGAGGAGATCGAAGAATGGGCCAATGCGCCCCCCAGCCGCCGCCTTGCGATCTGGGATGAGCTCCCTGCCCGCTGTGAGGAGCTCAAAATCCCGATTACCCGGCTGCCTTGGCCGCCCGATCAGATCGCGGCCTTTGCTGCTGCAGCTTTGAAGGAGAACTCTGGCACTTGGGTGCTCGGCTGTTACGGCGCCTGCGCGGAATTCTTTTATCCCCAAGGGGAGGGCTTTGAAGTATCCGCCAGCGGCGGCGCGGTCACCGCCCTGTCAAAGCAAGGGGCGTTGCGGCTTTCGATCGGAAGTTATGCCCGCGCATTGCAGCTTCGCCCGGGCCATGGGGGCGGCGGCTCAGAAGCTATTTTTCTCGTGATTGCTAAAACAAGGGCGAGCCTGCCAGCGGCATCCGTTCTCACGCCGCTTGGCCCCGACGAAGGGGCGATCGATCCAGGGGCCAGGTGCTACCCTCTGTTCGATCTTGGCATCGGGCGGGCAGACCTGCGGTTTTGCGTCCGGCTCGCGGCGCCCGAGCTTGCGGATGTATTGATCCGTCTTTCGGGACGGCCGCTCGAGGAGGTGTTGGCGAAAGCGGGCAGTCTCCTCATAAAGCACAGCCCTGCGCGCGTGGTCGAGACAGTATTGGGCCGGGCTGAGATCTTCACGCCAATCCCTCCGCCCGGCAGCGCGCCGGCCCTTGGGCCCCACACCCATCTTTTGCCAAGCCTTTTGTCAGCGGGACGCTCCGCACCCCCAGGCATCGATCTTCCGCCAGCCTATGCGCTTGGCGCAACTTTCTATCCCAAGCCAGTGCCCCCAGGTAACACTCATCCTTGCTCCCAAACTGCATGCCGTGGTGGCTTATGAGCCATGGCCGCACTTGAGCGGCCATGGCTTTTTCGCCATGAAATGCTTCAGCGCCGGGCATCCCGCCCCGACGGTCCTCCCGGCAATCCCTCGATGCCGGGCGCTCCAGAGGAGAGGACCGAGCCAATAACGGGAGACGGCTGACGCAGTGCAAGGCTTATCACCGAAGGGCCT
>DASRYK010000086.1:0-17131 GCA_035687205.1 Methylocella sp. | reverse complement strand
GGCGGGCCACGCCCCGCCTGAGGCGCCGATGCCGACGCGGCTCATCGACTCGACGCCGCCGCCGATTGCAAGATCATGCTGCCCTGCCATGATCTGCGCTGCCGCGAAATTGACGGCATCAAGGCCCGAGGCGCAAAAGCGGTTGATCTGCACGCCCGGCACATGGGTGCCGTAGTCCGCGGCGAGCGCCGCGGCGCGGGCGATATCGCCGCCCGCCTCGCCAACAGGATCGACGCACCCAAGCACGACATCATCGACAAGGCCGCCATCCAAGCCGTTGCGGTCTTTGATCGCGCGCAGCACCGCCGTCGCGAGGCCAAGGGTGGAGACTTCGTGCAAAGCGCCATCCGGCTTGCCGCGCCCGCGCGGAGTGCGAACATGATCGAAAATAAAAGCTTCCGGCATGCCATCCTCCCGCTTGAGCCTGAAACGCGCCAAGTCCCGGCAGCCGCTTAAAACTGCTCTGCCTCGACCGCCATCATGGTTTTTGCTCCCGCAAAGATGCGGGCCAGGCGGAGTCTTGTCTCTGGCATGATGTGCTCCATGAAGAAGCGTCCAATAAGGAGCTTCGCGTCCATGGCTGCGGCCCCCTCTTTACCTGCCGCCTTTCCTGCCAGCGCAGCCTTGGCGAGATGCGCCCACATAAAGCCAAGGGCTACGAGGCCAGCAAGGTGCATATAATCATAAGAAACGGCGCCCGCATTCTCGGGATTGGCGAGAGCATTGTTGAGGAGCCAAAGAGTTGCTTCTTCCAGATCCGCAAGGCCCTTCCTGAGCGCCTGGAGATAGGGGCCGAGATCCCCATTGGCTTCGTTCTCCGAAATGAAGGACTTAATCTCGCCGGTAAAGGCCTTAAAGGCCCGCCCGCCGTCTTTGGGCAGCTTCCGGATCACGAGGTCAAGCGCCTGGATCCCGTTGGCGCCTTCATAGATCATGGCGATCCGGGCGTCGCGGACGAACTGCTCCATGCCCCATTCCGCGATATAGCCGTGGCCCCCGAGAATTTGCTGGGCTCTGACCGTGTTGTCGAAGCCCATGTCGGTCAAAACACCCTTGAGGATGGGGGTGAGCAGCCCTAAGCAATCTGAAGCCGCCTCGGCCTCAGCAGGATCGCGGCTGCGGTGCGCGGCATCGCTTTTCAGCGCGGCCCAGACGATAAGAGCCCTCGCGGCCTCATTAAAGGCGCGGACCGTCAGCAAGTTGCGCCGCACATCGGGATGGACGATGATCGGATCGGCGGGCTTCTCCGGGAATTTGGGCCCGGACAGCGCGCGGCCTTGCAAGCGCTCTTTGGCATAGGCGGCAGCGTTCTGATAGGCTGCTTCTGAAATCGCCAAGCCCTGGATCGCCACGCCGAGCCGCGCCTCGTTCATCATCACGAACATGGCCTTGAGGCCCTTGTCCCGCTCGCCGACAAGCCACCCCTTAGCGCCGTCGTAATTCATGACGCAAGTTGCATTGGCATGAATGCCCATCTTGTGCTCGATTGCGCCGCAAGACACTTTGTTGGGAGCCCCCAGCGATCCATCCGGCCCGGTCAGAATCTTTGGCACGACGAACATAGAGATGCCTTTGACTCCGGCCGGCGCTCCTTCGATCCGGGCCAGCACGAGATGAACGATATTCTCCGTGAGGTCATGCTCTCCTGCTGAGATGAATATTTTCTCCCCCGATATGGCGTAGGAGCCGTCACCTGCCGGCACGGCCTTGGTCTTGAGGAGGCCAAGGTCAGTGCCGCAATGCGATTCGGTAAGGTTCATCGTGCCAGACCATTCGCCGCTGATGAGCTTTGGCACGAAGAGGCGTTTTTGCTCCTGCGTTCCATGCGCCAGCAAGGCTGCAAGCGCGCCTTGGCTCAGGCCTGGGTACATCGCGAAGGACATGTTTGCGCCGCTTGCGAATTCGTTGACGATCGCAGCAAGCGTGAAGGGAAGGCCCTGGCCGCCATATTCAGGGTCGGCAGCAAGCCCGACCCAGCCGCCTCCGGCAAAGGCGCGGTAGGCTTCTTTGAAACCAGGGGGCGTCGTTACGGCGCCATCCTTGCTCCGCACGCAGCCTTCGCGGTCGCCTGGCTGATTGAGCGGCTGAAGAGTCTGCTCGCAAAATTTTGCCGCTTCCGAAACAATCGCCTCTACGACATCGGGGGTGGCATCGGCAAAACCCGGCAAATGATTGTAACGGCGGAGAGGAAAGACGTCCTGCAGTAGGAAGAGGATCTCCTCGACTGGAGCCTTGTACTTCGCCATGCTCGCTCTCCAGGCCTGGCAATCGATTGAACATAGAGAATATGCGCGAGGGCCGCCACCCCTTCCCGGTCACGGCGTTCATGGAAAAGCAGAGAATAATTCTGTCACAAACGATCCTGCCCCCGCTGCAAGGGCTCCGCGATGCGGCGCAAGGAAAGGGATAGGCCGCAGCGCTTCATTTGCTCAATCCTCAAGCTGCGCATGGCGAAAATCCGCCAGGGCCTATTTGCCCTCGTCCTTCAAGCAATTTGGGTGCTTCAACATCTCACGGAAGTCGAATGGCTCCCGGGCGATGCGCGCCTCGACATTGGCGTCCGCCTGCGCGGTTTGAGCTTGCAGCCATTGTTTCATGCCATCTTGCAGGCCGGTTCCACGAGGCTTCGGAGTCCGCTTCACTTTCGCCATGTTCCCACCTTCACAGCAGCGCGCCACTGTAACGCAGCTTCCTTTCAAATCGATTGCTCATGACGAAGTTGCAAGGGCTTGACATGCGGCCTTGGCTCTGGATGCGGCTCCGCCGGAGAGATTGCAGGCTGGACCGGCACTTGCTTGGCCCTGTCAGGACCGCTGGCAGGGGAGAAAGAGGCTGTTTTGCGCCTCCCGCTCGCGCGGTTCGAGCCACGTCCGCCCGCCCCCTTCATTATTATTAACTCTGCATCATTGACTCTGCATCGAGAGACTCTGCATTGAGATGACTCTGCATCGAGATTTCCATGCGCTTCGTCTCAGGGCATTTCCGGTCCGCGGGGGCCAAGGGGCTGGCATCGCTGGACGCGAATAGCGCAGGCGGAGCCGCTGACTCCGGATGCGGCGCGCCGTCATCTGGGCGCCCCGCGGCTATGCGCAGTTCGGCTATCGCCTGATCTATCTCCCGGCGCTGGCGCTCAAGATGGCTGAGCTGCAAGGCGGCCTCCTCTCCCGTGAGGCCTAACCCAGTGCCGCCGGTGTCACACGCGAATCCTCCGCGAGCCAAAATCTCGTGAATCTCGCTAAGCGTGAAGCCAAGGCGCTTGCCCCTTAGAATCATCTGCAGGCGAAGGCGGTCGCGGGCATCGTAGAGCCTCGCGCCTCCAATCCGCCGCGGCCGGAGCAGCTTGCGGTCCTCATAAAATCTAAGCGCCCTCACACTGACCTGAAATTCCTGCGCCAATTCGCGAATCGTGTAGTGATCCGGATCAGGCGCAACGCTTGGCGCTGCAGCCGCTTGGGCGCCTGCGCAGAGACTGCAAGGATCATCGCCGCAACGTTCTGTTCCATTCACCTTCGTTTCCATGGTTTGCCCGGTTATCCTACGAATGAGAACGTAACACGAATAACATCTGAATGCAATTAATAAGTGTAATTGTCGCATATACACTTATAAATAGCAGACAGCGGCAGATGCGTCTTTTTCTGCGGTTTGGGCGCGGGCGGCGCCGCGCCCGCGAATCACTCTCTTCGCAGCGGCCTTGGCTGTTGTTCTCCGCTGCTCCGCTATTTGCAGGGTGCGGCAGCTTTGGCGCATAATCAGCGCACGCCGGCAGCCAATGCGGCCAGCGGCCGGGAAGAGGCCTTGCGGCACCGCTGGAAAGCCGCACAGTGTTCCGCCCCAGGCAAGCCAACCGCGGGAAAATTTGGGGTCTTCCTTGGCTCCTTGACGGTGAGATGCAGCAGGCACCCTCTCTTTCTTCAGAACCTTCGGCGGGCATAAACAGGCTTGGCGGCGCGGCGCTGCTGGCAAAGCCGGGCGGCCAGGGAAAGGATGGCCGTCCAGATGATGACCGCCCAGGAGAGACTGCCGGCGCGGGCTTTGCGGCGGAGGTCTTTGCCCTCCTCGCAAAGGCGGCGGAAAGGCAGAGCGGCGGACCGCCCGGCCCGGCCGCGGGCATGGACCGCGCCGCATTGTTCGCGGTCTTGGAGAAGCTAGAGGCTGAGCTCAAGGCTTACGGTTCTGGAGATGGTTTTCTGGACAAGAAAAATTTCGCCAAGCTCGAAGCCGGGTTGCGCGCTTGGCATTCCCGGCAAGCGGGAGAGTCGCAAGACAATGCCGGCGCAGAACCGGCGCGTGGAACGCCCAGCCCGCAGCATAGAGACAAAACGGAGCGGGAAGGCGCAGAGCCTCAGAATGCATCCTCCGGCGGGTGTGGCGGCGCGGAAGGGCGGGAAGGGTCACTTGAGCAATTCGACCGTCTCACGCGCGAGCTTCAGAACGCGCTGGCCCAGCTCGCGCATATAGAGGCGCGGCAGTCCGGCCTTCCGTCGAGCCTGCCTGTGTCCCGCATTCCCAGAGAGAGTTTTGCGGGCCAGGCGGGCGAGAGCACCCTCGCACTGCTCGCCAAGCAAATCGATTTGTTGCGCCAGCAGCTTACCGAACGGTTCGAGTCGGGGCTTGCCGCCGCGATGCTGGAGGTCGCGTCGCTGAGCAAGCGTTTGGACGAGGTCATGGCAGCCTTTGAGCCGCTGACTGCGCTTGAGCGCTTGATCGCAGACATTCAGGCCAAGCTTGATGATACAAGGCGGGACCTTTGCAAATTTCTGGAGGAAAGCCTGCTGAAACCGAAGCCGCAAGACGAAGCGGCCGAAAGAATCCTTTGGGAGATCGCGGGCTTGCGCGCCTCGCAGGAGGACGCAGCCCGAAAGGCGGCGCAAAGCATGGCCGCGCTAGAAGAATCACTCGGGGAGATCACGCGCCAATGGGTGCGCAAGCAAACTTCAACGCCTGCGGCCCGTCCCGCCATACCAGGCGTTTCCGATCCTTTTGCGCCCATCTTTGCGGACCTCGCGCGCAAGTCTGACGAGAGTGCGCTAGCCATAGGTGTCAAGCCAAGCGCATCTGCCGCAGCCCTGAGGGGAGCGTTGAACCCAGTCAAGCCCGGCGGCGAAACAGCCCAAAAAAACGATGCGCCCAGCGACGGGGAGGATTTCCTGATTGAGCCCGGGCTTGGGTTTCAAGCCCGGAGCGCAGCGCTGGAAAGGCATTATGGCAGCGTGCCAGATAAGGATGTGCAGGACAGCGGCGTGACTATGAGCCGGACCGATTTCATCGCTGCGGCCCGGCAGGCCTCCCGCAAGACTGAGGGGGGCAGGCCGTGCGGCGCGCCTTTGGCGCAACCCAAAAGCGCTCTTAACCTGGGAGCGACTCTCGCCGCCTATCTCCACAGGCTTTTCCGCGCCGGGAATCACCGGCTCATGATGGCGCTTGCAGCGCTCCTCGCCGTGCTTGCCGCCGTGCTTCTCGCAGGGGTGCTGTCCCAAGCCGGGGCGGGGAGAGCCTTGACTGGAATCTTCAAGCGTCAAACTGGCGTGATCTCTGCGAAGCCTCCGGAGTCCCCTCCGGCCGGAGGCGTTCCTAAGATGCAATCGCTCCGGGCCTTGCCCTTCGCGCAATTGATCACGGATCCCGGGCAGCAGAACGCGGCAAAGGCTGCGCAAGATGCTCAGGCGCCAAAGGCCGCCGCTTCATCAAATCCGCCAGGCCGGTCAGAGCCTTGGCTTGATCCGGGCAGCCCCTTTGGCGATATTTTTTCGCCTCCCGCCCTTTCCGGCGCTAAGGTCACGGCTACCGGCTTTGTCCCCTCATCTTCCCGGCAGGCGCCGTCCGCGCCCCCGGCGGCCGGTAATGCGGTCTCCCAAGCCATCCCTGCCATTCCACAAGCTAGGGAAGCGCCGCCCCCGCCTTCGGAAGCGCCGCAAAGCGCTGCTCTTGCCGCCCGCGCGCAATCGGGCGATGCCGCGGCGCAATTCGAGCTTGCGCGGCGCTATGCGCAGGCAGGGGGCACACGGAACTATGAGCTCGCAGCGCAATGGTTCGGCAAAGCTGCAATGCAAGGTCATGCCATTGCCGAATTCCGGCTTGGATCACTTTATGAAAGGGGCCTTGGCGTTGCGCGAGACCTGCAGCGCGCGAGGGAGCTTTATCAGCGGGCAGCCGAAAAAGGGAATGTCCGGGCGATGCACAATCTCGGCGTGCTCGCCGCCGAAGGCCCCGACGGGAAGCCTAATTATGCAAGCGCAGCCTTGTGGTTTGGAAAAGCTGCGGATTTTGGGATCCGTGACAGCCAATACAACGTTGCGGTGCTGCTTGCGCGAGGTCTTGGCGTGCCAAAAGACCTTTTAAAATCCTATACTTGGTTTGCCGTTGTTGCAGCATCGGGCGATGCGGATGCAGCGCGCAGGCGGGATGAAATCGCTGCGCGTCTGACGACGTCCGAGCTTGCATCCGCGAGCGCGGCGGCTGCCTCCTTCCGGCCCCGCGAGCCGGACCCGGCGGTGAATGAAACGCCGGCCCCCCAGGCGGGCGGCCCGCCCGAGCAGGCAGCGCCCCTCGCGCCCAAAGTTTCAGGCCTCTAGACGGAGACTGCAGGCACGGCGGTCTTCGCCTGGCGATGATCGGGGAGCGAGTGCAAGCTTCTGGGTCTGCCATGCAGGCTTTGCAGCCCTGTCAAAACAAGGGCTCAGAGTTCCAGAGTCTCGCCAACGCTCAGGACGGCAACCTTGGTCGCATGGCCCTGCATGGCGGCAACGAAGGCGCTTGCGTCGGGCGCAAGCACATCAAAGGTTCCATAGTGGCAAGGCACCGCGGTCTTGAATTGGAAATAGCGCTTGACGGCAAGCGCCGCCGTTGCCCCGCTCATGGTGAAACGGCCGCCCACCGGGACGAGGCCAATCTGCGGCGCGTAAAGCTCTGCAATGAGCGCCATATCGGAGAACAGATCCGTGTCGCCCATGTGATAAATGCTTGGACCGCCTTTTGGCTTGATGACAATCCCATTCGGGCTGCCGAGATAGACCGGCTGGCCGTTGACGATCGCTGCCGAAGAATGAAGGGCAGGGGTGAAGCTCACCGTGAAAGAGCCGCAGTCGATCGTGCCGCCGGTGTTGCCGGGGTTGATGTTGCTTGCGCCTTGCGCGCTCAAATACATGCAGACCTCGAAATTCGAGATGATTTGCGCGCCCGTCGCTCTGGCGATGGTCACGCTGTCGCCGGTATGATCCTCATGGCCATGGGTGAGGATGATGTGCGTTGCCCCTTCGGCCGCCTTGGCCCTGTCGCCGGTGAACCGCGGATTTCCGCTCAGGAACGGATCGAGAAGAATTGCCGCGCCGTCGAGGTCGATGCGGAAAGCGGAATGGCCAAACCAGGTCAGTTTCATGAGGGCCTCCAAGAGAGCAGGGTGAGGTGGATAGGAAGGATTGATGGTGGAAAATACTGAGCTTGCGCCGCAATACCAAGGCTAGCGGGTGGCGGCAGACGTTCTTTCCCTTGAGGATCTTGCGCCACGCCTTGGGCCGCGTCAGCGGCTCATGGGCGCCGATCTCGGCAGCAAGACCATCGGCTTGGCGCTTTCCGATGTGGAGCGGCGCATTGCGACGCCGCTCACCACGATCCGCCGCACGAAATTCGCCAAAGACGCCGCAGCGCTCGCCGCTCTCATGAATGAATTCGATGCCGCGGCTTTGGTGATCGGCCTGCCGCTCAATATGGATGGTTCAGAGGGCCCGGCCGCCCAGTCCGCACGCGCCTTCGCGCGCAACTTCGCGCCGCTTTCGCGCCGTCCCTGTGTCTTTTGGGACGAGCGGCTCTCAACAGCCGCGGTCACCCGCTCCTTGATTGACCAAGACGTTTCCCGCGCGAAACGGAAAGAGGCTGTCGACCGGATGGCCGCGGCTTACATCCTCCAAGGCGCGCTCGACCGGCTGCGCGCATACGGGGCCGGGGCTCGCGAGGAGAAGCCCGGCGGCTCAGTTTGATTGCCCGCTGCCTTTGCCGGCCGGGCCATTGGCTGAACGGGCTTCAAGAAGGGCGTTCCGGATCCGCCTTAACTCCTTGCGCAGCGCCTTGAGCTCGTCGGCCGGGCGCCCCATGGCTGCGGCGATCTGGCTTGGAATGGTCTCTGCGGCGCGCCGCAGGCCCCTCCCTTTCTCGGTGAGCGTGACGCAGACCTGCCTTTCGTCCTGAGGGTTTCGAGCGCGCTGCAGAAGGCCGCACGCCTCGAGGCGCTTGAGCAGCGGCGTGAGCGTCCCAGAATCGAGAAAAAGGCGCTCGCCGAGCTGCTTGACTGTGATGCCTTCGGTTTCCCAAAGAACAAGCATGGCAAGATATTGCGGATAGGTCAGGGAGAGAGCTTCCAAAAGGGGCGCATAGGCTTTGTTTAGCGCATGCATCGTCGAATAGATGGCAAAGCAGAGCTGCTGTTCGAGTCTTGGTCTGGCAGCATCAGGCATTCGGCCCCCTTGATTACTCGCAATTTAATTTTGTAGCCAAGCTGAATAAAAGGATAGAATCAAATTTGCGCGCAATTTGATTGCGGATGCAAGTCTATCCGGAAGCGCAGCCGCGCGCACGGATATCTTTCAAGCGATAGAGCGCTTCGAGCGCCTCTCGCGGGCTCAGCCCATCGGGGTCGAGGGCATCAAGCGCCTCACAAAGCGCGCTGGCCGCTGCCGCTCCGGCCGGCTGGGCGGCCGAGAACAAAGGCAAGTCTGAGGCTATTTGGCCTGCCTGCGTCATCCTTTCGGCAGCTTCGAACTCCGCCAGCAGCATGCGCGCGCGGGTGATGACCGGAGCTGGCAAGCCCGCCAGCTTAGCAACCTGGACGCCATAAGAACGGTCCGCCGCGCCGGGCACTATCTCATGCAAGAAAACGAGCTCCCCGTTCCAGTCCGTCACCCGTACGGTCAGATTCACAAGCCGGCCGAGGGTCTCGGCAAGGCGTGTCAATTCGTGAAAATGCGTCGCGAAAAGCGCCCGTGAGCGATTCTTCTCGTGCAGATGCTCCATCACGGCCCAGGCGATCGAGAGGCCGTCGAAAGTGGCTGTCCCGCGGCCGATCTCGTCAAGGATCACAAAAGAGCGCTCGCCCGCCTGGTTAAGGATGGCGGCGGTCTCGATCATCTCGGCCATGAAGGTGGACCGGCCGCGGGCGAGGTCGTCGGCTGCGCCGACGCGCGAATAGAGTTTGTCGATGATGCCGATATGGGCGTGCTTTGCTGGCACGAAGGAGCCCATCTGAGCCAATATAGCAATCAGCGCGTTCTGGCGCAGATAGGTTGATTTCCCAGCCATATTCGGCCCGGTCACGACGGCAATGCGGCCCCCTTTGCCGGGCGCCCCCGAGAGCTTGCAGCCGTTTGCGGCAAAGGGCTGGCCCTGCGCGCGCAAAGCCTCCTCGACAACGGGATGGCGGCCGTCTTCGATCTCGAAGGCGAGCGAGCTGTCAACAAGCGGGCACACCCAATCGCGAGCGCTCGCGAGCTCAGCGAGCGCTGCTGCCACATCGATTCCGGCGAGCGCTGCCGAGGCCTGCTTGATTTTGGATTCCTCAGCGAGAACGAGGCGCCGCAGCGCATCGAAGATGCTTTGCTCGCGAGCCAGCGCCTCGTCTGCGGCAGACGATATCTTAGCCTCAAGGCCGGCTAGCTCCTTCGTCGAGAAGCGCATCGCCCCTGCCATGGTCTGGCGGTGCACGAAAAGAGCATCATGCGGCGGCTTCAAAAGCCTCTCGCCAAGGGCCTGAGGCACTTCAATGAAATAGCCCAGGAAATGATTGTGCTTGAGCCTGAGCTGCTTCGTGCCCGTGATCTCTGCATAGCGGGCCTGAAGCGCCGTGAGGACGGTGCGGCTTTCGTCGCGCAAGGCGCGCAGCTCATCGAGCGCGGGGTCATAGCCCGGGCGGATGAAACCGCCATCGCGCCTGTTGAGAGGCAAAGCGTCCCCGAGCGCGAAGCCGAGCTGCCCGGCGAGGGAAGGCTCTGCGGAGGCTGCGGCCCTCGCCGCCTGGTCAAGCTCTTCGTCAAGGCCGCCCGCAGACGCGAGCATGCTGGCGATCTCATGCGATACGGCAAGGCCGTCGCGGATGGCTGCAAGGTCGCGCGGGCCGCCGCGGTCAAGCGCAAGCCGCGCCAAGGCGCGCGTCATATCCGGAGATGATTTGAGCCTGGCGCGCAGGCCGCGCCTGAGTTCGTGGTTTTCGAGCAGGCAAGCTACGCTGTCGAGCCGGCGCCGGATCGCCTTCGTATCGGTCAAAGGCGCGGCCAAGCGCTCGGCAAGGAGGCGGCTGCCTGGCGCCGTCACCGTCATGTCGATTGTGGCGAGAAGCGATCCTTCCCTTGCGCCTTGGAGGGTGCGGGCAAGCTCGAGGCTGGCACGCGTTGCGGCGTCGATCTCCATATTCTCCCCGCGCGCGAGCCGGGCAGGTAGGCTCAGCGCCGGGCGCGCGGAGAGCTGCGTGCGTTCGATGTAGAAAAGAGCGGCGGCAGCGGCGGCAAGCTCGGCGGCGCTCAAAGGCCCGAGCCCGTCGAGGGCGGCAAGGCCGAAAAAGCTCTTGATCCGGCGCCCGGCGCTTGGTCCTCCTCCCGCCTCGCAGCCAAGCGGCGTCACCGGGAGCTTCGCTTCCCGCGCAAGCCTTGCAATTGAGGGGAGCCCGGAAAGAGCTTCAGGGACAACGATCTCGGCGGGATCAAGCCTTGCGATGGCGGCTTCGAGAGTATCCTCTGTCGCCTCGCAGACGAAAAAAGCTCCCGTCGATATATCAACGCTGGCAAGGCCGTAACCGCCGCTAGCGCTCTCGCGCGCAATCGCAAGAAGGCTGTTGGCGCGCGACGGGTCGAGCAGCAGCTCCTCTGTGAGCGTCCCCGGCGTGACGAGGCGGCGGACCTCGCGCCTGACCACCGATTTCCCTCCGCGCTTCCGCGCTTCCGCCGGATCCTCGGCCTGCTCGCAGACGGCAACGCGATAACCTTGGCTGATCAGCCGGTGCAGATAGTCCTCAGCGCGCTCAACAGGCACGCCGCACATCGGAATATCCTGCCCCTCATGCTTGCCGCGCCGCGTCAACACGATGCCAAGGGTTTTCGCCGCCGCCTCGGCATCTTCGAAAAACAATTCGTAGAAATCCCCCAGCCGGAAAAAGAGGAGAAACCCCGGATGCTGCGCCTTGATTGCCCAATATTGGGCCATCATGGGCGAAGGCTTCGCGGACGCGGCTGGCTGAGCAAAGGTTTGCGCCGCGGAAGCCGGCTCAGGGGGCGGCGTTTCGTCCGGCGGCAGGCGTTCGGAGGCTTCGCTTTTCGGCATGGCGCCAGCCTAGCAAATGGCGCCGCGCGCCGCACGGCTCATCTGCGCAGGCACAATCAACGGCGAGGGTCTGCCCGCAAGGTCATTCTTACAAAAGTGTTTCACGTGAAACATTTTTGTAAGATTTAGACTGGGAATCTTACATCGAGCCCGGTCACAGCCCGTGAATGGCACGAATATTGATTTGCCGCGCGAGATCGCTCAGGCGGCTGTTCAGGGCAGGCAAATCGGGGGGCGGCCCGGCCGAGGCGGCAAGGCAGCCCAGCCGGCAGGGGCGGGCGCGCAGGGGTTCTCCAAAGTCCGCAACGGGGACACGGCCCGTCACCGGATAGCCGCGTGCCATGAGTTTCGCCCGCACGGCGATGCAGTAATCAACTGAGCGGGTGGAAAAACGGGTCTCGCCATGGCCCGCCCGGTATTTCATGACGGCCGTGCAAAGGTCTTTGCCAGCAAGGCGCCAGGCTTCAGCAAGATAAGCGACACCAAGCCGGATATTGGTCTCAGGCTCCGCAAGCCCGGCGAGGCTCCCCGTGTAGCCCAGCATACGGGCGGTCGAGGGCAGCACTTGCATCAGGCCGATTTCCCCCGAGCTTCCGGCGGCATGAGGGTCGTAGCCGCTTTCGACCGCCATCACGGCGTCGGCAATGGCAGGCGGAAGACCTGCCTGCGAAGCAGTGCGCTCCGCAAGCTGACGGTACCAGGCGGCAGGATCCGCTTTCTCCGGCAGCGCCTTGACGTTGTCCCCAGGGGAGGGGCCCTGCGGATCGAGCGCGAGCGCCCGCGGGACAAGGGCCAAACAGGCAGCGAGGGCCAAGGCGCAGGCAGCGCCGCCCGCCCATTTACTCTTTTTTCGCAGCATCCTGGCCCGGCGCGCTCACCAGCTTGGCGAGTTCCAGCTCGTTGATGGCAGGCGGGTTTTTCTTCAATAGCTCGGTGAGATAGGCGCGCCGGTTCGCGCCCGCCTGCTCGTCCCGGATCCGCTTGGCAAGCGCGTCGCGCACCTCGCTCAAGGGCCGAGTGTAGGCAGGCTTCGTGTCGATGAGCTTGACGATGTGCCAGCCGTCGTCAAGCTTCACCGGGTCTGATACGGCGCCTTTGGCGAGGCCAAGAACTTGCGCCTTGATCTCTGGGCGCAGTTGCGTCTCGGGGAGCCACCCAATCTCCCCGCCGCGCTCGGCCGTCTCTTTTGCGTCGCTGTCCGCGCGGGCGATTGCAGCAAAGTCGGCATTAGGCTGCCTCAGCTTGAGCTGGACTTCGGCAAATTTCCTTGCGGCCTTCTCAGCTGCCGCTTTATCGGCGCCGCTTGGGAGCGCTATATAGATTTGCGCTACGAGGAACTGGCGCGGAACCAAAAAAGCGGTTTTGTTCGCGTCATAGACGGATTGAATCTCGGCTTCGCCCGGAAAACCTGCGGGGGGTTCCGAGACCTGCCGCAGGTAGGATTCGACGATGGTAAGATCGCGCGCGCGCTGGATCTGCTCAGCGACCTCGGGGCGCTCGTCCCAGCGCTTCGCAAGCGCTTCCTTGAGGACGAGCTGATTGGCAAGGATAGAGCGCACCATTTGACTAAGGAGCGCAGGGTCCCTGGCGAGCGCTTCCTGCTCACGCCCGCTGAGGCTTGCGATGAAGGCTCGCACGCTGTCTTCCCTAAGGTCGGTATCGCCGACTTTTGCGATGATCTGCCCCCCGGCAGCGGAGACCGAGCGCTGCGCAGAAGGCGCCTGAGCCCGGCCCTGGGCTGCGGCCGCGGCGGTGTTGAGGCCGGGGTCTTGCGGTTTGCGGTAGGCCTGAGGCCGCTCCGGGGAAAGGGTCTGTCCTAAAGCTTCCGCCGGGGCGGCGGCAAAGAGAGCAGATGCGGTGATAAACGCTGCTGCCGCTCGCAACATGGTTCTGATGGCGGTTCCGCTCATTGAGATGCCCTTTGCTCCAAGATTTTGTCCTTATAGTCGCGCAGCATGTTCTCGACTTCGACGCGTTTGTAGCCGATCAGAGGCTCGCGGGCGGCAATGACGTCTCCGAGCTCAACCGCATCGAGCCTTTCAAGCAGCTCGTTGCCGACGGCGACGAGCTTGATGTTGCGGCTTGCGCAATCTTTCGCGCTCGCCTTGAAGGCTTTCGATTCGGACTCGAATTTGGCGCGCTCGGCATCCTTGGCGCGGGCCACATTCGCAGCCTCTTCATAGGCAGCTTTCCATTTTTCGAGGACTTCGTTGCGCTCTTCGAGGCGCCTGTTGAACTCCTCGACCGCTTCCGCCTGGGCTTTTTCCGCCGCTTTGATTTGCCCCTTCGCGTCCTCGATCTCGCGCTTCAGCCGCTCGCGCTCGCGCTCGGCCTCGCTCATCTTTGCCTGCAAAACGGCCTGCTGGTCTTCAAGCGAGCGGACTTGCGAGATTGCGCTGCGCAGCGCCTCGCGAAGCCGGTCCGTCTCGGATTGCGCCTGCGCCCCGCAAGGCAGAGCGGCGGCAAGCGCTGCAAGAGCGGCAAAGCTCCTGCCCATCCTAAAACCGTGCATTGAGATCAATGAGAAGAGAATCGACCGCAAAGGGCGGGCCAGCGATGGAAGTTGCGCTAAACCACCGTCCTTCGATCCAGACATTTGGGCTCAAGCCAAGATTTGCGCCGACGATATAACCTTTGAGATTTGTGCCGCCGAGGCCGAAGTCGGGATCAGGGAAAGCATCCACCGTGGCATCGGATTGCAGGTACTTGTAGGTGAGAAAAACGTTCCAGTCCCAAAGCTGCTTGAGCTCAAGATGGCCGATGGTCAGGCGGGCCATATAGCCAAGATCCCCGCCTACGAACGGGCCAACGGCGCCCGTTGACGTGCTCGACCTGTTGTTGACGGCAACGGCTTCGATTGCCGTGCGGTTGAAGGCGAGGTTCTTCACAAACTCGCCGTCGATCACGATGTGGACCGGATGGAAATAAGCGAGATCGACCTGGCCGGTGAGAACGATATCCCGGAATGCGCTCGCAAGACCATAGAATTGATATTGAGGGCCAAGCGCGCCCGTGCTCGTGAAGATCGGGATGATATCGCGCAGAGCCATATAGGTGTTGCCTTTTTGCGCGAAGGACGGCCGCAAGCTGTCGGTGTTGCAGAGGTCGGTGATATTGAGCACGAGGCAGGGGCTCGACAGGCGGCCCTGAACATCAGAGAAATCCAAATACGAGGTTCCCAGGGTGACCCTGATGTCCGGCGCGGGCAGCCACCGGAAGCCAAGCTGCCCGCCAAACAAATATTTATCCGTTGAGGGGTATTTGATGCTCTGATTGAACGCGAAATTGAAATCCGTATTGAAGATCGGGAAGGCCCCGGCCACGCCAAATGGCGTGAAGGTGGGCGCTATGTCGTAGAAGGCTTGCACCGCCGCCCCGTCGAAGCCGATGTCATCGTACCAAAGGAGGTCGGTCGGCGAGAAGAAGGGATTGTCAAAGCGCCCGACGCTGAAGGCAAGCTGCTCGAAGGGCTGGTAGCGGAGATAGGCGCGGTCGAGCCAGATCGAATATTTCGAATAGTTGCCGCCTGAGGCGCCAAGCGTCTGATTCGGGGAGACCGGCGAATTGTCCTGGCCGGTCGCCAGCCGCACTGCCGAGGTGAATCCGTTGGAGAGATCGGCTTGCACGCCGAGCCGGGCGCGGATGCGGAACTGGTTGCGGTCCTGGGTCGTATTTAGCAGCGGCGGAAAGACGAACCCTGTCGGATCGAAGGGAAGGCCCGTATTGATGGCGTTGAAGTTGATGAAATCCGTGGCGTTGCCCGGAGGGAAGAAGTTTCCCTGGTAGCGCCCGCGGAAATCGCCAAAGACCCGGACCCTTGACGCCCATTCGGGATAGGTGCCGGGAGAAGCCCAGCCTTCCGCTTTGGCCTTCGCCATGACCTCCTGCTTGACGTCTTCCCGCAGCTGCTTTTTCACAATCTCCGGAACGTAAGTAACGCGCTTGGTGCCGGGCGGCATCGCCGCGGCCGCCGCTGCATTTGCGGTTTTAGCGGCCTCGGCGGCTTTGGATGTGGCATCCTTGGCCGCTTCACGCGCGACATAGGCTTCGTCTTCCGCCTGTTTGATGAGCGCCTTTGCCTGCGCCTCGGTCAGGATGCCTTTCTCAACGAGGAGATTGACGAGATTGATCGTCGCATTCGGCGATGTCGCCTTCTTCTTGGAAACAGAGGGCTTCTTCGGCGGGGGCGCTGCTGGGGCTTCGGCTTGCGGCGGCTCCTGCCCTAAGGCGGGTTGAATGAGACCAGAAGCTAAGAGCGCTGGCACAGCGGCAAGAAGCGCGCGCTTTAACGCAGCGGGCGTCTTCCCTGGTTTCACGCAACTCTTGGGCATGACGAACTTCCGTTTCTCCTGTTGGCGGATGCCGCTGCTAGCGGTGAAGAATGCTCAGTCCCTTAGGGTTCTCGCTTTTGGGTCAGGTGGGCCGCCGCGCGCTGATGCGCGCCACGATCGGCATCGGCATGTCCTTGGGCGGCGGCTCGCGCAGAGTGATGCCTGTCAGCACCTCGTCGCGGATCGCCGCATCAAGCTCCTGGCTGCCCGTTGACGACACAAGCTGCACGCGGCTGATGCGGCCCGACGAATCCGCCCAAAGCCGCACCTGAAGCTGCATGACCGCGCTCCGGGTTCTTGGATTTGCGCGCAGCGCGGCTGCAACTTGCTGTTGAACGATCGAGGCGTACCAGCCATAGCGGCTGCCGCCGCCTCCACCCCCGCCGCCTCCTCCGATGAGGCCGCGCCCCCCGGGCTTGCCCCCAAGGTTGAAAGCGTCTCCCGGCCCATCCCCCTTTGCATCAAGTGAGAGCGGCCCGGGAGGCGGCTCATCCTTTGGCAGGTCTTTTGGTTTGGGCGAGTCCTTCGGCTCGTCGATTGGCTTTGGCTCCAGCATCTCCTGCTTGACGGGAGTCTGCTCGACCATTTTTTGCTCGAGCGGCTTCGGCGGAGGCGGGGGAGGCGGCGGAGGCGGCAGAATCTTGACGACGGTAAGCTCCTGCACCTTGCGCGGCGGCGGCAAGCCGCTGTCCGAACGGAAGAACCAGATGCCCGCCCCCGTGAGGATCACCAAAGCAGCCAGACAAGCGAGCGCAGCGCCGGCTTTTCGCAGGCTTGGACGGCGGCTGCCCGCGGCCTCATCTGCTTCATAGAGGACGTCATCCGGCGCTTCGACGCTGCCGCCTGCAACCGCTCCTTGTGCTTGATCCATCATCGTGCTTGATCCATCATCGCGGAGCCTCCCCAACAGCGGGCCAAGGCAGGACGCGCGCGGCGCGCTTAACCAAGGCGCAGTAAGCGGCCATCCGGTATCTTTCCCAAGGCCCTTGCATGGCGGGACATCGCTCCATGGTCATTTCACGAGCGGCTTGGTAGCGAGGCCAACCTGGGTGATGTTCAAGCGCCCGAGCAGATCGAGCACATCCATCACATTTTGATATTGGGTTTGACTGTCGCCGCGAAGGACGACCGGGAACTCCGGCGTCAGCGCCTTTTGCTGAATGAGCCGCTGCTCGAGCTCGGCGAGAGTGACGGGGATGGTATCAAAGAAGATTCTGCCCTCGTTCGAGACCGTAATCGCCTTGGTCGTTGGCTTGGCAAGGCTTGGCGCTGCGCTCGCCTTCGGCAGATTGACTTTCATGCCTTGAACCGTTGCCGTGGTCATCACAATAAATATGATGAGCAGGACATAGGCGAGGTCGAGCATAGGGGTGATGTTGATGTCGTCGTAGGGTTTGGAATCGGCTTGGACTTGCATGGCGTGTCATTCCGCTGCCAGGGACCGGGCCTCGCGGCCCGCAGAAGTGTCAAAGCTCTCGGCCATCTTCGTCGTGAACTCA
>DASRYK010000085.1:0-16341 GCA_035687205.1 Methylocella sp. | reverse complement strand
CAAGCGCAAAGGTGCGCAGCCCTGCCGCCGCATGCTCCGGCCTCTCCCCTTTCCGGCGCTCCCGCTCGGTGCCGATGAGAAGCCCGATGCCGAGCGCCGCGGCGAGGCTGATGACCAAAGGATCAAGACCGGGCATGCCGCTCCCCGCTTCTTGCTGGAGCCGCCGCACGGCCAGCCTTGCAATGCCCGATGCGGCGAGGGTTTCAGCAGCCGCTGTCTGAGGCGTGCTGCTCCAAAGTGCAGGATCTGCCGTCCCGCGCTATCCGCGCAAGAGCCGGATCAGGCAGCGCCGGCTCGCCAGCGTGAGCGAAACGGGCCGAGCGCTCCCTGCAAATTTATGGAACATATAGGGCGTGAAAGACAGGAGAGTGTCCCGCTGCAAGCGGGAAAAAAGCGCTATAGGTCATGCAATGCCGGAGCGCTGAGGAGAGAAGATGCTTCTTGATGTGCTGCGGGCCTGCGGGAGCAAAAGGCTTGCCAGACCGGTTGATTTGTGGAGGCCCTGCTGGCGGCAGCGCCAGGGGCCTCGAAAGCGGCCGCACTATTGAGATAGTATCACTCGCGGCACGCTTGGAGCTTTTGTGTCTGAAGGGCAGCGGCACCGCTTGGCAACACCCTCCTGCCGCTTGCCCCGAATCAAGAATCAGGCAGCAATTTTATCGCATTCGGCAGCACAGGCCTTGCACGCTTCGCCGCAAGCCTTGCAAACGTCAATCTTCGGGAATTTCTCGCATTCTTTCTGGCAGTCGCGGCACACCATTGCGACAACCTTGGCAAGGTGGCCCGTATGCTCGGAATTGACCGCGGCAAGCGAAGTCAAGGCGTTGCAGGCGGCTATCAGCTGAAAGACCGAGTCCGCGCACTTCGCCATGCTCGTGTCATTCATGGCATACATGCCCAGGCAATGCCTCATGCAGTCATTGCCGGTGGCGACGCACTCCACAGCCGTTTTCTCGAGAGCTTTGTATTTTGGCGGATGCATTGGCTCTTCGGCGCCCATTTGCGCAAAGGCTGGTGACGCTGACACGGCTGCAGCAACAGTCCCCGCAGCGGCGATGAATTCACGGCGGTCCATGATTTTTCTCCTAGTTATTGTTCGAGCTTGGCAGGGGCCGCACCACGCCCCTGTTACTTAAAATAAAAAAACATTCTACGTTGGCAATATCCCTATCCCTTCTTTGCAGATGCGAACAGCAGAAACGAAGCAAGCGCCCTGCCACAACGCACGAGATGGCGCATTATGACCGAGATGGCGCATTATGACTATGTGACAAAAGACATTGTGGCACGGCGCTGGCAAAACAGCAAATTCAGCATTGCGTTTATAAGCGGCTAACATGAATGCAGGGTGAAGCCTAGCGCTGCATAATTGCGCATCATCGCCGTGAAGCTTGATCACCAGATTTTTATCCGCATGCGATATCTCCCCGGCATGGGCAGGCTGCGGCTGCTGCGCCAGTCCGCGGACGCCGGGAAACGTTTCCTGCCGGGCCCAGTGCAGCCCACAGGCCCGATGGTGAGATCAGAACACCGCGCCTCGACTTCGCCGCAAGCGGCTGGCAGACTTTAGCGGCCGGAATGAATGATGCCCGGTCCTGGCAAGGTGGAATCTGAGGGATGGACGCGGCGGAGGGCCCGGAGTTTTCGGCTGAGCATGAGGACGGCGCAGCGCGGCTTTTTCTCCGCGGGCGCTGGACGATCGATGCCGAGGGGATCGAAGCGCGGGCTGATGCGCTTATTGCCGGAGCAGGCAGGCTGCCGCGCGTCCATCTCGATCTTGGGGGCGTCACGCGGCTCGACACTGCAGGCGCCTGGCTGATCAGCCGTGCTTGCCAGATGCTCGAATCAAAAGGAGTCCGTGCAACATTTGAAGCGGTGCGGCCCGAATATGAGATCCTTCTGCGGGAGGCAAGATACCGCGAGCTGAAGCCGCCGCAGGCCCAGCGGGGCTCTTATCTTATCGGCGTCCTCGCCGACATCGGCCGCACGGTCGTTTCCGCAGGCGCGGATATGTACCGGGGAGTAGGATTTCTCGGGGAAGTCGTAGCGTCGGCGGGCAAGAGCATAGTAAGCCCCTCGCGCTTCCGCTTCACATCGCTTGTTTTCCATCTGGAAAGCGTTGCCTTCCGCGGCGCGCCGATCATTGCGCTCATCAACTTCCTGGCCGGAGCGATCCTGGCGCAGCAGGGGATTTTCCAGCTCCGGCGCTTCGGCGCGTCGATCTTTGTCATCGACCTCATCGGCATCCTCATGCTGCGCGAGCTAGGCCTGCTCCTTGCCGCGATCATGACAGCCGGGCGCTCGGGCTCCGCGATCACAGCCGAGCTCGGCTCGATGAAGCTCCACGAAGAGATCGATGCGCTGACCGTGCTAGGCCTGCGGCCTGTCGATATTCTCATTGTGCCGCGCGTTCTTGCCCTCATAATTAGCCTGCCGCTCTTGACCTTCATTGCCGATATGGCGGGCATCTTCGGCGGCCTTGTGGTGAGCTGGGTCTATGAGGGGATCACACCGGTGCGTTTCGTGACGGGATTGCAAACGGCAATCAGCTCTCACACTTTCTTCAGCGGCCTGATCAAGGCGCCATTCATGGCTCTCGTTATTGGCCTCATCGCCTGCACTGAAGGTCTCGCCGTCGAAGGGTCGGCGGAGTCGCTTGGACGGCATGTTACAAGCTCGGTGGTCAAGTCGATCTTCATGATCGTCGTCGTTGACGGGCTCTTTGCCATGTTTTTCGCGGGAATCCGGTATTGAGCGGCGCGGGCGGGTCTTCAAAGGCAGAGCCATTGCCGCCGGCGAAAGAAGCGCGGGGCTTGTCCCTCGCTGCTCCCCCTTCTTACCCTGAGACAATCATCAAAGTGCGCGATCTTTACGTGGGCTTTGGCGACAGGCTTGTCATGCGCGGCCTTGATCTTGATGTTTACCGGGGCGAGGTTTTGGGCTTCGTCGGCGGGTCCGGCACGGGCAAATCGGTCCTGACCCGGGCGATTTTGGGGCTGGTGCCGAAGCGCAGCGGCCGGATCGAGATTTTCGGGCAGGATACTGATGCGCTGACTGCAGCAGGGCGAACTGAGATCGAACAGCGGATTGGCGTGATGTTTCAGCAAGGGGCCTTATTTTCAGGGCTCACGGTCAAGCAGAATGTCCAAGTGCCGATGCGCGAGCATTTGCGCTTGTCGCCACGGCTTGCCGACGAGCTTGCCATGCTCAAGATCGAGCTTGCGGGTCTTGATCCCGACGCCGCTTCCAAATACCCCTCGGAACTCTCGGGCGGCATGACGAAGCGGGCTGCTCTTGCCCGGGCGCTTGCGCTTGACCCGGAGCTTGTCTTTCTCGACGAGCCGACATCGGGCCTTGACCCTATCGGGGCGGCGGAATTCGACGAATTGATCGCAACCCTCCAGCGCACGCTTGGCCTGACTGTTTTCATGGTCACGCACGACCTCGACAGCCTTTATTCCATTTGCGACCGGATCGCCGCCCTTGCCGACGGAAAAGTGATCGCTGAAGGCCCAATTTCCGCTATGCTTGCAGCGCAACATCCGTGGCTGCGCGCCTATTTCCATGGCAAAAGGGCGCGCCGCGCCGCCTCGGCGGCAGGATTGCGCCAGGACGATCCGGGCATGGGCCCGGGTCATGGCGCGGCAAGCGCTGCGTGCGAAACATCATAATGCCGAAGCTGGGCTGGCAGATCAGGTGACGTGAGATGGAGACCCGGGCAAGCTACGCCGTGATCGGCCTTTTCACTTTGGCGGTCATTGCCGCGGGCTTTGGCTTTGTAATGTGGTTTTCCGGCGCGGAGAAGCCCGGCGGGCGCACAACATATAAGATCGTGTTCACGGGCTCAGTTTCGGGCCTCTCCGTCGGCGGCTGGGTTCTCTTCAACGGTGTGCGGGTTGGCGAGGTCACCAAGATCGACCTCATGCCTCAGGATCCGTCCCGGGTGTTTGCGCTTGTCGCTGTGGATAGCAAGGTGCCTGTGCGCACTGACACCAAAGCGCGGCTCGAATACACGGGCTTTACCGGGGTTGCTTCCGTCGCCCTGAGCGGAGGCGCCACAGATGCTCCGCCTCTACAGGCGAGCCCCCATGAGCCGGGCGTCATCTATGCGGAACGCTCGGACTTTCAGGACCTCGTTGAAAGCGCCCGGCGCATCGCAGGCCAGGCCTCTGACTTTTTCTCCAAGGCGAACAGCCTGCTCGACGAAAATTCGGGACCGCTCACCGCCACCGTCAAGAATATCGAGAAATTCTCTGGCGCGCTTGCGGCCAAATCGGGCGAGGTCGAGACGATTTTGTCTGATTTCGCCTCGCTCTCCGCAACGCTCGATAAAGCGGCAGAGAAGTTCAGCAAGATGATCGGAAATCTCGACAGCTTCCTGACCTCGGGCGGCGTGAAAGGCGCCGTCACCGATGTCGCCGAGGCGGCCAAGTCGATCAAAAGGGCCGCTGACAATCTCAATGCAAAGATCAAAACTGTCGGGGATAATCTCGGACGTTTCACGGGAGCGGGGCTGCGCCAATACGAAGCCCTGGCCGCCGACGGGCGCAGGACGCTCGAGCAGATCAATCAAGCGATACGCTCCTTCGAAAACAATCCGCAGCAGCTTTTCTTTGGCCGGGCCTCGCCCATTCCAGAATTTTCCGGCCCCCGCTGAACTTTTGCTAACAGGACATTGCAGGTCATCGGAGCTGGCGCAAACCTTGACGCAACCCTTTGCTGCTATTAGCGCAGGCTCAGCCCTTTTCGAGCTGGCCAGCCAGGCCTAAAGGATTGGATTTGAGCATGGGATGGTTTGGCGCCATTAGCGCCATGGCTCCGGGCGAGCCTTGCAAGGCGTTACGCCTTCTGGCGCAGCCGCGGCGGGCCAGCCTGCTTGCTGCCCTTCTTCTTGCTGCCTGCGCCCCTGAGCCACGGCTCACCTATGATCTCTCCCCGGCGGCCGGAATCGCTGCCAAGGGCGGGCGGGGTCAGCTTGCTGTCCTCATGCCGGAAGCCGTCCAGCCCGCCAACTCCGACCGCATTGTCGTGCGAACGGGAGCGCAATCTGTCGCTTATCTGACCGGAGCCCAATGGGCAGACAATCTGCCCTCGCTTATCCAGAGCCGGCTCATCGAAACCTTTCAGAACGCGCATCTTCTGCGCTCTGTTGGAAAGCCTGGGATGCTCGCGGACTATAGCTTGCAAACCACATTGCGGCGGTTCGAGCTTGATGCTGCGCAAGGGGAAGCCGTTGTCGAGATGACCGCGCAGCTCATCGGGCCAAGCGGGCGCATCGCCGCGGGGCGCTTGTTTGCGGCCCGCGAGCCTGTGGCCTCCGCCGCCCCCGGCGCCGTTGCGGCCGGGCTCGATGCGGCGCTGCGGACGGTCATGCGCGAGATCGTCGCCTGGGCCGCGCCGAAGATCTAGGCCGCGCCCCAGCGCGAGCTGCAGCATGCACGAAGGACTTGCCAATTGAACTCCGGCACCCCCCCGCGCGCGGTCTTCACCGAGGGGCCGACCATGCGTCACGTCATCGTGATGACGGCGGCGACATCTGTCGGCCTCATGGCGATTTTCGCTGTCGATCTTTTATCGCTCCTCTGGGTCTCTTGGCTCGGCAATCCCGAGCTCACCGCCGCTGTCGGTTTTGCAACACAGGTTTTATTCTTTTCCGTCTCGATCAACATCGGGCTTTCGATCGCGATCGGCGCCCTGGTCTCGCGCTCCCTTGGCGCAGGCGACAGAATCAAGGCGCAGCGGCTTGCTGCTTCAGGCCTTGTTCATGTGGCGATGATTGCGGCTTGCGTGGGAGGCGCGGGCTGGATAGCGCGGCGCGAAATTCTCAGCTTGTTTGGCGCGCGCGGCCTCACGCTCGACGCTGCTTCTGCCTTTCTTGCAATTACGCTGCCAGCAACGGTGCTCCTTGGGCTTGCCATGGCGCTTGCAAGCATTTTGCGCGCGGCCGGGGATGCGCGGCGCTCCATGTATGTAACGCTGTCGGGCGCCGCTGTCACAGCAGTCCTCGATCCAGTATTTATTTTCGGCCTGGGTCTCGGGGTCAACGGCGCGGCGATTGTCACTTTGATTTCCCGTTTCGTTGCGGTGGCTGTTGGCCTCAACGGCGCGGCCCGCAAGCATGATCTTATCGCGAGGCTAGACAGCGCTCCGCTAGCGCAGGACTTCGCGCCGATGATGGGGATCGCCATTCCAGCCGTGCTTACCAATCTCGCAACGCCTGCCGCCAATGCTTATACGATGCGGGTGTTTTCGCGTTTCGGTGAAGCCACCGTCGCGGCTTTTGCGATCATTGACCGCTTGACGCCAATGGCCTTCGGCGTCCTTTTCGCCTTATCGGCGGCTGTCGGGCCGATCATGGGGCAGAATCTCGGCGCCAAGCTCATCGGCCGCGTGCGCCGCGTTCTCACCGATTGCCTTATCTTCGCTGCAGCCTATGTCGTGGCGGTTGCAATCCTTCTGCGTTTTGCCGCGCCAGCGATCGTGGCCGTGTTTCATGCGCAAGGCGAGACAGCCGCGCTTATTGAATTTGTTTGCGCCTATGGCGGCCTGCTGTGGTTCTTCCTTGGCGCGATCTTCGTCGCCAATGCGGCCTTCAACAATCTGGGCTTTCCCGCAATCTCGACACTCTTCAACTGGGGCCGCGCGACACTCGGAACCCTGCCCTTTGTGACGATTGGAGCCCGCATGGGGCCCGAAGGAGGCTATGCAGGGCTCATCGCTGGATCCGCGCTTTTTGGGGCAGGAGCTATCGCCACAGCCTATTACATCACGGCGCGGCTCGCAAAAGCTCCCCGGGTCGAGTAGCATCGCCCGCGCCGGACAACGTTCCGGCAGGCCCGCGTTGCGGGCATCGAGGGAGGAAACCATGTTGAACTTGCACGAGATTTTGCAAAATGCCCAAGGCGGCAAAGCGCTTGACAATCTCGCCTCCGAATTCGGAATCACAAGGGACGAGGCGGATAGCGCGGTCCGGGCCATCGTTCCGGCCTTGTCTGAGGCCATTCGGAAGCGGACGGCGGAGCCAGCCGCAGCAAGCTCGTTTCTAGGCATTCTGAGCGAAGGCCGCTTTCTTGCCGCCTTCTCGGAACCGGCCGCTGCACAGGAAAAGGCCGAGAGCAGCAGTGAAGCGCTGCGCCAGATCCTCGGCTCCACCCAGGCCCGGGAGGCCATCGTCCTTCAGGCCGCGTCGGCTAGCGGAATCGGACAGGACATTTTGGAAAAAATGCTTCCTGTCATCGCCTCCATGATCTTTGGCGGCCTCACAAAATCTCTTGAGAGTCAAGGGTTTGGGGGCATCCTTGCCGAGCTGTCGAAATCCGCCAGAAAAGGCGGGCTTGAGGGCATGCTCGGCCAAATTCTCGGCGGGCATCCGGCGCCTCCGCCGCCGCCCCCTCCAGCACCGGCCCCAGCGGGAGGGCTTGGCTCGATCCTCGGGAGCCTTTTCGGCAAGGGCAAGGCGGCGGCTGGGCCGGCGGCTGGGGGCGGCACACAGCCAAGCGCCGCGGGCGCGGGCGGCCTGGGAGGGCTCCTTGGGGCAATCCTCGGCCAGTTTGGGCTTGGCCCGAAACCCGCCGCAAGCCCGCCGCCCGAAGCGGCTCCTCCGGGCGGAAGCCCGGGGCTGCCAGGGCTTGACCTCGATTCGATCAAGGCCAGCCTCGAAGCTCTGACAAAGATGCTCGAGCCGGGAACGCCGCCGCCGAAGCCCGAAACACCCCCGCAAAGCGCTCCCGCGGCGGAAACGGCCGAGGAAAAAGGCGGGATTGCGGAAGAAGGCTCTAATATTATTGCCGAAATCGACCGCATCATTGGGGAGGCAGGCGGCAAAAGCAGCTAAGAGCTGCAGCCTTGCCCCGGCTGCGGCAGTCAAGCAATTGCGCCGGGTCTTCACTCTGCCTATTTAGCGGCGGGCGGATGGGCGGCTTGCCGCCATCCCGCCGGAGACTATCAACGCGGCTCCCCCCAGGCCCTGGACAGGCCCGCGGGGCCGCGCAGGCGCAAACGAAAGTATGGAAATGGCGCGCGACGTTACGGATACTTCTCCCATCACGTCGCGCGGCGAGCTCGTGGCTTGGATCGAAGCCGGGGCAAAGCCGCCGGAGAAATTCCGGATCGGCACCGAGCATGAGAAGATTCCTTTTTACCGCGAGGGCTATGCGCCCGTGCCCTATGAGGGCCTGCCGTCCCTTGGCAGGGGCGGCATCCGCGCTCTTCTTGAAGGCATGCAGGCAAGTCTCGGCTGGGCGCCCGTGACCGACGGGCCCAACATCATCGGCCTTTACGATGCGGCGAGCGAATCCGCAATTTCTCTTGAGCCTGGAGGCCAATTCGAGCTCTCAGGAGCTCCGCTTGAGACCCTGCATGAAACGAGCGCGGAGCTCGACAAGCACTTTTCAATCCTCAAGTCCGTGGCGGATCCTCTCGGCATCGGCTTTCTGTCTCTTGGCATGAACCCGAAATGGCAGCGCGAAGAAATTCCGCTGATGCCCAAGCACCGCTATGCCATCATGGTGAAATATATGCCGAAGGTGGGGCGCCTCGGCCTCGATATGATGTTCCGCACCTGCACCGTCCAGGCCAATTTCGACTTTGCAAATGAAGCCGATATGGTGAAAAAGCTGCGCGTGTCTCTCGCCCTGCAGCCTGTTGCTGTGGCGCTTTTTGCCAATTCGCCGCTTTCCGGCGGCAAGCTTAACGGATTTCTCTCGGCCCGCTCGGAAATCTGGCGCCACACAGATCCCAGCCGCACCGGCATGCTGCCTTTTGTCTTCGAGCCAGGCATGTCCTACGAGCGCTATGTCGATTATGCGCTTTCCGTCCCAATGTATTTCGTCAAGCGCGGCGATATTTATCACGATGTCGCGGGGGCCGATTTCCGCCGCCTGCTCGAGGGAAAGCTTGCTGAGCTTCCTGGCGAGAGGGCAACGCTTGCTGACTGGGCCAATCACCTTTCCACGATTTTTCCCGAGGTGAGGCTCAAGCGCTATATGGAGATGCGCGGAGCGGACGCTGGCCCAAGGCCCTATTTACCCGCCCTTCCCGCGCTTTTTGCGGGCCTCCTTTATGATCCCGTCTCGCTCGATGCCGCGTGGGACCTTGCGAAATCATGGACGCGCGAAGAACGCGAGAAACTGCGCGCTGACGTCCCCCGCTTCGGCCTCGAGGCGAAGATCCGCGGGCGGCCGCTGCGCGATACCGCTGCCGAAGTTTTGCAGATTGCCCGCGCGGGGCTCGCGAGGCGCAGAAAGCGTAACGCGCGGGGCCAGGACGAGACCATCTATCTCGACCCCCTTGACACCGTCTTGGAGCAAGGCACAGAGGCTGAGCGCTTGATCGGGAAATTCAAAGGCGAGTGGGCAGGAGATGCCGGCAGGGCTTTCGAGGAATGCGTCTACTGAGGCAAAGCCTGTCGCCTTGCGGGCACGCTGCACTCTTGGAGCAAGAATATGAAGGCGTTAAGAGAAAAATTGATGGGGGGGCTGATGGTTGCGGGGCTTTGCTCCGGCCATGCTGCGGCGGCCGATCTTTCGGCCGTCAAGCAATGGATGGGCGAATTTCCCTCGGCCAGAATCATTGCCAATAAGCCCCTGTGGGATCAGCCGGGCATCGAGGACGCGCTGCGGGCCGCCATGGGTGAATATTTTGCCAAATTCGCGCAACGGAATGCAAACGCGCCGGAATATCCCGTCACGAGTGACGGCAACGGCCTTTTCGTTGCGTGGTCCTGCAATAATTCAGATGATTGCGGCGGCAATCAAATGACTGTCTATTTCAATACGCCAGCGGGCATTGCGCAGGTCTGCTTCCGCAGCTCAGAGGGCACAGGGGGGAAAGTGCAGGATCTCTGGCTTGCAGGCGGCAAGGCGCGCCCGCTGCCCATCAACGGATGCGGCGTCGGCCAGCGAGACCCCTTTGCGCCTTTGAAGCGATACGGGGGGACCTAACGGCGGAACGGGTCAAAGCCCAGCGCCCCCACCGGCAGGCGGATATAGCCGCGCGGCCCCGGATTGTTTTCGACGCGCACAGCGGCAGGCGACGCCCCTGGCGGGCCGTAGCCCGCTGGGCTTTGAGGGCGGGGGCCGAAATCGATGCGCAGATGGCCGCCGATCCTCTCGCAGCCGCGCGCCCCCGGGGCCGGCACAAGTTCATTGGCACATTGCCCGGCCGTCTGCTGGACGGGCTCTCCGCCAGCATCCATCTCGCCCGCACGCGCGGCCTTGCCAGGGCTCAATCCGAGGGCAGCGGCACAGCAGCCGAGCGAAACAAAAAGGCGGCGCAGTCTCATTGTCTCCGGACGAATCGTAAAGCAGTCACCGGCAGATTTCTGACGTTACAATGAGGCGAGATAATGATGCGTTAATGTTTATCCCTCCAGTCTCCGAGGACCGCCTGGACGAGCGCCAGAGCCGCGACGGCAGCCGTATCGGCCCGCAGGATGCGCGGGCCAAGCGGCAAGCGCAGGACACAGGGCAAGCGCAAGAGCGCCTCCCGCTCCATAGGATCGAAGCCGCCTTCCGGCCCAATCAAGACGGCGAGGGGGCGCGGGCTGCTTTGTGCCGCCGGAGCCAGGATTGCGCAGGGGTCTTGCACGGGGGCATCCTCGTCGCAAAAAATGAGAAGGCGCTGCTCGTCCCAGCCTTCAAGAAGGCGATCAAGCCGGGCTGGAGCATCAATCGCGGGAATCGATAAAATGCCGCACTGCTCTGCCGCTTCGATGGCATGAGCGCGCAGCCGCTCGATGTTCACCCGGCTTGCCTGAGTCCTTCTCGTCAGCACGGGGCGCAGCCGCCCCGCCCCCATTTCGACTGCTTTTTCAATCATGTAATCTTGCCGTGCCTGCTTGAGCGGCGCGAAGAGATAATGCAGCGCGGGGGGAGGCTCTTGCTGCCGTGTCAGCTTGCGGACAGTGAGCGCGGTTTTTCTTTTATCTGATACGTCAACCGCCGCCTCCCACTCGCCGTCGCGGCCATTGAACACGAGAAGGGCCGCGCCATGCGAGAGCCGCAACACATTGCGGACATAATTCGCCTGTGTGTGATTGAGCTCGATCCGCGCCCCCGCTGCAAGAGGCGCATCGACACAGAGCCGCTGGGCGGCAAAATCGTAGCGGGGCATGCGGCCGCGGAACCCGTCAAAAGAATGCTGCAATCTTTAACGAATGCTGACCTTGCTAAAAAGTGCTTCTCTTGCGCCTGCCAGCCGGTGTTTGCTATGAATTTTTTTACCCTTCCGGTATCTTTATCGAGGCCATTATGGCTCAAGGCCATGGGCCGCTGCGCACCGCGAAAGGCTTCCGCCATGCTGCCCTTTAGGCACAATGGTCAGTTGCGCAAAGCATTTGCTGCCGCCATGGCGGCGCTTCCTCTCTTGTTGGGCGGGGCGGCGCTGGCCTCGGATTGCAACGAGGATATCGCCGCGCTCACCAAGAAACGCCAGAACATTATCGATCAGCTGAACCACCTCGCCCAAGGCGGCAAGAAGCAGCTTGACCCCATTGCGTCTTGCCCGAAGTTGCGGGCGCTTGTGGCGGCGGAGCGCGATCTCGTCGCCTATCTGAAAAAGAACAAGGACTGGTGCGCAGTACCCGACGAGGCTTTGCAAAATATTTCGCTCAGCAGCGAGAAGACAGGAAAAATCGCCAATCAAGCATGCACGGTCGCGGCTCAGATCAAGAAGGCGCAGGAACAGCAGGCGTCCGGAGCCCTCAACGGACCGCAGCAGAAACTTCCCGCCGGGCCGCTGTGAGCGCGCCCCGTCCGGGGCCGCATCAGGAAAGCGCGGGGGATGATGGGCTGAGCCTGGCGCCACAAGCCGGATTCTCATCCGGAGCGCCCGAGGATTTGCCCGACTCCGTCGCGGGACACCCCCTCCTCCGTCTTGTGCCGCGGCGCTGGCATCCTTTCCTTCAGCTTGCCCGCCTCGACCGGCCTATCGGCTGGTGGCTCTTGCTTTTGCCCTGCTGGTGGTCGAGCGCGCTTTCGAGCATTCATCAAGAGGCCCCGCTCCATATCCGCGATCTCGTCTTGTTTTTCATAGGCGCGGCGGCCATGCGCGGCGCAGGCTCGACCTATAACGACATCATCGACCGCGATATCGACGCCAAGGTCGAGCGGACGAAAGGGCGCCCGCTCGCCTCGGGCAAAGTAAGCACAAGGGCCGCGGTGATTTTTCTGGCCCTGCAATGCCTCGCGGGGCTTGCCGTGCTTTTAAGTTTCAACCGCTTCACCATATGGCTTGGCTTTGCGTCCCTGCTCGTTGTCGGCCTTTATCCTTTCATGAAGAGGATCAGCTCATGGCCGCAGGCAGTTTTAGGCGCGGCTTTCGCCTGGGGGGCTTTGGTCGGCTGGGCGGCTGCGGAAGGATCGCTCGCGCTGCCGCCGCTCCTGCTTTATATCGGCACGCTCTGCTGGACGATTGGCTATGACACGATCTATGCGGTGCAAGACATCGAGGATGACGCCCTTGCGGGAATCGGCTCCACTGCGCTTTATTTCGGCAGCCGCTTGCGGGCTGGCGTTGGCGCTTTCTACGCGCTCGCAGCTCTTTTTACCGGGGGAGCTTTGCTGAGCTCGGGCGCGGGCATTTTGGCGCTGGCGGGGCTCGCCGCTTTCGCGGCCCATCTTGCCTTTCAGACCGCGCGCCTTGGCCTGCGCGACGGCGCCTTGGCGCTTCGCCTCTTCCGCTCGAACCGCGATGCCGGGCTTTTGCTTTTTGCCGGTCTTGCGGCGCAAGCGGTCTTTGGACCGGGATAGAGCGGCGGGGAGATCAGCATCGCCTGCACGCCGCGCAAAAAAGATGACACGGGCATTTTCTTTGGGGATGAGAACAAGAGCAGGCTTTGAAATTGGGCCGGAATCGAGTAAGAACAAAGAAAGAACATTTGATTCGGCCCGAAAATGCTGTCTTCCCTTGAAATTTGTGCTGGAGCCGGCGGACAGGCTCTTGGGCTTGAGCAAGCGGGCTCGCGCATTCTGCTCTTGTCGAAATTGATCCGTCCTCTTGCGCGACTCTGCGGCTGAACCGTCCGCAGTGGGCTGTCTTTCAGCAAGATTTGGCATGTTTTGACGGGCGCCCATACTTTGGCGTTGATCTTCTTGCCGGCGGTCTCCCCTGCCCGCCCTTTTCAGTCGCGGGCAAGCAGCTTGGCTCCCAGGACGAGCGCAATCTTTTTCCTGTTGCGCTGCGCCTTGTTGACGAAATCCGGCCCCGCGCCGTGATGATTGAAAATGTGCGCGGCCTGCTTGACGCCGTTTTTGAAGATTACCGGCTGCGCCTTAAGAAGCAGCTTGAGAAGCTTGGCTATACCACGGATTGGCGCTTGCTGAACGCCTCGGATTTTGGGGTGCCTCAGTTGCGCCCGCGCGTTGTGATCGTGGCGCTCCGCAGGGATCTAACAGGCCTCTTTGACTGGCCGCGGGGCGCGGTGCGCCGCCCAAAGACTGTGGGCGAAACTTTGTTTGATTTGATGGCCAGGAACGGATGGCCCGGGGCCGCCGCGTGGCGCAGCCGTGCAAATGACATCGCCCCCACAATCGTCGGGGGATCGAAGAAACATGGCGGCCCCGACCTAGGCCCGGCCCGCGCGCGCAAGGCCTGGGCGAGCCTTGGCGTCAACGGGCTGTCGATTGCGGAGGATGCTCCGGGGCGCGATTTCGTTGGCATGCCGCGTCTCACCGTGCGGATGGCTGCCCGGTTGCAGGGCTTCCCGGATGATTGGCAGTTTTCCGGCCGGAAAACCTCCGCCTACCGGCAGGTAGGCAATGCATTTCCTCCGCCCGTAGCAAGAGCGGTGGGAGCACAGATTGCAGCTGCTCTTGAGGCAGCGGCAGCCTGCGGGAGCCGCGGGGCAGCGTGACAGAACGAGAGCCATTCTTAAGAGAAATGCGGGCCACATTCCACAAGTGGCTGCTCGAATCGGTTCTCACCATCGACAGCAAAGGCGTGCCTAGCAATGCCGACAGGGACAGCACAACAAGCGTGGCGATTGCGGCTGGAATTGCGCGGCGGCTGCAGGCCGAAACAAGCAATCGCAGCGTTGCGCAAACCTCGGGAAAAAAGTTTGAAGAATTGGCCGCGCGTTTTGTGCGCGAGACATTTTTGAAATTACCGCATCTGCGTCCGGGCAGATGGGAAGTGCATCAAGTCCGCAACCGGGATCCTGCCGAGATCGCGAAATATGCCCAGTATGCGCATCTGGCCGCATTGCAAAGGGCAGCGGAAAAGGATCTGGAACTCGCTGCAGCGCTTGGTAACGACTATACCGTCACGCCGGATGTCATCGTGACCCACGCGCTAGAAAGTGATGCCGCAATTAATGGCGTGGAGTTTCTTGTCGATGAAATGGTGGCCAAACGTGCTGACCTGAGGGAGGGTTTTGGCAAAGCGCCATTGTTGCATGCAAGCATCAGCACCAAATGGACGATACGCAGCGACAGGGCGCAAAACTCCCGGTCGGAAGCTTTGAATCTGATTCGCAACCGGAAGGGCCCGCCAGCCTCACATCATGGTCGTGACCGGAGCGCCGGAGCCAGCTCGATTGTCTTCGCTGGCTCTCGGGACTGGCGATATTGATTGCGTGTATCACTTCGCGCTTGACGAACTGGAAGAGTCGGAAAAGGAGCTTCGTAAGCCTAAAATTGAACATATGCTCCGCATCATGATTGAAGGCAACCGCTTGAAAGACATCGCCGACTTGGTCCTTGATCTCGCCGTTTAAAAACAAGCTTAAGTGATGGCCGGCGGACAAATTAGCCGCTCCGAAAACATGCGGCGGATAAGGAGCAAAGACACCAAGCCCGAAATGCTTGTGCGCCGCCTCGCGCACAAAATGGGCTACCGTTACAGGCTTCACCGGCGCGATTTGCCCGGCAAGCCCGATCTTGTGTTTGGGCCGCGCCGGAAGGTCATCTTCGTGCACGGCTGCTTCTGGCACTCCCATTCCGGCCCGAACTGCCCGGACCGGCGGCAGCCCCGTTCCAATCTGGCTTATTGGCAGCCAAAGCTCGCCCGCAACCAGCGAAGGGACGCCGAGCATATGGCGGCTCTCGCCAAAGCAGGGTGGGAAGTCCTTATTGTTTGGGAATGTGAGACGCGCAATCCCGTCACGCTCGCGGCATCGCTGCGAGCCTTTCTCGATAGAGGAAAACCCCAAGCTCGCGCACCCGCGCCATAGCCCGCCCTATCCCTGGCGCGCGTCTTGCTTAACATTCCTGGAAGCCTATGCTGCCTCAAATGCTTCCAGACTCGCAGGCAAGCCATGGTTTCACGAATCGTGAAAGTTCCTCCTTTCGATCTCGTCGTCTTTGGCGGCACGGGCGATCTCGCCTACCGCAAGCTTTTCCCCGCCCTTTTGCACCGTTTCATCGACGGCCAGTTCTCGCCGCCCACGAGAATCTTCGGCGCCTCGCGCCAGCGCCTCGATGATCTGGCCTACCGGCAGACGATCGCTGAGGCCTTGAAGAAATTCGCGCACGGCGCCGCAAGCGATGAGACAATCAAATGCTTCCTTGAGATGATCTTCTACGCCGTCCTCGACATCGATTCGGACACAGGCTGGCCGGAGCTCAGCAAGGCGCTTGATTCCGATCCCCTGCGCGTGCGGGCCTTTTATCTTGCCACCAGCGCGGACCATTTCGTGCCGGTTGCTAAGAAAATCGCCGCCTATTCCTTGGCCACCCCCGCGTCCCGCATCATCGTCGAGAAGCCGATCGGGAAGGATAGCGCGTCTGCCGCCTGCATCAACGACGCCATTGGCGCGGTCTTTCCTGAGCAGCGGATCTTCCGTATTGACCATTATCTCGGCAAGGAGACAGTCCAGAATCTCATGGCGCTGCGCTTCGCCAATGCGCTTTTTGAGCCGTTGTGGAACTCTGCCCATATTGATCATGTCGAGCTGACGGTTGCCGAATCGATTGGCGTCGAGCGGCGCGTCGCCTATTATGAGAACGCGGGCGCGCTCCGCGATATGGTGCAGAATCACCTTCTTCAGCTTTTGTGCCTCGTGGCTATGGAGCCGCCAGCCTCGCTCGACGCCGATTCGGTGCGCGACGAGAAGCTCAAGGTCCTCAAAGCACTGGTGCCGATCGATGCGAGCAATGCGGCAGTCCGCACGGTGCGCGGCCAGTATCGCGCGGGAGCAAGCGAAGGCGGCGCGGTTCCAGGCTATGCCGAGGAGGTCGGCAATCCGAATACAAGAACCGAAACTTTTGTGGCGCTCAAGGTTGAGATTGCCAATTGGCGCTGGGCCGGGACGCCCTTTTACCTGCGCACGGGCAAGCGCCTGCCGCAGCGGGTCTCGGAAGTCATCGTCGTCTTCCGCGAGGTCCCCCATTCGATCTTTCCCGT
>DASRYK010000084.1:0-23764 GCA_035687205.1 Methylocella sp. | reverse complement strand
TTTCCCCGCCGCTTCATGTCCTTGAAATGCCCTGCTTCGAACTGCGGTGTGTTTCGTGTCATGGGCTGCGGCTGTTCCAGCGGGCGTGCTTTTGCGTCTTTGATCTTTGATATGGCTGTTTCTGCCAAACACGTCCAGGGTCCGGCAGCTCTGGCAACTGAACGAACTTTTCGCTGGAAGGCCAAACTGAGCGGCATGCAGGGGGCGAAGCCTGCTTGAACTTCACGCATTTTTTTTGATTATGTAAATAATCTACATAACACTATTACATGCAAGAGAGTTTTCTGGCTGCAATGTTCGTCCGCCATCTGACGTATTTTGTCACGCTTGCCCGCGAGAAGCACTTTGCCCGGGCCGCAAATGCCTGCCGCATCACTCAGCCAACGCTTTCTGCGGCGATACGCAAGCTTGAGGATGACCTTAAGGTGCCCCTTGTCGTGCGGGGCCAGCGTTTCATAGGGCTCACCGAAGAAGGGCAAAAGGCCCTCGCCTGGGCACGCCAGATCATCCAGGATTACGAAGGCTTGCGGCTCGATCTAGCGGGCATGCGCAAGGGGCTGAGCGGCACTTTGCGGCTCGGCGCGGTTCCTGCCGCAATGCCTTTTGTTTCCGGCTTAACCGCGCGGTTTTTGATGGCCCATCCTGCGGCCGCCGTCGATGTGCGCGCCATGAGCTCCAGGGCTATAGAATGTGCGGTCCATGCTTTCGAGATCGATGCTGGGATCACCTATCTCGACAACGAGCCTTTGGAGCATGTCCGCAGCCTGCCGCTTTACCAGGAGCGCTATGTTTTCGTCACTTGCGAACCCAGCAAGCATATGGGGCGGCGCACGATATCCTGGCGGGAGGCGGCGCAGGAGCGGCTATGCCTTCTCAGTGAGGACATGCAGAACCGCAGGATCATTGACCGGGTGATCGAGTCTGCAGGTGCTGCGGTGAAGCCCGCAATCGTCACAAATTCCTTCCTTGGCGTTTGCTCCTATGTCAGAAAAGGAGGTTTTGCGAGCATCGTGCCGCACAGTTTTCTTTGCGCCTTTGGCGCAACGCCAGGGCTTTCCGCGATCGAGCTCGTAGCGCCAGCCCATAGCCAGACGATAGGACTTGTCCTGACCAGCCGTGAGCCGCTGCCTCCTATGGCAGAGGCAATTCGTTTAAGCCTGCTCAAAGGGGTTCCCGCTGATGAGGCTGCCCGGATGCCGGGGGAGGGCCTCTGATCGCCCTTGCCTATCATCCATTCAAAAGTTTTCATTGGACCGCATCCGCAGCCGGTGCGAGCGTCAGCAGGCTTCCGATTTCGCGCGAAGCCGCCGCTGCAGAGCTTGAAAGCCAAAGCAAGCGGCCAACCTACATCTGACAGCCATATACACGCCTGTAAGCAAAACCGTGCCCTGGGCGCTGCCGGCGTAGCGCCCATGCATGTGCCGCAGGCTTCAAGATGAGGAGCAAAATATGGCAAAGGTTTTGTGCGTCCTTTACGATGATCCTGTTGATGGCTATCCCAAGTCCTACCCGCGCGACGATCTGCCGGAGATCGAGCGCTATCCGGATGGCCAAACGCTTCCAACGCCAAAGGCGATCGACTTCAAGCCCGGCACGCTTCTCGGCAGTGTTTCTGGCGAGCTGGGCTTGCGGAAATTCCTCGAATCGAATGGCCACGAATTCGTTGTGACCTCAGACAAAGACGGCCCCGGCTCTGTTTTCGAGCGGGAGCTTCCCACCGCTGATATCGTCATTTCTCAGCCGTTCTGGCCAGCCTATATGACTGCCGAGCGTTTCGCCAAAGCGCCGAACGTCAAGCTCGTCGTCACGGCGGGCATTGGCTCCGATCACACTGATCTCCAAGCGGCCATCGAGCGGGGCGTCACGGTTGCCGAGGTGACCTATTGCAATTCGATTAGCGTGTCGGAGCATGTGGTCATGATGATCCTCGCCCTCGTGCGGAATTACATCCCCTCTTATGGATGGGTCGTGCGCGGAGGCTGGAACATTGCTGATTGTGTTGCGCGCTCTTATGATCTTGAGGGCATGCACGTCGGCACCGTGGCTGCAGGCCGCATCGGCCTTGCGGTGCTGCGCCGCCTCAAACCCTTTGACGTTCATCTGCACTATTTCGACCGCCACCGCCTGCCGGAGCAAACCGAGAAGCAGCTTGATCTCATCTGGCATCCTTCGGTCGAGGACATGGTGAAGGTTTGCGATGTGGTCACGATCAACTGCCCTCTGCATCCCGAGACCGAGCATCTTTTTGACGATGCGATGATCGCGAAGATGAAACGCGGCGCTTACCTTGTGAACACGGCGCGCGGAAAGATCTGCGACCGGGATGCCGTCGTCCGGGCGCTCGAGAGCGGGCAGCTCGCAGGTTATGCGGGCGACGTCTGGTTCCCGCAGCCGCCAGCAAAAGATCATCCCTGGCGCAGCATGCCGCACCATGGCATGACTCCGCATATCTCCGGAACGTCCCTGTCGGCGCAGGCGCGCTATGCTGCAGGGGTGCGCGAGATCCTGGAATGCTGGTTCGAAGGGCGGCGCATCCGCGATGAATATCTGATCGTGGACCAAGGCAAGCTTGCAGGCACCGGCGCGCATTCCTATACGGCTGGGGATTCGACGGGGGGATCCGAGGAGGCCGTGCAATTCAAGAAAAGCGCATAAGAAGCGCAACAAGAAAGCGGCCCCGGCTCAGGCCCGGGCCGCGGTCCCGGCAATGCTCTCAACGCAGGCGCGCAACGCCTGCACTCTCCGTCATAGCTGCGCAGGCCGCGCGCTTACCTTACAATTTCCCTGCCCGATATGACATTGTGATGGCGGGCAGCGGCCGAGGCTGTGTCCTTTCGCTGCAGCCGATCTTACTAAAATGCTTTGCGGCCTGTGCGCGGACGGCGCCCTCTTGCGATGCGCGGGAGGGATTGAAGCGTGGCCAAGGCCGGGTTGGCAGCGCGCGGCCGTTTGCTGCCCGGAGAAGGTAAGTTTGGCGCTTTGCCTTGGCAAAACCGGGCCATAGCCTCGCGAAAAGATGGATAGCTGCGCTTTTAGGTCCCGTTGATCTTTTCAAGCATGGCCCGGGTTGTGCGCAGGGCCGGTTACACGCTTCGCGCTTTGCGGCAGGCAGCCAGCGAAGCCCGCACCGGCCCTTTATCGCGGCAGCGTGTCAGGCTGCCATCAGCGCTAAGAGATGCGCGGCTGCCGATTTGGAGAGCCCTTCGAGATCATAGCCGCCTTCGAGCACTGAAACGATCCGGCCTTTGGCATGTTTTTCCGCAATCTCCATGATCCGCGAGGTGACCCAGGCATAGTCGCTCTCCTCGAGCTTGAGGCCGCCCAGCGGATCGTGCTTGTGCCCGTCAAAGCCCGCCGAGATCACAATAAAGTCGGGGCAGAAGGCATCAGCGCGCGGGAGAATTTCCGCATCCCATGCGGCGCGGAACTCTGCGCTGCCATCGCCGGGCGCGAGCGGCACATTCACGATATTGCCATGCTCGCCCCGCTCGCTGCGGCTGCCGGTTCCCGGATAAAGCGGCATCTGATGGCTCGAGGCATAAAGCACAGACGCATCGTGCCAGAAAATTTCCTGGGTTCCGTTGCCGTGATGCACGTCGAAATCCAGAACCGCCACCCGTCCTGCGCCATGGGCGGCCTGCGCATGCCGCGCGGCGATTGCAGCGGTGTTGAAAATGCAAAAGCCCATGGGCGTGGCCATGCCTGCATGATGGCCAGGCGGGCGCATGGCAAGAAATGCATTTTTCGCTTCCCCCCGCATGACCATGCTTGCCGCCGCCGCAGCGGCGCCAACGCAATGGGCGATGGCCTCGCTGCTTCGCTCGCTCACTGCCGTGTCGGCATCGAGATAGATGCGCCGCCCATCAGGCCTTATGGCCATGATCGAGTCGACATAACGCACGGGATGGACCCGCAGGGCGGCCGCGCGGTCCATGCCGGGGGCCTCCAGGCGCTCAAGCTTGGCAAATGCATCCTGTTCGAGGATTTTCTCAATGGCGCGAAGGCGGTCCGCGCGTTCCGGATGATGAGGCCCAGGGTCGTGCAAAAGGCAGGAGGGGTGGCTCATATAAACCGTGGTCATGCTCGCTTGCTCGCGGGGAAGGCCGCCCAGCCTGTCAGCAAATACCCGGCGGGAGCGCCCTGGGAAGGCCGCAACTGGCCAAAGCTTAGGCCCCCTTTTGGCATGGCGCACCCAGAATACCGCTGTTCAAACGTCAGGCAGCGCCCCTTGCGGCCCCGCCCCCGGGGATGCCGCCAAGGCCGGCGCACCCTTATGGCACAACGTCTGAAATGTCGATGCGGCGACGCCGCGCATGGTCAGCGCTAACTCTTCCTGGAAAAACTTTTTGAGGGAGGGCACAGCGGAACAGCAAGGCTGCGGCCAAGTCATTAACGCACATAACATCATTAACGCACATAAAAAATGACCCCAAAAATACGACCGCGCTTGCGTGCGTGAGATCGCCGGGCACTGCCGGGCCGAGAAGCCTTCAAAGGCCTGCTGGCCGCTGGCGGCGAAAGCGGCTCTCCCAATTCGCCAGGCGCTGCAATCCGGAACGGATCACACGCTGCCTCCAATGCAATGCCAGGTTCAGAGTACACATTCCGGCCGGTGACGCGGGGGGACCCTCCGCTCCTCTTTCGCTGGCTTCATACCCCAGAGGCGGCTCTCTGGCGGGGCTGCCCGTGCTAGGAGGCGGACCTTTTGGAAAAGGACCTTGAGGAGCCCCGCATGGTCATGCGGATCGTCTCACTGGGAGATAAGCCATTTGCCTATGTTCAGGACTATGATGTTCATAGCCTGCCACAGCCGCATTTTGCGCATCTGCCCCAGCGCTCCCGCGCCCTCGATACATACATCGGCGAGCCATCGATGCTTGGACGGAGGCATGGCTCAATCTATCTGAGACTGCGCGCGCTGCAGCTGCGCGCGGGAGGGGCTCTGCTTGTCGCGATCGACCCCGCCGCGCACAATCTGCGTGCGCGCCGCGCCTGAGAGAAAGCGGGCTTCCGCATAAAAGCCTTGCCTGGAGCGCCAGCGAACGCGTTGCCGTCATGGAATTCGATGGCGAATCCGCCTGAACCCGCAAGCGCCAGACGCTTTCCCCGGCAGACGCGGCGCGTGAGGGCCGCGGCAAATCTCCCAAGGAGAGCCTCTTCTTGCGCGGTGTCTCTCCGCTTCCCAAGGTGGAGGACAACATGCCGCAGGCGCGCGTCTCAAGCCCGGCAGCCAAGGATGCGCAAAAGGATTAAATGTTTCATCAGGAAATTGTGATAAGGCAACCCTCATATTTCCCCTCCGGAATGCGGGAACGCCGCGGCCTTGACATCATCTTTCCCTAAGCGGAACATAACTTAAACTTTTTGGGGCGCGGCAACCAGCGTGGAGCGCAATGCAGTCATTTGAAAGGCTATTGCTCGAAAATAAGGCGTGGGCAGAGGAGAAAAAACTAAAAGAGCCAGATTATTTCGAGCGCCTCGCCGCGGACCAAAGGCCCGAGTTCCTATGGATCGGCTGCGCTGACAGCCGTGTTCCCGCAGAAATTATCGTCAATGCCGAGCCCGGCGTCATTTTCGCGCACCGGAACATCGCGAACCAGGTGATCGCCACTGACTTCAACTGCCTGAGCGTTATCCAATATGCGGTGCAGGTTCTTAAGGTCGGGCATATCATCGTCTGCGGCCACTATAATTGCGGCGGCGTCCGCGCCGCCCTCGAGAAGCAGCGCCCCGATCTCGTTCTTCTCAATAAATGGCTTCTCCATATTAAGGACATCTACCGGCTCCACCGCGACGAGATCGAAGCGCTCGATTCCCATCAAGCGCGGCTTGACCGGCTCGTCGAGATCAATGTGATCGAGCAGGTCCGGCGCCTGTCGCACACATCGGTTGTCCAGAACGCATGGAAACGGCATCACCGCCCGGTGCTGCATGGCTGGGTGTATGCGCTCGATGACGGCATCTTGCAGCAGCTCATCACGCTGCCCCCAGGCAGCGATGTTGACGCCGTCTATCAGCAGGAAGACTGCGGCCCGTCCTGAGAAGCTGTGCTTGAGCCGGTAAATCTTCAAAAGGGATAACAAGCGTGCTGCGCAAGCATCTCGATTATTATTTCCGCTATCTCGATCACGATATTCCTGCTGGCATCGTGGTCTTTCTGGTCGCAGTGCCGCTTTGCCTGGGCATTGCGCTTGCTTCCGGCGCGCCCTCCTTTTCAGGGATCATCGCAGGAATTGTTGGCGGGCTCGTCGTCTCGCTTGTGAGCGGCTCGCAATTGAGCGTTTCCGGGCCGGCGGCCGGGCTCACGGTCATCGTCGCTACTGCAATCGAGAAGCTAGGCGGGCTTGAGCCTTTTCTTCTCTCCGTCGTTGTGGCCGGCATCATGCAATTGGCCATGGGCTATCTGCGGGCAGGCGTGATCGGCGCTTATTTTCCCGCCGCCGTGATCAAGGGCATGCTCGCGGCAATCGGGCTCATTCTGATCATGAAGCAGCTCCCACATGCCGTCGGCTATGATGCCGATGCGGAGAGCGATCTCTCCTTCCTGGAAGCCAATACCTGGACGCCTTTCTCCATTTTCTTTGACGCCTTCGCCGCCATATCCCCGGGCGCGACGATCGTGAGCTTTGCCTCCCTTGCCATCATGCTTGCCTGGGACTCCCCGGCGGTCAAGCGCCAGAAGGTCTTGGCGCTGATTCCCGGCCCTCTCCTCGCGGTGCTCTTCGGCCTCACCTATAATCTGCTGACATCAAGGCTTTTCCCGTCTGTGGCGATTGCCGCAGAAAATCTCGTCAATCTTCCCTTGATCTCAGGCATCGGGGATTTTGCGCATCATTTGGTCTTTCCCGATTTCAAGCAATGGGCTAATCCCGACATCTATGTCACCGCAGCGACAATCGCTCTTGTCGCCAGCCTTGAGACGCTTCTGAGCCTTGAGGCGGCGGACAAGCTCGATCCCCTGAAGCGCACAGCGCCAACCAACCAAGAGCTCAAGGCGCAGGGCCTCGGCAATTTCATCAGCGGCATGCTTGGAGGGCTGCCGATGACAGCCGTCATCGTCCGCTCATCGGCCAACATCCAGGCGGGCGCGCATACCAAAGTTGCAAGCTTCGTCCATGGCGTGCTTTTGCTGCTGAGCGCCATGTTCCTTGCTTCTTTTCTTAACCTCATCCCGCTCGCCTGCCTTGCGGCTGTGCTCTTGCTCACTGGCTACAAGCTTGCCAAGCCTGCCCTCTTCAAAGAAATGTACGCAAAGGGATTCAACCAGTTTGCGCCCTTCGCCGTCACAGTCGCGGCTATTCTCGCCAGCGATCTCCTCAAGGGCATGGCGATTGGCATGGTCGTCGGCATATTCTTCGTGCTGCGCGCCAATTATCACGCTGCCATCACGCTAACCCAAGACGGCAAGAATTACCTGCTGCGGCTGCATAAGGATGTGTCGTTCCTGAACAAGGCGCCGCTGCGCCGCTTGCTCGAAAGCATTAATGAGAACAGCTACGTCATCGTCGATGGATCAAAAGCGACCTTCATCGACCATGACATTCTCGAAACCTTGGAGGATTTCATCAAAGCCGCGCCCGACGACGGTATCCGCGTCGAGCTGAAAAATGTGCGCGGCTTGACACCATGGAACGGCAATAACCTGGGAAATGGATGAAGCAGCCTCCGCACGCTGCGCCAGCGGACCGCTCGCCGCTTCGTGCTCGGGAATGACGCTCTTCGCCGCTGCCCGCGGCCTGCGGCCGGTCAGGAAATCTGAAACACGGAAGCATAGCGGATGGCCCAGTCGCGCCGCGCGCCGCAGAAGGGCTCTAGCCCCCAGTAGGCCAACGGCCAGCTTCTTCGCATGACGGGATCGCCGTCGTGGATTTCCCGCGCAAGCTCTGTGACCGGCTTCCAGCCGAGTTCGCGCGCGACTTTTGCCCGCAGATCGAGATCGGCCCCCGAAACGAAGAGATACCCCCCTTTCGCGACAAATCCAGACAAGTTGCGCAGGCATTTTTCGGCTGCCTCAGGAGCCATGTGGCAGAGGAATCGGTTCGCGGTCACGATGTCCTGCCTTCCGAGGCGGGCGGCAGTTTCCGGATCGCCAGCATCGCCGCGAGCCCAAAGTATGCCGTTCCTGATCTCCGTCTTTACGCGGGCAACGTCTGCATCGAATTCAAATATCGCCTCCAGCTCGGCCGCGCTGAGCCGCTCGAGGATAAAAGGATCGTAATCGAGCAGGCTATCCGGCAAGGCTCCGCCCTCGCCGCTATCCCAATCCTTTATAACCTCAGCCGCAGCAGCATTGGTTCGCGGATAGACGCCGCGCTTTGCAAAGGCGAGGACCTCCTCTGAAATGTCCACGGCGCGGATCGTTAGTCTGAGGTCAGGACGCGCTTGCCGGAGAAACCACGAAATCGAGTAAACCTCTGCGCCTTTGCTGCATCCGAGGACCGCAATTCTCAAGGCATCTCCTCGCGGCCAGTTCTCAAGAAGGCGGCGCATGAGCTCGAGCTCGGGGCGGTTGCGGAAAAAGCAGGTTCCAAACCCCTGGTTGCGCCGGGCGTGGCGGCGGACCAAAGCGTGCAGCATTCTTCCATAGGCCAAGCCCAGCGGCGAATCCTTCAAGGCGGCAGGCAGAAGCTCCCAGCTTGCTCTCAGCGAAGCGCCCGCCGCCCATCTCAGCATTGAATGGAGCCTCGGCATCATGAGGGCTTTCCCGGAAAGCCAGCAGCTTGATCTTTCTGGTGAGTGAAACGGGGCGCTCAAGCCCATGCTATTGGCATGAACTGTTTTGCCTGCCCCGGCAGATTATACAAATTTAAGTTTATGGATAAGCCAAGGCATGATGTAGATCAACAGAGGTTAAAATAGATCATGATGGATATGTGATAATATATTTTTCTATATTCTTTTATTTGTTGCTATATATAGCAATATAATATTCGATAATCATCTATTCTAGAAAGTTATAATTATTATAATAATTTCACACGCCATGGCCGCGGATGTTAGCGGTTTCCCGGGGTGCGGGGCGCAGCGCAACGCGCACCTATGTCAAAGGGCGGCGCCCTCCATGGCCGCCTGCAGCGCGCGCGAGGCCTCGGCGCATTTGCGCGCATAAACTGCATCCGCCCGGAAATCCTTCCCGCGAGGGGAGGGCGCATCGACCATGATTTCGGCGGCAACGCGGCCCGGCCGCGGCGTCATCACCGCGATCCGGCGCGACAAATACACGCTCTCGAAAACCGAATGCGTCACGAAGACGACCGTTGTGCCAAGCTCCGCCTTTAACGTTAGAAGATCATCGTTGAGCTTGAACCTTGTGATCTCGTCAAGCGCGGCGAAAGGCTCGTCCATGAGGAGCAGCATGGGGCGCAGCACAAGCGCCCGGGCAATTGAGGCGCGCATGCGCATGCCTCCTGAAAGCTCGCCAGGAAAAGCCTTGGCAAAGCCTTCGAGCCCCACTCTGGCAAGGGCTTCCCCGACCGCGGGCTGGGCTTCGCGCCGGGATAGGCCCTGCAGCCTGAGCGGCAGGAATACGTTGTCGAAGACGCTCGCCCAGGGCATGAGCGTCGGCTCCTGGAATACGAAGCCGGTGCTCGATTGGCCCGGCGCGAAGCTGCGCGCGAGGGTGCCGGAGCTTAGCGTGTCGAGCCCGGCGATGAGCCGCAGCACCGTGGATTTGCCGCAGCCCGAGGGGCCAAGCAGCGTCAATATCTCGCCTGGCCAGACATCGAGAGTGAAGCCTGCGAGCGCCACCGTCCCGTTCTTATAGACCTTCCCGGCGTTGCGCAGGGAAACGAGCGGATCTCTGAGTGGCTGCATCGGGCGTTGCTACGGCAAAATATGCGGGCGGCCAAGACAGGCTGCGCCGCAGCCTTTGCAAATGGTCACGGCCCGTCGAGCATCCTGGCCGCGAGCGCGTCGATTTTCTGCGCAGCCCCGGGCGCCCGGCGCCGCGTTTTCCCAAAACGGGGAGGAGCGGAAAAGACAAGATTTCCGCGCCATCGCACATCTCATAAGCCGGGGGATGGAAGGCAGCTTGTCCGGTCCAGCCCCAAAACCTTACAAAAATGTTTCACGTGAAACATTTTTGTAAGATCGGGGCCGCAGCCGGAGCAGGCCGGAATTCAAGCTGGCGAGCCCCCTCCGGCCGCGCAAGGCATTGGCCGGGCACAGCGCCAGCGGCCTTGCCTGCATGATACGCGCCGGGGCCTGGATGGCGGGGCGGTCTATGAGCCGTTGGCCTCAGCTTTCCAGGAAGCAAGGCCGGCAAAGCTTGCCGCGCCTGCCTCTCATGCCTTAAGCGGCCAAAGGCGCCCGGCTCAGTCCGCGGCCGCGCCGCGCTCTGAGCGGATATGCGCCGTCTTGAAAACATAGTCCCACCACGGCGCGCTCACTCCGAAACCGCGCGCAGGATCGCGGAAGTGATGCAGCATATGGAGCCGCCTCAGCGCGCGGCCCGCCCATGTCTTGGGCTCCGCATGATGCACATAGTAATGGATCATGTCATAGGCGAGATAGCCGAGAATGAAACCCATCAGCACAGGATACCCAAGCGGCAGGCCAAACAAAAGCTTTGCCACGCCATAGGCCGCCAGCATGATGGGGCCGCTGAGCAGGACAGGCATGACGAGCCGCAGGGGATCGCTCGGGTGCTCATGATGCACGCCGTGGATCAAAAAATGAATTCTTGCTCCCAGCCGGCCCGGAAACTGGCAATGAAAGAGATAGCGGTGGCCGAAATATTCAACAAGCGTCCAAAGGAAATAGCCGAGCGCTGCGGCCAGCGCGATGTCGCGGGCGCCGAAGGCTCTCGCGCTTGCCCATGCAAGAATGGCCACAACCGGCAGGTAAACGAATAACGGGGCCGACCAATGGACCCGCGACAATTTGTCAAGGAGGGCGTTCTCGAAGAGCCGCGGCGAGGCGCGCAGCCGCGAAGGATCCGGCAGGGCTCCTTCCCGGCCATCCCCGGCGAGGCCTCCGCCCGGCGGCCCTAGTTGCGATGCATCTCTTTGGCCGTGCATGTCAAATCGCCGCTCCCGATGATAGGCTTCCCGTGCCGAATCGCCCGCCCCGGCCAGGCTTCCCATCCATGGGGCGGCCTTGCGGCGGCGTCAAGCCCATGCGTCAATTGTGCTCTGCAAAAGCCAAGCTATGGCGTTGAATTCTTTTGCCTGGCGTAATAAGATAACAAAGCTGCATGTTGTTGAAAGGCTGGCTGTGAGAGCGGCGCTTCAGGGGGCGCCGGATTTGCATCCTAACGAAGAGAAACAACACGCCGGTCCCGCCCGGGCGCGGGGGGCAACAATTTTGGGGTCATTCTGCCATGGCAGAGTTTTCATTTGGCGGCTTTCAGCATAGCAGCTTTCAAAGTGACGCAGCATCCGAAGCGCCACCGGGCAAGTTCCGCTATAGGACGCTGCTCGAACGGTATGGGTTGCGAGCTACGAGGCAGCGTTTAGGGCTTGCGAGGCTTCTTTTCAGCAAAGGCAACCGCCACGTCACCGCCGACGTCCTGGCAGCCGAAGCCAACGCTCTGAAGATGCAAGCGTCGCTTGCGACGGTATACAACGTGCTCAACCTTTTCGCCGAGGTCGGAATTGTCCGAAGCTTGACGATCGAAGGCGCGAAGACAATCTTTGATACGAATACAAGTGAGCACAGCCATTTTTACTTCGAAGATACAGGGCACATCGAAGATATTCCGCTTCAAGGCATGGAGTTTGCCAGCAATCTGACGCCGCCCGAGGGCTATGAGATCGTGAAGGTGGATGTCGTTGTGCGGCTGCGCCCAAAGGAGAAGGGCGGGGCGTAAGAGTTTCGCCATTCATTTAAGAATTTCATCATTGGGGATTGCGCCCACGGGACCGGAAAAAGCCGTTCGAAGCGGGGGGTTCGCCTTGCCCGCGGGGCGGGCGCCTTGGGTTGAAAATTGGATAGAGGCTGAATATCTCACCGGTCAGATCCAGCAAGACGGGTGTGTCACTGCGCCAGCGGCTTGATAAATGGCTGTGGTTTGCCCGGCTTACGCGCTCACGGAGCCTTGCCGCCCGGCTTATCACGGAGGGCCATGTGCGCCTGAATGCGCGCCGGGTTCTGGCGCCCGCAAAGCCGGTGAAGCCCGGAGATGTTCTGACAATAGCGCTTGAGCACCATGTGCGGGTTCTCAAAGTCTTGGCTGCGGGAACCCGGCGCGGAAGTTTTACCGAAGCCTCGCTTCTTTTTGAAGACCTTGGCCAGCCATCCGGGTGAGACGGGTTCTTTCGCCGTGAACAAGGACGGCAGGATGCGCGCCCAGTCTTTCGCTGGGGGGCAAACCTTATTTCAGCAAAAATCCTTGGACTGCGGCCGTCAACCGGGTTAGAGGGGTTACCTAGAGGGGTGAGTCTGGCATGCGCCTGCGGCAGAAAAAGCGAGCAGACAAGGCAAATTTTGGAGCCGTCCGGAAGAAGCGATGACCGGAAGCATTTGACACCGCCCTCTCTGGCCTGAGACAGCGCTTCGAAACCTGAGAGGCGCCCGGGCCGTTTCCGTCAGCAATGGGCAGCGGGCTGCGGGATCGCCGCGCAGCAAGGCGGGCTTTGCTCGCGAAGGAAAAAAGCGCCATGACTTATGTCGTCGTCGAGAACTGCATCAAGTGCAAATATATGGACTGCGTCGAAGTCTGCCCGGTGGACTGCTTTTATGAAGGCGAGAACATGCTCGTTATCCATCCGGACGAATGCATCGACTGCGGCGTTTGCGAGCCGGAATGCCCCGCGGAGGCGATCAAGCCGGATACCGAGCCTGGGCTTGAATCCTGGCTCAAGCTGAATGCCGAGATGGCAAAGTCCTGGCCAAATGTGACGGTCAAGCGCGAGCCGCTGCCCGATGCCAAGGCTTTTGACGGAAAGCCCGGAAAATTCGAAGCCTATTTCTCTCCCAATCCTGGCCAGGGCGATTGACGCGAGCGCCGCCTAAGTCATTCACAAATATTGGCGATAAGTTGGGGTTGACGCGGCGTAAGCAGAGTATATCTTTGATTTTCGTTTTCAATTATGTCAGAATGCTGTCTCGCGGAACACAAGCGTTGAAGTTTGTGGCCGCGTGTCGGTGTGTCTAGGGGGGCAATCCGGACGCCGGTAATCTTTGCCGCGCGCCGCCTGTGCCTAGTTCATCGGTCCGGTTCCATTGATGGACGGATGATCGTCACGGAGAGCGTCCAGCTTCGCCCCTCCCCAGGGCCGAGATGCAGTTTTTCCGAATGGCGGAGGTTTTTCCGCCATCGCGTGCCGCCCCGTCTCCAAAGCGGGGCAGGAAAAAGGAGCCAGTGGTAATGGCCTCTGTCAAAAAGACCCCGAAGCCGCCGAAGACCAAACAGGCGAATTCCGGAACATCCAAAGCAAAAGCATCACGACAGCCGGCCGGGGTAAAGGTAAAGCGGGCTGCTGCCGCGCGCGGCTCTGCGGCAAAGAAACAAACTGCTGCCAAACCGAGCCGCGCTGTGAAGACAAAGGCCAAGGTTTCTTTGACGGGCCGGGGCAGTTCGCACGAGGCGGCAACTTTGGCCTCAAAACGTTCTTCGCCGGCGCGGGCCGCAGCCCGCAGTGCTGCCCGCTCTGCGAAGACCGCAACGGCAAGCGGGCGGGTGAAGCTGGCCGGGCTGCGGAGCGAAAGCGTGGAGCGGAAGAGCGCCGCAAGCCGGAAATCTGCAAAATCCAGTCACACGAAAGCAGGACCGGCTTCCAGCAAGGCCCTCCGCCCGAAACAGGCCCCGGCCACAGCTAGCGCGGATAAGAATCTTCAATCCAAAAAGGGGGCCTCACTGCCCCCCAGCCGGACTGCCGCGGCAAAGCTAGAGCGCTCTGGGGCCGCGAAGACGCTTCCCCCAGCCGCCCCAGCTGAGGGGCGGCCCAGCATCGCAGCGCCGCAAAAAACGGCCGCCACCAAATCCGCAGCAGCGGCAATCCTTGCGCTCAAGCGCAGCCAGCAGGCGGAAAGCTCTCCGGTCACACCGGCGGGAACGTTAACAACAAAGAGTCTTTCAACCTTGAACGCAGCACTAGAAGAGCCGATAACGGTGATCAAGAAAACACACGAAGTAATATCCTCCGCGCCCCAGGCGAGCCCCATTCAGCCAATGGTCAAGGCCACGGATAGCCCGGCCGAAAAGAAGACCGCCTCTGCCAAGCCTTCGCCATCTGGCGGGCAGCAGGCTGCTTCCGCCGGCCCGGGCCGGGAGGCCCTTGCGGCGGCCCGGGCTGAGAGCCCTGCGCCCAAGCAGGGCAAGAATGCAAGCAGCCAGCGGCAGGCGTTCAAGCTCAACGAATTCGTCGTCTATCCAGCCCATGGCGTTGGCCAGATTATCGCGATCGAGGAGCAGGAGGTGGCGGGCTTTAAACTTGAGCTCTTCGTTATCAGCTTTGTTAAGGACAAGATGATCCTCAAGGTGCCGACCACCAAGGCCGCAAGCGTTGGCATGCGCAAGCTTGCGGATGCGGGAGCGGTCAAGACGGCTCTTGAAACCCTGGCTGGGCGCGCCCGCATCAAACGCACAATGTGGTCGCGGCGGGCGCAGGAGTATGAGGCGAAGATCATCTCCGGCGATTTGAATGCGATCGCCGAGGTCGTAAGGGATCTCTACCGCTCGGAGTCCCAGCCCGAGCAATCCTATTCCGAGCGGCAGCTCTATGAGGCCGCGCTCGACAGAATGGCTCGGGAAATTGTCGTGGTGCAAAAGATCACCGAGACGGAATCGCTTAAAGTGATCGAAGCCCAGCTGCAGAAAGGCCCGCGCCGCGGCAAGATCGAAGAAAGCGAGCCGGACGAGGCGGATATTGAGGAAGCGGCCTGAGCGCAGTTTCCACGGCGTCGCCTTTGCTGGCGCGGCCTGGACCCCAGCGGCGCGCCGAGTTTTTTCTCCTCACCCATAACTTCCCCGCGCTTTGTTAGAGACGGCGCGGGGCTGGCTGTTTTGCGATCGTCTGCTCCCAGAAGGGCTCTTGAAAGCCTAAGACCCGCCTCCATATCCGCAGAACGGGCAACATCCTGGGATGCCTTATCGGGTCCCGCGGCGAGTGCATGGCTCGCCGTCCTTTCGGCCCAAGGTCCGTCCCGGAGCACAGTCCGGCGAAGGGCAGCGCGAAGCGGGAAAAAGGGATGTTCGCGGCGGGTCTCAATGAGACTGCCCAAAGAGGAGATGCTTTGATGTTTAACGCAAACTCTGCGCCTGACCGTCCATTGCTGACCGAGGAGCAGCTCGCGAGCCTGGGAGGAGGGCGTGTTGCTTATTTAAGGCCGGTCCGCTCAGAAGATCTGCCCAGGCTCTTTCCGGCGGCTCCTCCGCTTGAGCCAGGCCTGCAGCTTTTTGCCTTGCTTGCGGCAGATGGAACGCCGATCCTCATTACAGATTCGCGCGACGCGGCGGTTGCCAATGCCATGAGTCATGAACTCGAAATGGTCAGCCTCCATTAACCTTGGAACGGCAGAAAGAGGCGGGCTGCCAAAGGCTTGCAGAAACGCTACCGGCTGTTAGATTGCAAAGTCTGGTCCTCCCGGGCGCTTTCCCTCACAAAGCTTCAGCTCTTCAACACGCCGGCAAATGTCGTCGAGCGTGATGGTTTCGAGCGCGTCGAGGAAAGCCTTCCCGGCGGCCTCGACGATCGGAACGACGACTTGGCGGACAAGCGGGCTCTCCGGCGTAGCGCCAGGCCCGTTTTCGCTCGAAACCGCGCGGAGGACCGAGGCTGCGGTGATCCGGCGGCGCTCCTTGGCAAGCTCATAACCCCCGCGAGGCCCCCGCACGCCTTTCAGGATGCTGGCGTGGACCAGCTCCTGGAGGAGAGCCTCAAGATGCCGCGGAGGCAGCTGAAGCCTGGCCGCCAAAGCTTTGGCAGCGACCGGCGCGGGCCTTGCGTGGACTGCGATGTCGGCAACGGCTGCGAGCGCCAGGCAGCCGCGGCGGGAGAGAAGGATCACGGCGGCTCCTCCCCGCAGGCCATCAGACCCGTTGAACCGAAACCATTGCCTGCCCGCTCCGTGCCAATCAATTCAGCGGTCTCGACAAGGCCAGCCCTCGCCACAGGGGCAATGACGAGCTGAGCGATCCGCGCGCCTCTCACGATCTCAAAGGGCTCATCTCCAAGGTTGATAATTAGAACCAAAATCTCGCCCCTGTAGTCCGAATCGATCGTCCCGGGCGCATTCAACACTGTGACGCCATGGTCGCGGGCAAGCCCAGACCGTGGCCTGACCTGGGCTTCATGGCCTTCCGGCACGGCGATTGCGATACCGGTTTGCACAAGATGTCTTCCGCCGGGCTCAAGCACGACCTTCGTGCCTGGCGGCAGGGCCGCAAGCAGATCGAGCCCGGCCGACCCTGACGTCTGATAGGCAGGCAGGGGCAGGCCAGCGGCATGCGGAAGGCGTTGCACAGCGATCGTGACGGCGGGCCCCGTCATTGGCGCGGCTCCATAAGCATGCGGCCAAGCTCAGAGATAAGACGGGCGGCGACCTGCTGCTTGGTCATGCAGGGCCAGGACTCCTTGCGGTCTTTTGTGAGAAAAAGCACAGTGTTTGAGTCGCCGCCGAAAGTGCCGGGCGCCGCGCCGATGTCATTGGCAACAATCACATCGCAGTTCTTCGCAGCAAGTTTTTCTTTGGCGTAGGCTTCAAGCTTTTCGCTCTCGGCGGCAAAGCCCACGACGAGGGCCGGGCGCCCATGAGACCGCCTCCCAACCGCAGCCAGAATGTCCGGGTTTTCGGCCAAATTCAATGACAGGCTTCGGGCGGCGCTTTTCTTCAGCTTTGCCTTCGATGGCACCGCAGCCCGCCAATCGGCGACCGCCGCGACAGCAATGAAAATATCGGCAGGAAGTGCCGCCTCGACCGCTTTAAGCATCTCTTGCGCTGTCTCGACATGAACGGTCCTCACGCCAGGGGGATCAGCAAGCGCAACCGGCCCCGAAACAAGCACGGCATCAGCACCCGCGGCAGCAGCGGCGGCGGCAATCGCGTGCCCCTGTTTGCCCGAAGAACGGTTGCTAATGTAACGCACGGGATCGATTGGCTCGCGGGTTGGGCCCGAAGTCACGAGCACGCGCCGGCCGGCAAGCAGCGCCGCGCCTGGCTGGGGAAGTGAAATTGATTCGGCAGGCAAAGGAAGCCCGGTGCTGCTGGCCAGCGTCTGTTCGATGGCCTCTGCCAATTCGACAGGCTCGGTCATCCGGCCCGGTCCAAATTCGCCGCATGCCATAGGCCCGTTTTCCGGCCCGGCAAAAATGACCCCGTCTTTTTTGAGCGTGGCGACATTGCGTCTTGTTGCCGGGTGCAGCCACATGCGCAAATTCATTGCAGGGGCGGCGAGAATCTTCTTGTCCGTCGCAAGGAGCAGGGTTGAGGCGAGGTCGCTGGCAAGCCCTTGCGCCATTTTGGCGAGGAGATCGGCGGTCGCAGGCGCCACAACGACAAGATCCGCCTCGCGAGAGAGTTCGATATGGCCCATTGCTGAGCCCTCGGTCAGGGCGAAAAGGTCGTCAAAGACCTTGTTTCCTGTCAGGCTTTCGACCGCAAGCTTGGTCACAAAACGCTGCGCCGCCGCGGTCATCACCGCACGCACAACAATACCGCGCTCCTGCAGCCTGCGGATCAGATCAAGCGCCTTATAGGCCGCAATTCCGCCGCCGATAATAAGGAGGACGCGCTTTTCCACAGCCGCGGTCATGAGGCGCCGCTTGCGGGGATTGGGTAAATGGCAGGCAAGCCGCCCCCCCGGAAGGGCAGCCGCTCATGCACAGCCGGAAAGGCTGGCGCAAGGACGGGAGATTGTTCCAGCGCGTATCCGGTTAGCACTTCCAAGGTTTCCTTTTTAAGGGGTTGAAAAGGATCTGGCGGGAATTCCGGCGCCCTGGCGCTTTCTACCCCTGCGGTTCCGGCATATTCCCGCCCTTCAGCGCAAAGCCCGGAAAACGGGGAAGCCAGAAATCCCGTGACCGTGGCATTTCGGTCATATCGGCGCCAGCAAATCTCCATTACAAAATAACAAATTTACCATCTTGCTTTCAAACCGGTCCCAAAATGTCCAATCTCAGCCGCCGCACAATCCTTGCCGGAGTCTCCGCATCCGCCGCAACCGCGCTTGCGGGTTGCACAACGAGCCGCAACCCGGCCATCGAGGCTTCCGCCGTTCAACCGCCGCCTCAGGCGCCAGAGCCAGCCCAAACGGCTGCGAGCATCGTCGAGCCCAATTACAAAGAAATTTATGCGGAAATGAAGAGTGATCCCTTCATTGTTCCCGCAGTCAATCTTTCCCAGATCGACCCCGTCTTCTTGCGAAAGAACGTTGCTTACGAAACCAAAGAAGCTCCCGGCACAATTGTCGTGGATCCGGCAAATCACTTTCTTTACCATGTCGAAGACGGCGGCCGCGCGACGCGCTACGGCGTCGGGGTTGGGCGCGAGGGTTTCGTGTGGGCCGGAGAGGCGACCATCAAGAGCAAGCAGGAATGGCCCGACTGGTATCCGCCAAAGGAAATGCTCGACCGCAGGCCAGACCTCATGAAATCGATGGTGGCGCTGCAGAGCGGCATTGGCATGCATGGGGGTCCAGCGAACCCCTTGGGCGCCCGCGCGATGTATCTCTGGCACGGGAACCAGGACACCTATTTCCGCATCCATGGCACGAATGAGCCTTGGACGATTGGCCTAAGCCAATCCTCGGGCTGCATCCGCATGATCAATCAGGATGCGATACACCTCTATGACCGCACGCCGGTCGGCACGAGGGTGGTCGTGCTCAGCTCCCCGAACGCCCAGCCGATCAAGGTGGCCCATACCTGAGGCATCTTTCAGCGCTGGCAGCGGCTGCAGAAAAAGGTGGCCCGGCCCGACTGGATGATTCTCTTGACCGCGCCGCCGCATTGCAAACAGGGCTCTCCAGCGCGGTCATAGACACGAAACCGGTGCTGGAAATAGCCGAGCTTGCCGTCAGCCTGTCTGTGGTCGCGCAAGGATGAGCCGCCTGCCGCCAGCGCCTCCTTGAGGACGCTGCGAATGGACTGCGCGAGACGGCCGGCGCGGAAAGCCGGAGCGCCATCCGCCCGCGCGAGGGTCTCCGCGCGGCGGCGGGGGGAAAGTCCTGCACGGTGCAAGGCCTCGCAAGCATAGATATTGCCAAGGCCAGCAATGAGCCTCTGATCGAGGAGCGCTGCCTTCAGGGAGGTTCTCTTGCCCGCAAAAAGCCGGGCGACCGCCGCGCCATCAAACCCCTCTTCGAGGGGCTCAACCCCGATATCCCGGAACAAAGGATGCGCCGGCAGCGCTTCACGCGGGATAAGCTGCATGAAGCCGAAGCGGCGCGGATCATTGTAGATGATCCGCGCGCCGGTTGATAAAGCAAAGGCCACATGATCATGTGTAGGATCTTTTCCCGGCTTGTCAGGCGGCCCCGAGCCCGGCCCGTTCCGCCCAGCCTCCTCGATGCGGAACGAGCCCGACATGCCTAGATGCATAACCAGGGCGTCAGCCCCTTCGAGATCGGCAATGAGATATTTCGCGCGCCGCCTCAGGGCTTCGATCCGGCGGCCGGTCAGCCTCTCGGCAAAACGCTCTGGAAAGGGGAATCGCAAATCGGCCCGGCGCTGATCGACGCCAGCGAGACGCGCCCCGACCATGGCAGGGGCCAAGCCCAGGCGGACCGTTTCGACTTCGGGAAGCTCCGGCACGGAAGGGCATCCTGGTTGCGGGAGATCACAGTTGCGCCGCAATTGTCATGCCGGTCAAATGAAAACGACCGTATGATTTAAAGGATAGCCCCTGGGTCCTGGAACTGCGCAAATGAGGCGCGAGGCGGAAATGCATTGTGAGGGAGAGCCAAAATGATCACTCGCCGCGATGGCTTGAGACTGAGCCTTGCATATGCAGCTGCCGCGGGAAGCGCTCGCTTTGGGCTTCCGGCGCTCGCTGAAGAAAAGCCCCCCGTGTTCGAAAATCCCCCCGTCTTCAAGGTTCCGCCTCTTGGCTATCCCTTCGACGCGCTTGAGCCCCACATCGACACCGCGACAATGATGATCCATCATGACCGTCACCATGGGGCCTATGTCGCGGCTTTGAACAAGATTGTGGAAAAATACCCGGACCTCGCCAGCACCTCCCCTGTTGTCATCCTCTCCGATCTCGGCGCTGTCCCTGAAGGCGTCCGCTCTGCCGTGCGCAACAATCTTGGCGGTCATTGGAACCACTCCTTCTTTTGGGAGATAATGAGGCCGGGCGGCGCGAAAGAACCCTCTGGCAGCCTCAAAAGCGCAATTGATGCTGCCTTTGGCTCAACCGGGGGGCTCGCCGAAAAAGTCAATGCGGCAGGGCTTGCCCGTTTCGGGTCAGGATGGGCTTGGCTCGTTGTCGATAAGAATGGCAAGCTCGACATTATATCGACTGCGAATCAGGATACGCCGCTCGAGCTTGGCGTTCAGCGGGTCGTGCTTGGCGTCGATGTTTGGGAGCACGCCTATTATCTCAAGTATCAGAACAAGCGGGCCGAATATCTCAAAGCTTGGTGGAACACGGTCAACTGGGACAGGGCCGCGGAGAATTTCGCCAAGGCGCCAGGCTGAAGCCGCGGGCGCCATCCTGTGATGCCATATCTCGCCTATGCTGGCGCGGCCTGGTGGGCCTTAGCCGTCTTTGTGCTTTGTGCAACGATCGCCTGCGGCCTGATACAGCCCTTTGTCCAGCGGCGCCGCGCCGCGCATGGGGATCAGCCGCCTGTCTCGGTGATCGTGCCTCTCAAGCTCTGCGATCCCGGGTTCGAGGCGGCGCAAGCCTCAGTCTTTCTCCAGAAATACCCTTGTCACGAGGCCCTCTTCAGCGCCCAGGAGGAAGATTCCCCGGCCCTCTCAGCTGCGCGCCGGATCGCCGCCGCGCATCCCCAGATTTCAAGCCGGTTCCTGCGCTCGAAAGGGGGGCTGGCGGTGAGCCCGAAGCTCAACAATCTTTCAGCGCCTCTAGCAGCGGCGCGGCACGATCTTGTCTTGACGAAAGACTCAAACATCACGCTTGATCCTGGCACGCTCTCCGCCTTCGTGCAAAACCTCAACCCTGACGTGGGCCTCGTGGTCGCCGTGCCGGTTGCCGTCCATGCAGAAAATCTCGCGGGCCGGATCGAGGCATTTCTCATCAATGGCCATGCCCGCCTCTTGCTCACGGCCTCGGTCCTGGGCTTGGGCTATGGCGTCGGCAAGGTTATGCTTTTCCGCCGCAGCGACCTTTCGCGGGCAGGCGGAATCGAGTCGATCAGCCATTCTCTGGCCGAGGACACCGCCCTTGCTGAAGCCCTGGCGAGCCTCGGGCTAAAGACTGTTTTCTCGCACCAAACGGTCTCCCAGGAAATTGGGCCGCGAAGCTTCTCGGGCATCTATGCGCGGCAGTTGCGCTGGAGTGTGATCCGGCGCAAGAACGAGCGCTTCACCTTTCCCTTCGAGCCTCTTGCAAGCCCGCTGCCCGCGGCCGTGGCGAGCGCGCTGGCTTCTCCCCTTGCGGCCTGCTCGCCCTGGGCAGCTTTCACATGGACCTTGACCGGATGGTTCTGCGCCGAAATAGGCTTTGCCCTGTGCAAAGGCTGGGAGGTCTCGCTATGGTCGCCGCTTGCCTTTCTCGGGCGGGAAATTCTTGCACTTTCTTCATGGCTGCGGGCTTTCACCACTCATGAAGTGGTGTGGGCGGAGACGCGCTTGGATGCCCGCCACGGCGCGCGCGGGGCGCCAGCGGACAAAGCCCATTCGGAGACCTGAGCCGGGCTGCTGGCGCAGAAAAGGGTTTACTCGCGCGATTCCGGCTGCGGCGTTCCATGACAGGCGGCCGAGAGGCTTGGCGCATTGATCTTCACCGGCTCGCCGCATTTGTCGCAGCCCGCTGCAAGCAGGCAAAGGAAGGTGAGGCAGGCGAGAGCCAAAGCAAGACGCCGCAATGCTTCTTCTCCTGTCCCGGCGGATTTGCCGGCGCACTAAGGGCTTGTTGCCTGTTCCGATGGCAAGGTCAAGCGCTGCCGCGAAGACGAAAAGCGCAATGCTGTTTGTGCATCAGGCAAGACGTCCGGTTTCCTGATCTGGGCTGAAAGAGCGAGAGCAGAGCGCAGCGGCGGTGGAAACGGGATATACCTTCCCTATATAATTGCCGGGTGGCCGTCACTCCTGCGAGTTGGCCCAGCGGGCGCCGCGGGCATCCCCTGCAGACACCCGGTTTGCTTGCGGTGCCGCGCGGCGGGGCGGCTGGGGCGCTCAACGAGCCAGGGCCCGGCAGAGCCGGAGACGGTGTCTGGCGAAGGATTTTCCTGATTTGATGGGTTGACGCGTTGCACAGGCACGATTAAGTTCCGCCCGCTTTTTTGACAGGCAGTAGGTGATTGCTTCCGTGACGCCTCGTCAGGGATAAAAGCTGGCCTAGACGCTGTCATATCCAGCGACTTAACAGTCCACCAAGAGTCTGGAGATCCATGTGGTCTCCTGCGCGGCAAGAGCAAGAGCACGGCATGCCGTGGTCCTCTGCCAAATGAGGGCGCCTCACGCGCTGGCAGGCTGACGGTTCCGGCCGTTTGCCGTCCGGCTCCGTGGCAGGCGGCGAAGGGCTTCATACCCAGAGCTTGGCCAAAAGCCTTGCCATGGGCCGACGGAACGATTGAGAAAGACCAGGATGCCGACGATCAGTCAGTTGATACGCAAGCCGCGGCGGGAGAAGGTCTATCGTGAAAAGGCGCGCCATCTTGGCGCCTGCCCGCAGAAGCGCGGCGTTTGCACGCGCGTTTACACAACGACGCCGAAGAAGCCCAATTCGGCTCTGCGCAAAGTGGCCAAGGTCCGGCTCACCAATGGCTTTGAGGTTATTGGTTACATTCCGGGCGAAGGGCACAATTTGCAGGAGCATTCCGTGGTGATGATTCGCGGGGGGCGGGTTAAGGACTTGCCGGGCGTGCGGTACCATATTCTTCGGGGCGTGCTTGACACGCAGGGCGTGAAGAACCGCAAGCAGCGCCGCTCCAAATATGGAGCCAAGCGGCCGAAGTGAGTTTTGCAGGCGAGTGAAGGGCAAAACGGCGCGGCCGGAAGTGCCGCCGCTGCCGCAGCCTGAAGCAGCATGAGAATGGATGGAGCCTAAACATGTCGCGCCGCCATCGCGCCGAGAAGAGGGACGTCATTCCGGATGCAAAGTTCGGCGATGTCGTCGTGACCAAGTTCATGAACTCCATCATGCATGATGGAAAGAAATCGGTCGCCGAGGCGATTGTCTATGATGCGTTTAGCGTGATCGAGCAGAAGACGCGCTCGGATGCGCTTTCGGTCTTCCGCCAGGCGCTTGATAATGTTGCGCCTTCGATCGAGGTGCGCTCCCGGCGGGTCGGCGGCGCGACGTACCAGGTTCCGGTTGAAGTCCGCCCCGAGCGCAGGCAGGCGCTTGCCATTCGCTGGATCATTTCCGCCGCGCGCGGCCGCAACGACAAGACCATGGTAGCCCGCTTGTCGTCTGAGCTGATGGATGCCGCCAACAATCGCGGCAATGCCGTCAAGAAGCGGGAAGACACGCATCGCATGGCGGAAGCCAACCGCGCTTTCTCGCATTACCGCTGGTGAGCGCAAGCTTAAGAAGTTTTTTGAGTGAAGGGATATTGTTATGCCCCGCAGCCATCCCATCGAAGATTACCGCAACTTCGGCATCATGGCCCATATCGACGCGGGAAAGACGACGACGACCGAGCGGATCCTCTATTACTCCGGAAAGTCGCATAAGATCGGCGAAGTGCATG
>DASRYK010000083.1:0-3609 GCA_035687205.1 Methylocella sp. | reverse complement strand
GCGTTTGCACGTCGCCTGCCCAAGCCCTGCTCGCCCGGGTGTTTGTCTCCGGGAAAGGCGCCAACGCCCCGGGCTGCGGCGCGGAGGCATCGCCCTGCCGCACTTTTCAATATGCGCAGAATATTCTCGCGCCCGGCGGGGTGATCGCCGTGCTCGACTCCGGCGATTACTTTCCCGTGACGATTAACAAGTCGCTCAGCATCGTCAATGATGGCGCCGGAACGGCGCTTGTCAGGGCGGCTTCCGGACAGGCCGCGATCACCATCAATGCGGCGGCGGGCGACAAGGTCTTGCTGCGCGGTTTGACCGTCGAGGGCGGCGGACGCGGAACATACGGCCTTCGCTTCGTCTCGGGATTCCGTCTCAGTGTTTCCAATTGCGTCTTCCGCGGTTTTACCGCCGATGGGATTTACATCCAATCGGACACCCCCATGGGCTTCTCCATCTCCCATACAATCTCCGACGACAATGGCGGCGCCGGATTCTCCATCAATAATGCAGCGGGCGCCTGGGGGACAATCGACGGAGTCGAAACCTCCGGGAACAACTATGGTATTTTTGTCATTGCGCTGAGCAATTCGAAAGCCATCGCAACGGTCAGCAACAGCACCGCCTCCAACAACAGAGCCGACGGGATCGCCGTCAGGGGGCCAAATGCGCATCTTCTGGTAACCGACACGGTTTCCTCCAACAACACGAATACCGGCTTTAACTCCATCGATTTTGGAAGAATGACGCTCATCCGTTCGGCGGCGACGGCAAATGGCGCAGGAATTTCGGCGACGGGACCGGCTTACATAAGCGATACGAAGGTCAGCTACAGCACAAACTGCGGGTTCAGGAACACCTTCCCCGCGCATATGGTCCTGACCCGCTCGGCAGGAATCGATAACTCCCCCGATGTTTGCGGCACCGGAAATGTTTACACCCATGGGGACAACACTTTCGGAACCAGCACGGTGACTCTGCTGCCTCTCAATAAGCAGTAACGGTGCAAGGGGAAGGCTGGGGCAAACCGGCTGGCCCGGTTTGACGGCAGCCCTGCGGCTTCTGAAGGCGAGTGTCTGGAAAGCTGCGGGCGGGCTGCTGCCTTGCGGGCTGGGCTTGGAGCCTTTTGATGTGTGCCTGCCGCAAGCTGGCATCTGACATCGCGCGCGGGCTGCAAAGCGGAATATGGAACGCAAGGTCTGAGTATGGCGAAACGCTCGGTCAGTATGTCGAAGATCTTCTGAATAAACACGATGAAGGAAACTTCCTTCTGGCAGATGCCCGCGCACGCATTATCCGGGCCATGTTCACAGCGGATCTTCCGAGTTTACCTCTTGGGCTGGCAGCGCATCTCGAAACGCTTCTTGTGCAGCACATTGGTCTTCGCGCCTATTATTCCGAGACCGGGGATTTCTATCAATCAGTGCGCAGCGGGCATTTGGAGGCGCCGCTGCCGGTGGATGCTATCGAAGGATTTATAGAGCGTGTCCGCGCCTTAACGCCAGCCTACTTCGAGCCAAGTGTTCCGCAATCGCTTCAGTATGTTGCGCAGCCAATTCCCACCATCACGCATCCGGTCATTGGAGCACGGTTACGCGCCATGTTCCAATCTGCTCCCCCGCCCGATCTCCTTGGAGAAGTCGATTTGGAAAAATCACGGCGGCTTACCATCGGCGGCGCCATCAATGAGCTCGTCAAGGTCATCGAGTCTGGCGATAAGATCGGCAAGGGTGCCAAGGGCTGGCGCGAGGCGGCAAACACGCTTGCGCCTTATGCGGCCCCAATTCTCCAATGGCTACGGGTTTTTCTGGGTGGCGGCTGACCCGATAACAGGAATTTCTCAAACCATGCGGTGGGAGGGGAGCATGGCGCGTCCTAAAAGCTAAGCTGCGCCACCGCGGATTCGGCCTTCCCGCAAATATCCTCTTGTCCCATGCGGCAAACAGACCGGCCGGTGGAACGGCGCTGGCGGCGGCACGCCTTTCAACGCTATGATGAGAAAATTTCGCAGATCGAACACGGGCTTCAACAATGAGCTTTTTCTCCCGCTGGGGATATTTGGTCACGGTGTTTTTTCTCGTTGCTGCCTTCCTCGCGGGCGGAGTGGGCGTCGCCTATCATTTGACGCGGGAATCGACGAGCGTTCTTCTTTTCCTGTTTTGGGGCATTTTGTGCGCGGGGTTCGGGCGCAAGCTTGACCGTCCCGAGAAGCCAAGCGCCCTCTTTGGGATCAGAATCGAATATTGGGGCTATGGCTTCATCGTGCTTGCGGTAATCGATGCCATTCTCAATTGGAACAACATCACGCGCGACTGGTTCGCCTCGGCCTGACAGGGGGGGAACATCTGCTTTTCAGCTCGAAGGCTTCGGCCGCCTCGAAAAGTGCCGCCAGTAAAAGAACAGCACGCCGGCAATCAAGATCCCGCCCAGGATCAGAGGGTAGAGCCCGAGAAAAGTTTTTCCGACGGAGAATTTGAACTCTGCGGTCTTTTTCTCCCCGCCTGGCTCCGTGACCGTGAGGAGCGCGATGAAATGCCCGCTTTCCGGAAAATCATGCTCGAATGTGAAGGTTCCGCTCTTGTGTACCGCTTGCGCCATATAGGCAACGGTCAAAGGCCCGAGATCCGTATCTGATGAAAGCGGGATCATCGGGTCCTTGATGATGCGCAGCTCGACGGGCAGATCCCGCATGTCCGGCGTGCTGAAATCGAAGGCGAAAATGGCCTTTCCCGTCGAAGGAAAGCTCTCGCAGTATTTGTCGAGTGAATCCGGCTGATAGCCGGAAATTTGAATGGTGCCGCCCCTAACGAGGACCGCGCATTCCTTTGTTTGCGAGCTCTTATCCATGCTGACCGCAAGGGCAGGGGGGTGCGCCGCAATGCAACAGGCGAAGAGAGCGCCCAAAAAGAGGAATGGAAGGGGGGCGTATTTCTTCATTGAGATTTTTCCTTTGGCTCGCGGTGCCGGTGCCTGGCCGGGCAGATCCCGTGCCCCCCGCCCTCTGAGCTTTGAACTGCGCCGGGAGAAAGCGCAAGGGGGGCGCGCGTCTTGAGCCTCTTGCCCGCAGCGGCGCTTGCCAAAAGAAAGAATGCGGACCAATCTAAGGGCCAAATCGTCGATGAGCTCGGGAACGGCCAATGAAGAAGCCAGGAGACGGGGACGGCGGCGGGGGAAGGGGCGGATCTGGCGGCGGGGGGCCGGGACGGCCAGGCAATGCCCGGGCGCCGTCCAAAATAACTCCCGGCCGCGCGGCTTACATCTGCGCGGGCCTGGCGGCGCTGAGTTTTTTCATCCATATGGCGATCCTTTTTCTTGTCGAGCCATTGCGCGTGCTGCCGCTCGATAAATTCAGCGCCTATGCCGTCTCAAGCATTCCTTTGTGTTTCGGTGTCATCTTCGCACTTTCCGTCCTTTATAATTTCATCCGCATCGAAGCCCGTTCGGCGTCGCACTTCGTCGCGCTTATGGCGGCTTTCATCTTCGGGAGCCTGAGCCTTCAGGGCCTTGCGGGTTTCATCTTGTACGCGGTGCGGCATTCGCAGGACCTTTAGCATAGCTGCCATACATAGTGGAGCACCCGCCGTTCCGTTTGCATGGCTCTGGCGGCGCGGCTGGTTGAAG
>DASRYK010000082.1:0-10915 GCA_035687205.1 Methylocella sp. | reverse complement strand
CAGCATTCGACTATGCCTCGTCGTTCTGGCATTCTGATGCACGTCCATCCGGGGCTCCTGGGCGAGAGGTGAAGGTGTGGCAACCACAGCTTCTCAGCTCAGCCCCGGACGGACAACCTCCATAGCATCGACAGCTAGCGGTTCCACGTGCTTTCCGGCCCGCGCCCCTGAACGCTGACAAGGCGCCGCAGTGCTGGCCAAGGGCACAAGATGCCCTATTTTTCTTCAGCGTGGCGGCGGCGCTGCATTTTCGCCCCGCTCAGTAAAGGAGCATGACGCCATGATGATGCAAGAAATCGATATTTACGATTTTGCCCGGCAATTGCTGGAAGCCCATGGTGACAAGGCAGTTGCCGAAGCTGCTCAAAGGGCTGCTGCCCTTGAGCAGGAAGGCAAGACCGAAGAAGCAAAGACCTGGCGGCATGTCGAAGCAGCGCTGATGACCATGCGGGGGCCGCACGAAAGCTAAATCTGCGTAGTTCCCAAAAAACTCTTATCGCCCCCTTTGCGCGGCTCTAAGCGGAAGAGAACAGCCATTGAGGGAAAGGGCTGCCTTCGCTGCTCATCCGATGCCGGGGGCGGTCTGGATCCCGCAGCTTTTTCGCGGGACCGGACAAAATGTTTTCACGTGAACCATTTTGTCCGGTCCCGCGAGAAAATCTTGCACTGCGGGCGCAACCGCTCACAGCGGAATGTTGCCGTGCTTTTTCCATGGGTTCTGCTGCTTCTTGTTGCGCAGCAGAGCAAGAGCGCGGGCGATGCGGGGCCGCGTCTCGCGCGGGAGGATGATGTCGTCGATATAGCCGCGCTCCGCCGCAACATAGGGAGAGAGGAACCGCTCCTCATATTCGCGCGTCCGGGCGGCAAGCTTCCCGGGATCGCCCGCCTCGTCGCGGAAAATGATCTCGACCGCCGCCTTCGCGCCCATGACCGCGATCTCTGCACCGGGCCAGGCGTAATTCACATCGGCCCCGAGATGCTTCGAGGCCATGACGTCATAAGCGCCGCCGAAGGCTTTACGCGTGATCACGGTCACTTTCGGCACGGCCGCCTCGCCATAGGCATAGAGCAGCTTTGCGCCATGCTTGATGAGGCCGCCATATTCCTGCGCCGTGCCAGGCAGGAAACCCGGCACATCGACGAATGTCACGATGGGAATGTTGAAACAATCGCAGAAGCGAACGAAGCGGGCGGCCTTGCGCGAGGCGTCCGAGTCGAGCGTGCCCGCGAGCACCATGGGCTGGTTGGCGACAAAGCCCACCGTGCGCCCCTCAATGCGGCCGAAGCCTATGACGATATTGCGCGCAAAGGCTTCCTGGACCTCGAAAAAATCGCCCTCATCCGCGGTCTTGAGGATGATCTCCTTGATGTCATAGGGCTTTGATCCGTCTTCGGGAGCGAGCGTGTCGAGAGAGGCCTCGCTCCGGCCGGGATCATCGAAGGAAGGCCATTCCGGCACGCCGCTCATATTCGAGAGGGGCAGAAAATCGAAGAACCGGCGCAGATCGAGAAGCGCCTCGACGTCGTTGTCATAGGCGCCATCGGCCACGGCGCTTTTCACCGCGTGCACGGAGGCGCCGCCAAGCTCCTCCGGGCTGACCGTCTCATTGGTTACGGCCCGCACCACATCAGGGCCTGTCACGAACATGTAGCTCGTGTCCCTGACCATGAAGATGAAGTCGGTTAGCGCGGGGGAATAGACATCGCCCCCTGCGCAGGGGCCCATGATCACCGAAATCTGCGGCACAACACCCGAGGCCAGCACATGGCGCTGGAACACTTCCCCATAGCCTGCGAGCGAGGAAACTCCCTCCTGAATGCGGGCGCCGCCAGAATCGAAAAGGCCGATGATCGGCGCTCCGCAACGCATGGCCATGTCTTGCAGCTTGGCGATCTTTTGCGCATGGGCCTCGGACAGGGAGCCGCCGAAAACGGTGAAATCCTTGGCATAGACGAAGACAGGCCTGCCGTTGATCGTGCCTGAGCCGGTGACGACGCCATCGCCTGGCACATGGCGCCGGTTGATGCCGAAATCCGCCGCGCGGTGCTCGACGAACATGCCGCTTTCTTCAAAGGAGCCTTCGTCAGTGAGCACCGCGATCCGCTCGCGGGCAGTTAGCTTGCCTCGCGCATGCTGCGCGGCGGCCCGCTCTTTCCCTCCGCCTTCGAGAGCAGCGGCGCGGCGCTTGGCTAGCCGTTCATGGGTTGGCTTCATGAATGGGGCTCATAGACACCGCCTGGGACTGGCGCAAGGGCAATGGCCACCGGCCCCCGCTCTTACGCTGCTAATATCCGGAGAACTCATTTGCGAACCGATTTTGGATCGCGGCGAGATAGGCGTCTCGCGCCTCAGGCAGGAACAGGCCGCGCGGGCCAAAGAGACGGCGCATCAGAAAAAAGCCGGTCAGCCTGAAGCCGTCCATGACATCTCCGGGAGACGGCTTGCTTTCGCTTGCCCCCCGCAGAAAGCCGGGAAGAGGCATGAGTTTCAACTTATAGGGCTCGCCCGCCGCCCGCGAGACGGCCCTGCCCGATCTTGGCGACACATAGATCAGATCCTCGCTGATTCCGGTCGCCGCGCAGCGCGTGAGGTCAAGGCCGAATCCCATCCGGGCAAGGACTTCCGCCTCGAAGCGCACAAGGTCTGGCGGCAGGGTTTCCGGCTCATCGAGGCCCGCCGCAATCCGGGCCGCCGCCGCGTAAAGCTCCGGCTGCGGATCGCGCTCGGCGGAAAGCCGGAGCAGGGCAGCAGCGTGGCAAATCGCATGGAGCGCCTCTGCGCTGGCCATCAAAGCGCCGGTGCAAAGCTTCAAAGGCTCGACGGTAAATGTTCCAAGATGCTCGTCGAGCCTTGCCCGCCAAACGAGCTGCGCCTGTGTGCCTGTTTGCAGGAGCGGCTGCATCCGCTTTCCCCGCCCGCCCCTGACAAGCCCCAGATAACGGCCGTGCGCGCGGGTCATCGCCTCAACAATAACGCTTGATTCACCGTGGCGCCTTGTGCCGAGGATAAAGCCTTCGTCCTGCCACTCCATCGTATATTCTGTGCGGCCGTTCCAGTCCGGCGCTCTGTCACGAAGGCCGCCGCCTAAGGGGGGCCCGCGCGCGCTGAGAAAGAGCCGTCAATTTCGCCCTTAACATCTGGATTTGCCATGATAGCATCTGCGAGGCATTGCAAGAAGCTCTCTTGCGCAGAGGATTTTGCACAGCGGCCAAGCGAAGACCTGATACTCTGCGCAACAGCGTTTTGACAGATCCTTATGCTGCCGAGGCGCGCGGCCGGAACCGCCTCGTAGGGAGTTTTTTGGACCCTGAGCATGCAAGGCGGCTCAAACGTCCAATTTTGGTTCCCCGGCGCGCAATTGCCCCCCTTTGCTCCGCTCATTCCCCCCGCATCCTTGTTCATGGCTGCGCTGACAAGGCGAACGGCTTCCTCCTCCGTCAGGCTCTGCCCCGGCATGATTGGCGGGGAAATACAATGCACAACGGAATTGATGAACTCCCCGGCAACTTGGCTGCGGACATTCTTGATAGCGATGATTTCTTGGAAGGCCAGATTTTCCTGGCTGGTGAAGTAGATATCGCCTTGCCGCCGCGCGAAGAAGAGATAGATGCTGAACCCCACCACGGCTGACGCCAGAATGCCAAAGCTCAGGACTGTGAAAATGCCCCGGCCGCCGGGTTCTTGCTGGGTGTTCAATACGGCCTCCCAATTGACTTGGGTATTTTTTCGGCACCGCAGCCCCTGTGCGCAGCTTTCCGGGCCAAGCCCCCCTCACCTCCCGGGCGGCCTCCCAATACCGCAGCACCGCTTCTCTTTCGCAAGGCCGCGCATTCTGTCCCGCTTTCCGCGGTTCTGGACGAATTCTAGCGCAAGTGAATGAGAATGTCCCGCTGCTTATTGTTTATGGGAGCAGCACCGTGGCGCCGGTCGTCTGCCGGGACTCCAGAGCCTGGTGCACTTTCACTGCATCCTCAAGCGGCGCGGCCCGGTGCAGCGGGATCTTCACGGCGCCGCTTGTCACAGCGCGGAACAGCTCACGGGCCATCTTTTCGAGATCCTCGCGCTTGGCCGTATAGGTGAAAAGCGATGGCCTCGTTGCGAAAAGGGATCCTTTTGCAGAGAGAAGCCCGATGTTGAAAGCCTCGATCGGCCCAGAGGCCGAGCCAAAGCTCACAAACATGCCAAGCGGGCGCAGACAGTCGAGCGAAGCCGGAAATGTTGCCTTGCCCACGCCGTCATAAACCACGTCGCAGAGCTTTCCCTTGGTGATTTCTTTGACGCGGGCGGCGAAGTCTTCTTCTTTGTAGAGAATGACGTGTCTGGCGCCTGCGCGTTTGGCGAGCTTGGCCTTCTCGGCCGAGCCCACGGTTCCAATGACATGCGCACCAAGCGCCTTGGCCCATTGGCAGAGAATGAGGCCCACACCGCCAGCGGCCGCATGAACAAGGATCGTGTCGCCTTCCTTTACCCGGAATGTCCGGCGCAGAAGATATTGCGCGGTGAGGCCCTTCAGCATCATAGCAGCGGCTGTCTCATAAGAAATGCTTTTTGGCAGCTTCACGAGCCGGTCTGCATCGACGAGCCGCTCGGCCGCATAGGAGCCAAGCGAGGCCACATAGGCGACGCGGTCGCCGGGCTTGAAATCTTTGACCCCTTTGCCTGTTTCGATAACCTCGCCCGCGCCTTCATTGCCTGGCGTGAAAGGCAGCGAAGGGGGCGCATAGGCCCCGCTCCGAAAATAGGAGTCGATAAAATTGACGCCGATCGCATGGTGACGGACGAGCACCTCCCCTTGGCCTGGCGGTGGCAGCTCGATCTCCTCGATCCGCATCACCTCTGGCCCGCCAAATTCATGCACCCGGATGGTCTTGGTCATGAGTGTTCCAACCCTCGCGCAAAGCCCCGCTGGATGTGACAAAAATCGTTCCTCTCGACGAACGAGGGGCAGAAATATGGATGCGGCGCAGCCGGCTTTGAGATCTTGCGCAGAAATGTCCGCTTTTCTTTGAAAGCAGGATCCCTGCTGCCCCGCTGGCCGCCGCTAAAGCGCCTGCTGGAAGCGCAAGGGCTTGCCATGCCCCGCGGAAACTAGCTCCCCTTCCCACATGACCCGCCGCCCCCGGATCAAGGTGCCAATTGGCCAGCCTGTGACCTCTCTCCCGTCATAGGGCGTCCAGCCGCAGCGCGAGGCGATCCAGCGGTTCTCGATCCTCTCGCGCCGTTTGAGGTCAACGATAGTGAAATCGGCATCATAGCCAACGGCAATCCGCCCCTTGCCCGCAATGCCAAACAGGCGGGCGGGCCCAGCGCTTGTCATGTCGATAAAATGCTGAAGCGAGAGCCGCCCCTCGCTCACATGATCGAGCATAATAGGGACGAGTGTCTGAACGCCAGTCATGCCCGAGGGGCTCTGCGGATAGGGCTTGGCCTTTTCTTCAAGCATGTGCGGGGCGTGGTCAGAGCCGAGGATATCGGCGATGCTCTGCGCCACCCCGCGCCAGAGTCCTTCGCGTTGGCGGGCCTCGCGGATGGGCGGGTTCATCTGCGCTTTCGTGCCGAGCCGCGCATAATCTTCCGCTGTAAGCGTCAAATGATGCGGCGTGACCTCGACGCTTGCAATATCCTTATGCGCGGCCAAAAGCTCCATTTCCCCGGCGGTCGAGACGTGGAGCACATGGATCAAGGCGCGCTTCTCGCGCGCGATCCGCAGCAGGCGCCGGGTCGCGCTCAGCGCCACCGTTTCATCGCGCCAGACGGGATGCGAGGAGGGGTCGCCCGGCACCCGCAGGCTCTTGCGCGCTTCAAGAAGGGATTCGTCCTCGCTATGAAACGCGGCCCGCCGCCGGGTCTGGCTCAAAATTCGCGCCACGCCATCGTCGCCCGCAACGAGAAGCGAGCCCGTCGAAGAGCCCATAAAGACCTTGATCCCGGCTGCGCCTGGCAACCGCTCGAGCTCCGGGATATCGCGCCAATTCTCCTCCGTGCCGCCGATCCAGAAGGCGTGATCGCAATGCATCCGGTTCTCCGCCGCCGCCACTTTGGCGGCAAGCGTCCCAGCGCTCACAGTCGGCGGCGTTGTGTTCGGCATCTCGAAAACAGCCGTCACGCCGCCGAGAACAGCGGCGCGGGAGCCTGATTCAAGGTCCTCTTTGTGGGTTGCGCCAGGCTCGCGGAAATGAACCTGGGTGTCAATCACGCCCGGCAAAATGTGCAATCCCGCGGCCTCGATGGTCTCGCCCGCATCGGCCCGCGAGAGATCGCCGATTGCCGCGATTTTGCCCCCGGTGATCCCAATGTCGCGCAAGCCCGCCCCGGTGTGATCAACTACGGTGCCGCCCTTCAACAGCATATCGAAACTTCGCGGCACTGGCTCATCCATTGCAAGCCTAAGGCGGTTTGCGCCTTTTCCTTGGCGGATTATCTACAAATGAGCCAAATGAAAGTCGAGGGATGCGATGAACGGCAGCCTATGTCGTCTTGAGGACCGCGGCGTCATCGAGCTTGCGGGCGAGGACACCGCCGGGTTCCTGCAAAGGCTGATCACGAACAGCGTGCGCGATATTCCCAGAGGGGAGGCCCGGTTCTCGGCGCTCTTGACGCCTCAGGGCAAGCTTCTCTTCGACTTCTTCGTTGTCCCGCTTCCTCAAGGGCCGGAGGCAGGCTATCTCTTCGATTGCGTCAAGGCGCACACTGGCGAGCTTATCAAAAGGCTCAATATCCACAAGATGCGGGCGAAAATCGCGATCACCGACCGCTCGGGCGAGCTTGGGGTTGCGGCCGTCCTGGCCGGGGAGCCGCCCGGAGGGCTTGAGGGCATCGTATTCCATGATCCGCGGGCGCCGGGCATGGGCTTGCGCGTGATCGCCCCGCACTCAGAACTGCTGCTCCTGCCCGATGCCGGCGAAGCTTCCTATGAGGCGCATCGCATCGCGCAAGGCGTCCCGAAAGGCGGAGTCGATTTCACTTATGGCGAGGCTTTCGTTCACGACGTCAACCTTGATTTTCTGCACGGCGTGGATTTCAAGAAGGGATGCTATGTGGGGCAGGAAGTCGTGGCACGGGTCCACTTCCGGAAATCAGCGAGGAAGCGCATCGTCAAGGTTCATTTCGGTGGCGAAGCCCCGGCGCCAGGAACACAGATCGTGGCAGGCGAGACGAATATAGGTCAGACTGGCTCGGCCGCAGGCGCCGAGGGCCTTGCCATGGTGCGGATTGACCGGCTTGAGGAGGCGCGGGCCGCCGGCGCGGAAATAAAGGCTGGGGAAACCCCCCTCAATCTCATTGTGCCGCCGGAATTCCTTGAAAGGGCCGCAGATGTTGAAAGCAGGCTCTGAGCAGTTGGCCAAGTGTGCGGATGAAGGAGATAAGCGCACCCTTTCCTGCAGACGGCAAGATCCGCTGCCCCTGGCCCGGAAGTGATCCGCTCTATCTTGCCTATCACGACGAGGAATGGGGCGTGCCAGAGCGCGGCGACCGGGCGCTCTTTGAAAAGCTCATGCTTGACAGTTTTCAGGCCGGGCTTTCCTGGATCACCGTCTTGCGCAAACGCGAGGCTTTCCGTGCCGCCTTTGACGGATTCGACCCGGAGAAGATCGCTCGTTATGACCACGAGAAGATCGGCGCGCTCATGCAGAATAGGGGCATCATCCGCAACCGGGCGAAGATCGAAAACACCATTGCCTCCGCCCGCGCCTTTCTCAGCATCCAAGGGACTCAGGGCTTTTCCAATTATCTTTGGGGCTTTTTTGACGGAAGGCCTGTGCAGAACCGCTTTCGCGACATCAGCGAAATTCCGGCCCAGACTTCTTTGTCGGCAAAAATCGCCAAGGACCTGAAAGAGCGCGGCTTTGGCTTTTGCGGGCCGGTTGTGGTCTATGCCTTTTGCCAAGCGACCGGAATGGTGAACGATCACTTGGTAAGCTGTTTCCGCCATGCCGCCTGCCGGGCCAGCGCAGCTAAAGATTTTCCATGAGCCCTCCCCGGGCCTGGGTCCGCCTCCCCTCCGGCAAACGCCTCGACCTTCTCAACCCCACGCCCTTCGACTGGGAGGACAATGACTTGGCCCTGGGCCTTGCCCGCACCTACCGCTGGGGCGGTCACTCGGCTTGGCCTTTGCCGCTCTCCGTCGCGCAGCATTCTCTTCTCGTTCTTGCGCTTTACCGGCTGCAATCACAAAAGCCGCCAAACATTCTCTTTGAATTGCGCGAATTGCTGCACGATGCGGATGAAGGCCTGCTCGGCTTTGATTGCATTTCGGTGCTGAAGCCCTTCCTCGGCGAGGCCTTCCGCACCCTAACTGCGCGGCTCGGAGCCGCCATTTCTCTCCGCTACGGCCTGCCTGCCTGGACGCCTTCGCAAAGAAGGATTCACAAGAAAGCCGACCGGACGGCCGCCGCGTCAGAAGCGGTCCATGTCGCGGGCTGGACGCAAAGCGAAGTGCGCCACACCTTGCGCATTCCCTATGAGGCGCTTCGGGCCGATCCCCTTGCGGGCATTTATGGCGGCCGGCCCTGGGAGCCATGGGCACCCGCCCTTGCCGCTGAGCGGTTTTTGACAGAATTACAACGGCTGATTGAATCCCGTATCGGCGCCGCGGGATGAGCAGCGCTCAAAATCGCGCGAGCTTGCTGCGAAAATCACAGGCGCGCGATTTCTAATGTCACCTAAGCGGGCTATGGAAGGCGGGCGATTCTATCTATGGTGTGAGTATATCTTTGGCTGCCTGGATCCATGTCTGCCCGCTCTCGAAAGTGCCGGAGACCGTCCGCACAACCGGCGCGCGAAGCCTCGTCACGCTTATCGACAGCGGGACACCTGTTAAGCGCCCCCCGGAAATTCCCGCTGCAAGCCATCTCATCGTCAATCTCTCGGATATCACGGTGCAGACCGAAGGCCATCTGCTCGCTGACGAAACCCATATCGAAAAGCTCCTTGCTTTCGTGCGGCGGTGGGACCAGGCCGCGCCGCTGCTCATGCACTGCTGGGCAGGGGTGAGCCGCTCGACAGCTGCCGCATTCATCGCCGCCTGCGCCCTGCGGCCGGACCGCGACGAGGCTTCCATTGCACAGGAAGTGCGGGCAAAATCGCCAACTGCAACCCCTAATCCCCGGCTCGTTGCCCTCGCCGACGCGATGCTCAGGCGCAATGGGCGGATGGTTGCGGCCATTGAAAAGATCGGCCGGGGCGCGGACTGCAGCGAAGGCGCGCCTTTTTCTCTGGAGTTGCGCTGGTCTTGATCAGCGTCTAGACCAATGGGCAGAAGGCCATTGATCGAGCTTAAGCGGGGGAAGAGGTTTTGCCGGAAGCAGGTGCGGAACAGGGCGCGGCGAGAGATATTGCTGCGATGTCTTTTGAGGATGCCCTGAAGGAGCTCGAACAGATTGTCGAAAAGCTTGAAAAGGGTTCTGTTGGACTTGAAGAGTCCATTGCCATATATGCGCGCGGCGAAGCTCTGAAGACTCATTGCAACAATCTGCTCCGCAATGCCGAGCAGAGAATCGAAAAGATCACGCTGGGCGCCGATGGCCGCCCGGCCGGCACCGAACCCCTCGACGTTGACAAGGCCCCGCCCGGCTAATGCGCCGGTAAGCACCAAAATTGCTGCAAGCACGCAAATTGCTATAAGGCACATGGGCGATCCGCCCATGCCGCAACCCCTGCACGCAAGGACTGACCCTCATGGGCGATTATGCTTTCGCCGCGCCGCCAGTGGTTTCGCTCATGTCGATGTCGACGAAGCCCTTTCCGGTCCGGCGCATCTTCTGCGTCGGGCAGAATTACAAGGCGCATACGAAGGAGATGGGCGGAAATCCCGAAACCGATCTTCCTTTTTTCTTCATGAAGCCCGCAAGCGCCATTCTTCACAATGGCGGGACCATGCCCTATCCCCCCGGCACGAAGGATCTGCAGCATGAGGTTGAGCTCGTCGTCGCCATGGCTCTTGGCGGCCGCGATATTCCGGCGGACAAGGTCAATGACATGATCTTCGGCTATGCGGTTGGCCTTGATATGACGAAACGCGATCTTCAGACCGAGTTGCGGAAGAAGGGCAGGCCCTGGGAGATGGCGAAATCTTTCGACTATTCTGCGCCGTGCTCCTCGATCACGCCGGAAATGTACACGGGCGTTGTCGCCAAAGGGAAGATCCAATGCCGGGTGAACGGCGAGCTGCGCCAGGATGCCGATCTCTCGGACATGATCTGGGGCGTCCCCCAAATCGTGCATTATCTTTCACAGCAGGTTGCGGTCGAGCCTGGCGATCTCATTTTCACCGGCACGCCCGCAGGCGTTGGCCCTGTCAACAAGGGCGACAAGATTGAAGCCGCGATCGCAGGGCTTGAACCGCTCGTGATCGAGATTGGCTGATCCCTGTCTGCGAGGAAACGCTCGCGCGGAGAATGAGTTTTCGCTGAAAGGCATTTTGCCCAGCGCTAATTGTGGAGTCTTGCATGCTGGTCCGGCGTGAACCACAAGAAGGCGCAACGCCCATCTTTTTTGTCACAGCGGAAAGCTGGCCCCGCCTCCGGGAAGGTCTTTCCGCGGCTGCGCAGGCTTTCGCCGATGCCTGCGGATTCGAGCCCAAGCCCGGCCGCAGCCAGATCCTGCCCAATGCCAGCGGCAAAATCGAAGCCGTCCTATACGGCATCGAGGCCGCAGACAGCCGCGCCCGCGACCTTTTTCTGCCGGGCAAGCTCGCAACAATTCTGCCCAAAGGGGTCTACCGCTTCGCCAATGCGCCGCATGACCCGGCGCTCGCGGCGCTCTCCTGGCTGTTATCAAGCTACCGCTACCAGCGCTACAAAGCCAATGGAGCCGAACCGCCGCAGCTCTGCGCTCCGGAGGTTGTGGATGCCGCGCGGATCGAGCGGATCGCGAAAGGTGTGGCGCTTGGCCGCGACCTCATCAACACGCCCG